>NZ_JBEZFO010000029.1:0-68967 GCF_040649495.1 Micromonospora sp. NPDC048947
AAGTCGGTGCGGGTGATCTCGCAGCCGTAGAGGCTCCCGGCTTCCCAGGTGCTCTCGCTCAGGTCCACACCGGTGATCAGACTGCTGCGGATGCGGGCGTCCTCAAGGTGCGAGCCGTGCCACGCGGCGCCCTCGACGAGGGCCTCGGTGAGGCCGCCGTCAAGGTCCGTCGTGGTGTCGAGGTCGTCCGGTTCGAGGTCCGGCAGTAGGACCTTCACGTCGCCGATCGTGGTGGTGCGCATGTGTCCTCAACCTGTGTGGGCGCGGGGTGGGCACGGACCCCGCGCGTCCCGTGGTGGGGCTACTTTTTCTTGTTCCAGTTGTCCCAGCCGGGTCGACTGTCGAACTTACCCTTGTTATCCCAGGCGGGGCGGTTGTCGAACTTCGCCGCGTCGATCGACGCTACCGACCGCTGCGGGTCTACGCCGAGGCAGGCGAGTTGCTCGGGTGCCGCGTTGATGAGGGTCGCGAGAGCGTTGGTCATGGTGCTCCTCCTTGAGGGGCGAGGTGGTCGGCGGCGGCGCGAACGAGGGCCTGTCGGGTGGTCCGGCAGTAGGTCGTTTCTCGGGCGGTGAACGTCGCGTGCTCGAAGTAGCGGTTGCCGGCCTGGGCGCCGCGGCAGAAGTCGTAGAAGGCGCAGTGGTCGGCGCAGTCATTTAGGGCCGTGACGAACTCGGCGACGTAGTCCAGGTCGCCGGCGCCGGCGACCATGGCGGTGATGGGCTGATGAAGGACGTTGCCGGCGATGAAGTCGCCGTATCGCGGCTCTGTGATGCCGAGCAGTTCCGGTGACAGCAGCACCACCTGTCCATCCCAGGAGACGGTCGGGATCGGCTCGTACGGCTCGTGGTCGACGCGGCCAGTGCGGGTGGCGGCGAGATAGTCGGCCAGCCGGTCCACGTCGCGGATCCGGAGCGGGCTGCCGCCGACGCGACGTGCGATGAGGCGCTGCCAGAACCGGTACGCGGCGTCCTCCGACACCGGTGCCCGATCGGCGCCCTCCTGCTCTTCGATGTTGAAGCCCACCGACTCGCATCCGGGCAGGCCGGTGAAGAAGTCGACGAGGGCTTCCGCGTGGTCGATGGTTTCCGGGGTGACCACACAGATCACCGAGTACCTCAGCCCCGCGTCGGCCAGGGTCTGTATGCCGCGCAGAGTGCGGGCGTCTGTTGACGTGCCGGCCCGGTCGAGGCGGTTCCGGTTCAACGCGCCCGGTCCGTCGATGCTGACCCCGACCTCGAACCCATAAGCGGTGAAGAGCTCGCACCATTGCCGGTTGATCAACGTCGCGTTCGTTTGGATCTCGTGACGCACCGTCCCCGCGCGCCGAAGCTCCTCGAACGGGGCCAATAAATCACGGAACAACCCGATGGGAGTGGCGATGGGTTCGCCCCCGTGCCACACGACGCTCACCGGATGACCGCTGTTTTGCTGGGCGATCGACTCGGCGCAAGCCTGCGCGACCGCGCCGCTCATCAGGCGGAGGGATCTCCGGTCGGGCAGGTAGCAGTAGGTGCAGTCGAGGTTGCAAAAGCTCGTCGGCTGCACGACCAGGGTGTGGAAGCTGCCGGCGACCGCCGGCTGGCCAGTGACGTTGATGAGGCCGATGCCGTTCACGAGGAGGCCTCTTCGATGCTGGCGGCCGTGGTGGTACTGACGCGGTAGGCGTGGGTGTGGCGGGCGGGCCAGCCGAGAAACCGGTCGAACATGTCGGCGGCGCTGCCCGTGACGCTCGGGTTGAGCCGGTGCAGGTCGTCGATCGCGTCGTGCAGGCAGCCGGCTAGGTAGAGGAACAGGCTCACCGGCACTTCTCGATACTCGGTTAGCAGCGCGAGCTTCGCCGCGCCGCAGGGCCACGGCTGCCCGCACCGGCGGCACAGCCACAGCGGGCGCATCGGCAGATGTTCCACTTCGGCTGGCGCGAGCCGGTTCGCCGCGAGACGGCGCTGCTGCCCGGTCACCGGCGACCGCCCTCGCGGGCCTGCTGCTCGAACAGCCGACGCCACACAAAGGTGAGCAGCGGAGGCTCTGCGCGCCGCACCTGCCCCTGCGAGGACGTCCACTTGGGCTCGGGGCGCCGGGACTGGCCGACCATCGCATTACGCGAGACGTACACCGTCATGCCGCCACCCCCACCAGGAACGATGAGCGGCGGGCTCGCCGGGGGAATGGCGAGCCCGCCGCCGCATCACGGCGGCCGGGAGCAGACCGCCGATCACCCACCCACGCAGCCCTCATGGCGGTACGCGGGCGGGGAGAACGCCGAGACAGTTCACTCCCGGACGGGCCGAGCCAGCGGCCCAAGCCGTGGTGTGGCGCGCCGCCCATCGATCCCTCCATCTGCAGCTCCCTGTTAGTCATCCCGACACCGGCATCGACACGCGCCGGTGATCTGGGGTGAACTGAACGTAGGGGCGGTCCGTACGGAGGACCGGGAAAATCCGTACCGGGTCCGGCGGTATTCAGCGGGCAGGGTGATGGTGTGCGAGGGATGACGGAAGACATGACCATCGGCCAGCGCGTCGCCTTTTACCGGCGTCGACGAGGCCTCTCCCAGGAGGTGCTGGCCGGTCTGGTCGGCAAGACCCAGGAGTGGTTACGCAAGGTCGAGACGAACCGGGCCGACCTCGACCGGCTATCGGTCATACGCGCGATCGCCAAAGCCCTCGACGTGTCCCTCGGCGACCTGATCGGTGCACCGAGCCTGTTCGAGTGGTCGGACGACTCAGGGCGCGAGACCATCCCGGCCTTGCGGGCCGCGCTTCACGACTATCGTCACCTCGCCCCGACGCTGGCCAGCACGGGGGACGTCGAGGCCCCCGCCCTGCACGAGATCGAGAACGACGTCGCCGAGATCTGGACCGCCTACCAGCACTCGCGTTACGGCACCCTCGCCCGCCGGCTGCCCTACCTCATCCACGACTGCCTCACCGCCACAGAGGCCTACGACGGAGACGATGGCCAGCGAGCGCACGCGATGACCGCCTACGCCCACCAGCTCGCCGCGTTGTTCCTCACCAAGCTCGGCGAAGGTGACCTCGCGTGGACCGCAGCCAGCCGAGGGCTGGCCGCCGCCAACGCCAGCCACGACCACGTCGTCATCGGCTCGCTCAGCCGCTCCGCCGCGCACTCCCTGGCGTCCATCGGCGAATATGCGCAGGCTCGTGGCCTCGCCGCCACGGCGGCGCAGTTCCTGGAACCACGGCTCGCCAAACCCACTCCGCAGCTGCTGTCGGTCTACGGCAGCCTGCACCTCGTCTGCGCGCTGGCCGCCGCCCGAGACGACGACCGCGCCTCCGCTGACACCCACATCGCTGAGGCCGATGCCGCCGCACAGCGGCTCGGCGCCGATGGCAACCACGTCTGGACCGCCTTCGGGCCGACCAACGTGTCGATCCACAAGACGACCGTGGCGATGGAACTCGGCGACGTGCAGCGCGCCATCGCCATCGGCGCCACACTCGACACCAGCACCGTGCCCGTCGAGCGGCAGGTTCGGCACGCCATCGAAACCGCCCGGGCCCTTGCCCGGTGGAACCGCATCGACGACGCGCTCACGGCGCTCCTGGAGGCCGAGGTCATCGGCCCTGACCAGGTGCGCTACCACCAGCTCTCCCGCGACCTCGTCCGCGACATCCTCACCCGTCCGCGGCCACCCCGACTGGCCGCCGAACTCAGCGACCGGATGGGCGTCCGGTCGGGAGGACCGCGCTGGTAGCTGGGCTCAAATTAGCCGGCTCGTGTAGCCAGCCGCGACCAGGCGCTCGAACGCCGTCCGCACCTCGTCCGGAATCTCCTGCGGGATCGCGAACCCGCGCTCCGCGTACACCTCGATCCGCTGCGTGTCGCCTACCAGCATGTCCACCACCCGCCGCGGGTCGCCGATGCTGCTCACGTAGTCGTCCAGTTCGAGTGGGTTCGACGCGCAGACCACATCGACCTCCGGCCACATCAACCTGCAGGTGGCGTAGGCCCGACGCTGTTGGTAGGGCCGCGACATGATCAGCACCGACTTTACCGGGATCCGGTGTTCGGTCAGGAGCTGACGCGAGTACTCCAGGTTCTGGGCGGTGTTCGTGGCACGAGGCTCCACGAGAATCGCTTCCGCGGATACGCCCTGCTCGATGGCGTACTCGCGGTAGTGCACTGCTTCTCCACGGGGGAACCGCTCGACGGTCGTTGGGGCGTTCGCGCCGGTGAACACGATCCTTGGGAACAGGCCCTCGTGAAACAGGCGCGTCGCGATGACGGCCACGCCGAGATCGTGACTGCCCAACCCGATCCCAACGTCGCACGGGCGCAACTCGTGGCGCATGTCGTGGTAGCGCCACAGCGCCTCCACATCGGCCCGGATCGCGTCAGGGATCGCCTCGGCAGGTGCCGCCGCGCGCCGGTTCATCAGCACCTACCAGGTCCGGTCCGCGCTGGTTCCCTCATGCCGCCAGCGTAGGGGTAGCAGGGCAGCACGACGCCGCTGACTCCAGCACCACGCCGCTGACCTCGTCAGGACCAGAGGGCTGGCAGCGGCCGAGGCATCGTCACGCGGTGACTTCAGGATCCGACCTCGATGAGGCGGCGCCTGCCGCCTTCGCCCGGCACCTGCCACACCTGCTCGTCCGGCCAGTGGCGATACAACAACTGCCGTGTGGTCGTGGCGACAACGTTCGGCAGCGGCCCACGAAGCAGGCCGGCACGCAGCCGTTCCTCCCGCTCGGCGTCCTGCGCGATCAGCAGGACCGCCCCGACCGGCACCAGCCGGTCCGCACGCCGGTAGCCGCCCAACAGTCCACCCAGCCCTGACGCCGGCCGCTCGTACTCGGCGACAACGTCGCCGGTCGGGCCGCGGTCGACGTGTACCAGGAACCGCAGGCACCGCCCGTCCTGCAGCCATACGCCGTAGCCGTCGGCCCGCAGCTGCGCCAGGTCGTGCTGGCGCAACCACGACGAGGTCTCCATCGTCGCCAGCCACTGGTACAGCTCGCACCGCCCCGAGTTGCGCCGCGACACCTCGACCAACGGCAGGAACAGCAGAGCATCCGCCACACCGGAGGACCGCTGACCCAACCGCAACGGAACCGGCCGCCCCGACGCCGTCAGGGCGTGCCGGAGCACCTCGGTCCCCTCGGCCGTGACCCCGTACCACCAGGTATGGGTCCGGTCCTCCGCCGAGCGCTCTCGGCGCACCAGTCTCGACTCGTTCAGCCACACCAGGTCTCGGTGAGCGGTCAGCCGCGACACCGCGCAGACAAGCGCCACGTCCAGCGTCGACGCGGACCCATGCTGTGCCAGGTACGACAGGATCCGCCACCGCCGCGGCGACAGCCGCCGCACGGCATCCTGGTCACCCATTCCCTGATGATCCCTCCGAGCCCCGGCGGTCCGACATCCTGTTCGCCAAGGCTGTAACAGAGAGTGGTCGATGCCCTGATCGCAAGATCGGGAACCGGGACCACCGTGACCGGAGACAACGCTCGCCGGAGGCCATTGAGCGAGGCGTCAACGGGCCGTGCGAGCACCCGCATATCCAAACCGTGGTTTTGGGGCCGATTTTGGAGATCACTGTTCACGGAATCAGCCGAAGAGCTGAGGACGGAAGAGGCGAAACGGTCAAACCAAACCCCCAATAGTTGATCTCCACAAAGAGCGCTGCACCGCGGCACCAATCTCCAGGAACGCCTGACACGCGCCTTTCCGGCCCAGCAATGGCGCACCACGGGCCGAGGCAGCGGTTACTAAAAGTAATGAGAAAGATGAGTTCTGCGCGCCGGCGTTTGACTGAGAGGCCAACCCTCACCCCTGCCGGCTAGTGCCGGATCCATTCAAATGTGAGACCGTCTATGTAACTAAACGTGCCTGGGCAGCTGCATTTAGCGATATGGGTGGTTCCGTTGGAACAGCTTCCGTTGTGGGGACCGAGCACCGACGAAGATTCGAGACCGAAGCCAGTCCTGGCACGACCAGCGACACTCCGCCTCCTGATCACAGTGAAGGCGGCACCCAACCCCTCCGCGCGGTACGGCGAGACGGTCTGCGTCGGGGCACTGGGCATGGACCCGCCCTGGACGGGTTGGATTCGCCTCTACCCGGTCCACTATCGAGACCTCGACGACGAAGGCAAGTTCCACAAGTACGACATCATCCACGTCGACGCACTGCCAGCCAGTCAGGACCAGCGGCGCGAGAGCTGGAAGCCAATCGTGGACACCATCACCACCGAGCGGCACATCGCCAGCCGACAGTCGCGTCGAAACCTCCTCGATCCGCTCGTCGAAGACTCCATGTGCTGGCTCAACAAACAGGCCCGCGACGACCGGAGCGCACGATCGATCGCGCTGATTCGCGTGGCCGACATCTCGTCTCTTCAGGTCAAGCGCCATCCCGGCTGGTCGGCGGAGGATCGGAAGAAGATCGCTGGCTACCTCAACCAGCTCGACCTACTGGAACCGGCCAAGCGCAGCCCGCTTCAAGCACCACGCTTCACTGGCGCCTACCGCTATCGCTGCGCAGACCGTCATTGCCGCGGTCACCAACAGACACTCTGGGACTGGGAGTTCGTCGCCCTACAACGTCGTCTAGACCAGCTCACCGACGCGGAGGCCGCAGAACAGCTGAGAAACAAGTTCCTCACCCAGCTCTGCGCCGCCGACCGCGACGTCGCCTTCTACGTAGGCAACCAAGCGGCAAGACCGCAGTCCTTCAGCATTGGCGGTGTCTACGCACCGAGACGGCCCACCTCGCGATACCGATTGCACCTCAACCGATGATGTCGGCCAGCACGTCGGCATGGCACGAATCCTCGACGCGGCACCAGCACGCCAACTGCTTCCCCGTAAGCTCCCGCCGCGCCCGGTCAACAAGGGCCGGCTGCCCCACAAGCCACTGCCGATAGAGGCGTAACGCCTCCGCCCGATCATGCTTCCGCAGGCTGAACGGATTGGCCCAGGGAGAACGCCGCAGCCCGAACCCCTGCCGCCCCACATACACGGCTCCGGGCGGCACCACCGGGTGATAAAGATCCCCCTGCACGCGAACCCGCAGCTGTCCCCCCACCTCACCAGCGTAATCGCCAACGCCTGGATGCTCGAAGAAGCGCGGCGGACGCCTCGGCGGTCGGATGCGCCGAGGCCCTGACGCCCTTTACAGGATGGCCACCTCAACGCCCTGTACAGGATGGCCACCTCAGAAATGACGATGAGCGCGGGCATCCACGGGACAACGACGTGTTCCGGCAACGCCGACCCGGTCCAACGGCTCCCGAGCACCCACCGAGCGACCGCCCACCACCGAAGCACACGAAAAAGGCCCTGCCCCAGTGTGAACCACCAGGTCAGGACCTTGATCGTTGGTGCGCCGCCAGGGACTCGAACCCCGAACCCGCGGATTAAGAGTCCGCTGCTCTGCCAGTTGAGCTAGCGGCGCTCGTCGGCAACGGAGAGAACATTAGCACCCCCGGAAGGCGCGCTCCAATTCGGTTACCCGGGTCCCCCCTTCGGTCGAGCTTTGCCGGCAAAAAGCCCCAAACCGGCCACCGCCGTCAAGATCGGGGCGTGGGTTGGGGCGGTGATGCGGCACGATGTCCGCCAGGTACGCGAGAACAGAGGTGGGCATGGCACGGTTCACGCGAGCCGGGGCGGTGGTGGGCGCCCTGACTCTGGCGGCGTCGCTGGCACTGACCGGATGCGGCGGCGGCGAGAAGAAGCCGGAATTCGTTGGCGGGGCGTCCTCGGACGTGAGCGCCACCCCTGGCTCGGCCGCACCTTCGACACCGAGCACGCCGAGTGGGCCAGCGCTCACGCTGAGCCCGGCGAACGGCACGAAGAACAGGCCGGTGAGTACGGAGATCAGCGCGAAGCTCCCGGACGGCGGGAAGGTGTCCGCGGTCACCCTGACGGCGGACGGCGGCGGCTCGATCGAGGGCAAGCTGCGTACCGATGGTTCGTCCTGGGTGCCGTCAGCTCCGCTGAAGTGGGGCACCCGCTATACGGCAACTGTGACGGCGAGCGCGTCGGACGGCACGAGCAGCCAGGGCACCAGCAGCTTCACCACGATGGCCAAGCCGAAGTCGACTATCGGTTCGGGCCTGTACCTCTTCGACGACAAGAGCTACGGGGTGGCCATGCCGGTGGTCACCGAGTTCCACCCGGGTATCCCGAAGAAGGACCGGGCGGCGGTGCAGAAGCGGATGTTCGTCCAGACCGACCCGCCGCAGCCGGGCGCGTGGCACTGGGTGAGCAATGGCACGCAGGCCTACTACCGGGCTCCGAAGTACTGGAAGCCGGGCACCACGATCACCGTGCGGATCGCGCTGGCGGGGATGCCGTTGAGCAACGGCAAGTACGGCGACATCGACCGCAAGGCCACCGCCAAGATCGGCCGATCGTTCGAGATGAAGGTCGACAACGCCAACAAGAAGATGACTGTGTACGAGAATGGCGCCGCGGTGCGCACCATTCCGGTGAGCCTGGGCAAGAAGAGCACACCGTCGTCGAGCGGCACGTTGGTGGTGATGGAGAAGAAGGAAGCCACCGTCTTCGACACCCGCGACGACCCGGATCCGGCCAACCGCTACGTGACCGACATCCAGTTCGCCCAGCGGCTCACCTGGGGTGGCGAGTACATCCACGCCGCGCCCTGGTCGGAGCACGTGCAGGGGCGGCAGAACGTCTCGCACGGCTGCGTGAACGTGTCGATGGCGAACGCCAGGTGGTTGTTCGACAAGACCCGGATCGGTGACCCGATCACGATCAAGGGAACCGAGCGCAGGATCGCCGCCGGTAACGGTTGGACGGCGTGGAGCTTGAGCTGGTCGGAGTTCGTCAAGGGCAGCGCGTTGCCGGTGCCCAGTGGTGGGGCCGGCCCGGCGGTCTGAGCCGTCGGCCTCGTTGCGCCGGCTCGGCCGTTGGCCGGGCCGGCGTACCCTTGCACTCCCGCCGCTCGATGACTGCGCGGCGACCCCCACGCTCCCGGTACGGAGACGAACCAGGCTCACGAAACGCCGGATAGTAGCAGGATTCGGGCACTATTGATGGCGTGTTTCGGTTCACCCTCGGCAACCGGGGCCGGCTCTGGCGCGTCAGTAAGAGACGATGGGGCAGCGACCACAACTGTGAGGGAATGCATGCGAGCTAGCCAGGACCAGCTGATCAGGCCCGGTGGGCGACGCCGCGTGTTCGCGGCGGGGCTTCTCGCCGTGGCGTTGGCCTTCACCTCGGCCTGCACCGACGGCGACGGCGGCAAGCCGTCCTCGTGGCACGGCGGCGGGGAGAACCCGGCACCGAAGGCCGCCGCGACGATCAGCGAGCCGGCGGCCGACGCCAAGGACGTGCCGGCGTCCACCGGCATCACCTTCACCACGAAGGACGCCGTGGAGACCGCTGTCGAGCTGAAGGACGCCGCCGGCAAGGCTGTCGAGGGTGCCCTCGCCAAGGACGGCAAGTCGTGGCTGCCGACCGGCGCGCTGGCCTACGGCACGAGCTACACGGCCACAGTGACCGCCAAGGGCGACGACGGACGCCCGGCCACCGCGACGAGCACCTTCACCACAATGGCCAAGCCCGGCAATCAGGTACGGGTGAGCAGCTTCCTGGGCGACAACCAGGTCGTCGGGGTGGGCATGCCGCTGATCGTGAAGTTCAGCCGGGCCATCCCGGAGGACTACCGCGACGACGTGCAGCGCCGAATGACAGTCACCTCGACCCCGGCGCAGGAGGGGATCTGGCACTGGGTCAGTCCCACCGAGATCCGGTACCGGCCGAAGGAGTTCTGGAAGCCGAACACCAAGGTCTCCTACCGGGTGCAGGCCGGCGGCCTGCCGATGGGTGCGGACTGGTACGGCCGCGCCGACCTCTCGGTGGACGTCAAGATCGGCGCCGCGGTGGTCATGACCGTGGACAACAAGACCAAGCGGATGACGGTGACCCGCAACGGCTCCGTGATCAAGACCATTCCGGTGAGCCTGGGCAAGAAGAGCACCCCGTCGTCCAGCGGCACCATGGTCGTGATCGAGAAGCTGCGCAAGACGGTCTTCGACACGTTCGAGGAGCTGGGCCCCGATGAGGGCTACCGCACCAAGATCGACTTTGCGCAGCGCCTCACCTGGGGCGGGGAGTTCATCCACGCGGCGCCCTGGTCCGAGGGGCAGCAGGGCACCACGAACGTGTCGCACGGCTGCGTGAACGTGTCGATGGCCAACGGCGACTGGCTCTTCAAGAACACCCAGATCGGCGACCCGATCACGGTCAAGGGCACCGAGCGCAAGCTCCAGAACGGCAACGGCTGGACCGACTGGAACATGAGCTGGGACGAGTACGTCAAGGGCAGCGCCCTTCCGTACGAGCCTCCGGCCGACCCGGACGCCACCACTCCGACCCCGGACGGGACTGTCACCCCGTCCCCCACGCCGACCGCCTGAGCAAGCCGACGAAAGCCCTCTCTTCGGAGGGGGCTTTCGCGTGGTCCCCCACTTCGCCCGACAACGACTCAGGCCCCCTCCGAAGAGGGGGCCTGAGTCGTGAAACCAACTGGGTGACTGAGGGGAATTGAACCCCCGACAACCGGGACCACAACCCGGTGCTCTGCCAACTGAGCTACAGCCACCATGCCGCCGTCGCCCGGTCGATCGCTCCGGGCGGGGTGCGGACCAATAATAGCCACACCACGGCCGGGCACGTCCAGCGGGTTGCCGGTCAGCGCGGCAGGGGTCAGAGTTCGGCGGCGATGGCCTTGGCGGTCTCGACGTCCGGGCCGGGCAGCGGAACGAAGACGGTGCGCCGGTAGTACTCCAGCTCCCGGATGCTCTCCCGGATGTCGGCCAGCGCCCGGTGCGCGAGACCCTTCTGCGGCTGGCCGAAGTACACCCGGGGGTACCAGCGGCGGCAGAGTTCCTTGATCGACGACACGTCGATCATCCGGTAGTGCAGGTGGGCGTCGAGGCGGGGCATGTCCCGGGCGATGAAGCCCCGGTCGGTGGCGATCGAGTTGCCGCAGAGCGGCGCCGTACGCGGATCCTTGACGAAGGTGCGGACGTATTCCAGGACCAGGTCTTCGGCCTCGGCGAGGGTGACCACCGAACGACGGACCTCCTCGGTGAGGCCGGACCTGGCGTGCATGGTCTGCACGACCTCCGGCATCCCCTCCAACGCCGCCTCGTCGGCGTGGATGACCACGTCGACACCGTCACCCAGCACGTTGAGGTCGGGATCGGTGACCAGTGCCGCAACCTCGATCAGTTTGTCCCTGCCGAGGTCCAACCCAGTCATCTCACAGTCGATCCAGACGAGGAGATCAGCCACCGGGACAGCCTACGCGCAGCCCACGCCTCGCGGCTGCGCGCTCTCGGCGGACCGGCCCGCTAGGGTTTCGGGGTGCCAGCAGAACCCGTCGCACCGCCCGCCGTCACCGAAGACGATCCCGGCGGCCGTACGGTCCGTCGTCTGGTCGCGGTGGTGGCCCTCAGCGCCGTGCTGCCAGCGCTGTATCTGCCCGGCCTCGTGCACAACTTCTTCGACCTCAAGATCTACATGTCCGCGATGGACTGGTGGCGCGTCGGCCACCCGCTCTACGACTACGTCCAACCCGACCGGGTGCAGGGCGAGTTGTACTTCACCTACCCGCCCTTCAGCGCGTTACTGCTGTGGCCGTTCGGTCTGCTGCGGCTCGGCGCCACGGTGGCGATCTTCACGGCGCTCACAGTGCTGGCCGTGGTGCTGACCACCAGGTGGCTGGTGACCCCGGTGATCGCCCGACACCACCTGCCCCGAACGTTCACCCTGATCTCCGCCGTACTGCTGGTGCTGGCGGTGGAGAGCATCCGCGAGACGATCACCTTCGGCCAGATCAACATGCTGCTGGTCGTGCTGATCCTGGCCGACCTGCTGTTCGCGGTGCCGCAGGCGCGACGCTGGGCCGGGGTGGGCGTCGGGCTGGCGACGGCGCTCAAGCTCTTTCCCGGCATCTTCATCGTGTACCTGCTGGCCACCCGGCGGTGGCGGGCCGCAGCGGTGGCGAGCGCGACAGCGGCGGCGGCGACAGTGCTCGCGGCGGCGATCGCCCCACGTGACTCATGGCGGTTCTGGACGCACGAGCTGTGGACCACCGAGCGGGTGGGACGCACCGACATCGTCGGCAACCAGTCGCTGTTCGGCCTGCTCAGCCGGTTCACCGAGCCGGAGAAGCCGGACCGGCTGCTCTGGCTGCTGCTGGTCGCCGTGGTAGCCGGCTACGGGCTGTGGCGGGCCGCCCGTGCGGCGCGGGCCGGTGACCCGTTGACCGGGCTGACGTTGACCGGGTTGGTCGGTTCCCTGGCGAGCCCGATCACCTGGACCCACCACATCTACTGGTTCGTGCCGGCGGTGGTGCTACTCGCCGACGCGGCGTTGAGCGCGGACCGCCCGGACGAGGCACGCCGGCGTCGCTGGCTGGCCGGGCTCGCGCTGGGCATCACCGCCGTGACCATCTACGGCGTGGTGACGTTCCAGGCCTGGGGGGCGGGACCGGTCCGCACTCATGACCCGGTGGACTTCGTCGTGCAGAACACCTACGTGCTGCTCAGCCTGCTGCTGCTGGCGGTGTTGCCGGTGCGCTCGGGACCCAGTGCGGAAAATCGCACCAATTGGACAGACCTCCCGAGTAGCCACGTTCAGCGCTAATCTGTCCTCATCTACCTCAAGCGTCGCTCGGGTAGCACCGATCCCCCGGTGAGGGTGGCCCTCCGCGTCGGCAGCGCGGAGGGCCACTCGCTGTCTCACCCACCGCCACCGGCTGGGCTGTCACCCGACCGGGCCGCCACGGGCCGGGTCGTCGCCCGGTGCGGCCGCGACCGGCCGGGTCGTGGGCTCGTCCACGTCGGCCGGCGGCCAGGCGAGGCTCAGCGTCACCTCCGGCGGGCGGGGCAACCGGACCGGTTCGTCCAGGTCCGCGAGGGTGGCTGCGCGGGCCCCGCCGATCGCCGACCGGGCGGGTTCCAGGGCCCCGGCGCCGACCGGGGCGAGTTGTCGCGTCGGCGACGGCGGGTTCGGATCGGGTCGGCGGGGGCCCAGGCCACTCAGCGAGGTGACCCCGAGCCGCCCGGCGAGCACCGGCACCTGATCCGGCTCGACCACGAAGATCACCTCGCGTGGCCGTAGCGGCCGCAGCAGGAGCAGCGCCGCGCACACCACCAGCAGCACGCCGACGGTCAGCAGACCCCAGGTGGCCGGGCCGGTCCACCCGACCCGCAACTCGGCGTGCAGGTCCAGGGCCAGGTCGCCCTCGCCGTCCGGGCGCATCACCACCAGGCTCATGGGTTCGCCGGCGAGGTCGTCCGCGCTCCACTCCAGCGAGCCGACCCCCTCGCGTACCCAGAAGGGCCGGCCCAGCGGCGTGACCGGCCCATCGGCCGGTGCGACACCCGGGGTGTCGGCGGCCGGACCGGCCGGATCGAGCCGGACCGGCAGCGGACCCCGGGCCAGCGCCACCCGACGGACCGTGGCGTGCGGCACCGCCTCCAGCCAGCCCCGCACCTCGGCGGTGGGCGCCAGTCCGACGAAGGCCGGCCCGCCCGTGGTGCGGGCGTCCAGGCGCAGCCGGGTCTGCTCGGTACGCGCGAAGGGCGCCTCCTGCCGCAGCAACCGGTCGAGGTCGGTGACGACGATCGCGTGACCGGGGGTGCGGACCGTTTCGAAACGGGCGGCGAAGGACCCGTCCGGGTCGGTGTGTCGGGTCACCAGCCACAGCCCGCCACCGGCGAACAGCGCCGGAATTCCCACCACCAACAGCAGCACTCCGGCGATCACCCGCACGAACCGCATCCGCACCGTCCCCCCTCCGTAGCCAAACACCCGGCCGACCTTACCGACGTACACCGTCTGATCAGGGGATATCCACGGCACGGCCGACATCGACTCCGAAAAGCACGCTGGCCCGCCGGAAGATCCGGCGGGCCAGCGGGTGAACAGGGTCAGGCCTTGGCGACCGGCTCCCGACGGGTACGCGTGAACGCGAGCCCGCCCAGCACCAGGCCGGCCAGACCGGCGACGAGACCGGCCACACCGAGGCCGACAGCGAGCCCGTTGCCGTCGTCGTCGTCATCGTCGTCGGGCGAGGCGACGGCTGCGGCCGGCGACGCCGAACCCGACGGCGCCGCCGCGGCGGCCAGGGTGAGCACCGGGGCCGGGTGCTCCGGCTCCTCGGCACCCGGCGCCGGTTCGTCGATCCACCGCGAGATGTTGCCGTCCGAGTAGGTCTGCAGGACCTTGAAGACCATCGAGTCGACCTGCGGCAGCGGCCCCAGCGAGACAGGGAACTCCTGGAACTGACCCGGCTTCACCCCCGCGTCACCGGAGGCCGTCCAGGTGATCTTGGAGACCGCCTCGGTGAGCTGACTGCCGTGCACCTCGATCGGCGGGTCCACCTTGCGCTTCTCCGTGGCGACAGTCCAGCCGGGCACCGGCATCGTCGACACCGAGCCGACCGGGGCGTTCTCCGGCAGCACCACCTCCAGCTTGATGGTCGACGCGCTGTCGCTCTCGTTGGGCACCCGGAACGCCACCCGGGCGTAGCCACCCTGGGTCGCCTCCTTCGGGTTCACCGTGACGTGCGCGGACGCCGGTCCGGCAAAGCCGAGCACAGCGGTGGCGGCGGCGGTGAACGCCAGGGCGGCAGCGGCGGTTGCGGTACGCCGGAATCGGGTCATGGGTTTCGCGAACCTCTCTAACGGATGGGCACGGTGGCGGTCACCGTGGCCTGGTCGATGTCGGTCGTTCGGGCGGTGATCTTCAGCTGCCACTCGCCGGGGGTCGGCAGGCTGATGTCGCCGTAGGCGTGACTGTCGGTCAACCGGAGCAACGGCACCTCGATCGGCTCGATCCCGGCCGAGGGCAGCGCGACCGTCGCCTTCCACTCCGCGACCAGCAGTGGCTGGTTGGCCTTGTCGTACGCGTACAGGTGCACCGAGTTGTTGCCCCGCTCGGCCGGGCTCACCTCGACCTCGACGGTCAGCAGCGGGCTGGACAGCCTGGTGCTGAAGAAGCCGGCCTCGGCCCCGGCGGACGGGCCGGCCGCGGCGGTGCGGGCGGGCGTGGTCTGCACGAGCGTGGCGGACACGGCCAGCACCACCACTGTGACGGCCAACTCCACCAGGACCGCCCGGCGCACCGGTGCCGGGCGTTGCGCCGCGACGCGGCTGCGCACCAACTTCCGGGAGTACGCGGCAACGGCGATGACCAGCGCGAACAACCCGATCTTGGCGAGCAGCAAGCGCCCGTACGTGGTGTCGAAGAGCGCCTGCGGGGTGGCCACCTCGATCAGCGCCTGGACGGTGCCGGCCAGCAGCAGCGCCGAGACGGCGAGCGCCGCCCAGCGCGACCAGATCGGCAGGATCGCGCCCAACTCCCGCTCGTCGGCCTGGCGCAGCAGGAAGACGGCGAGCATGAGCAGACCGCCCAGCCAGACCGCCATGCTGCCCAGGTGGACCGCGTCGACCACCACGGAGACCGCCGGCGCCGGGGAGGCCGCCGGGTGCCCGGCCAGCGGCCAGGTCAGCAGGGCGGCGCCACCGAGCACGGCCAGGATGATCGCGTCCGCGCGGCCGGCGGGCCGGGCCAGCAGCGGGCGGAGCAGGAAGACGGACGCCGCCAGCAGGCCGAGTCGGACCAGGTGGGCGGCGCCGAAGGCACTGCCGAACACGCTGCCGAACCCCTCGCCGGTGACGTCGAAGAGACCACCGCCGGCCGTGTAGGGCACCTGCAACCACAGGTCGGCGACTGTGGCGAAGGCAACCAGACCGAGGCCGGTCCAGGCCAGCCGGGTCGGCCCCCGCCGGGAGAGCCGTCGCGGCCAGAGCGCGGCGAGCACCAGCGCCGGCCCGACCAGCAGCACCAGGCCCGCATAGCCGAGGAAGCGGGCCACCTTCACCGCCGTGCCCACCACCGGGTTGGCGCGGCTGTCAGTGCCGGAGTCGACGGGTGGGGTCGAGGGTGCGCCGACCGAGTAGGTGTACGCCCCGGAGACCGGATGGCTGTCGGCGGAGATCACCCGGAAGCTGACCAGGTAGGTGCCGCGGGCACCGGCCGGGTCCACCGGAATGGTCACCACACCGCCGTTGAACGACGGTTCACCCCGGTCGGCCCGGGAACCGTCCGGCGCGATGACGCGGATCTTGCCGGGCACCTTGCGGACCGACTCGCTGAACGTGAGGACCACCTCGGACGGCCCGCTCGGCACGATGGAGGCGGCGGCCGGGCTGCTGCTCTCCAGCACCGCGTGGGCGCTCGCGGAAGTGGCTGGCGCGATCAACAAGGCGACGACGGTGACCAGGAGGCCGGCGGCTGCGGCCAGCCTGGCGGCCCAGCGGCGGGGGGCGACAGTCATGCCGGCCATGGTCGCCGATGGGTGTCCCATTCGGCGACCCGAGGGGGGTGGGCGCGTCGGTTGTCGCACGTCATGAAGTGGTAGTCGGCCCGGATCGGGGAAAAGTTCCCGACGTGGCGCAGACCATCCACGGGCCGAACGACCCTGACGCGCCGCCGGCTGCCGCGTAACCTGATGTGTCGTGATCCCTGTCCCGCGTGACCCCGGTGCCGCCGCTCCGGCAGAACCGGTCGACGAGGTCGCCCGGGACCCGGCAACCGGGTGGGCGCTGACCGCCCGCGACGGTGACCCCACCGCCCAGGCGGCGTTCGTCCGGCTGACCCAGGCCGACGTCTGGCGGTTCGCCGCCGCCCTGGTCGACCCGGACAGCGCCGACGACCTGACCCAGGAGACCTACCTTCGGGCGTTCCGTGCCCTCCCCGCCTTCGAGGGTCGCTCCAGCGTCCGCACCTGGTTGCTCGGCATCGCCCGCCGGGCCTGCGCCGACCACCTGCGCACTGTCGTCAGGCGTCGGCGCCTCGACGAGCGCCTGGCGGCGAACGCGTACACCGACCGACCGCACCCGGACCCGGCCGGTCAGCTCGGCGCCGCCGACCTGGTCCGCCGCCTCGGCCCCGACCGCCGCTCCGCGTTCGTGCTGACCCAACTGCTCGGCCTGTCGTACGCCGAGGCCGCCGCCGTCGAAGGGGTGCCTGTCGGCACCATCCGTTCCCGGGTCGCCCGGGCCCGCGACGACCTGGTCGAGGCGGTCGGCGACGCCCTGACCGGCTGAACGCGGAACTTCCGGCGCGGACGGGACGACAAATGAGCGTGACAGCACCTTCCACCCGGGGCGGCCGTTGGCCACTGGTCCGCCCGTGGCTCGGCATCGCGGCCCGGCTCGGCCTCGCCGCCGTCTGGTTGGTCGCCGGCGCGTCGAAGGTCAGCGATCTCGCCGCCTCCGGGCGGGCGGTCAACGCGTACCAGGTGATGCCGTACGACGTGGCGACGGTGATCGGCGCGGCCCTGCCCTTCGTCGAGCTGGCGTTGGGTGTGCTGCTGCTGCTCGGGCTGGCCACCAGGCTCGTCGCCGGGGTGTCCGCCGCGCTGCTGGTGGTCTTCATCGCGGGGATCGCCTCGGCCTGGACGCGTGGGCTGGCCATCGACTGCGGCTGCTTCGGCAGCGGCGGGCAGTTGGCGGCGGGGCAAGCACCCAGTTACCTCCCGGAGATCCTCCGGGACCTGGGATTCTTGGTGCTGGCCGGATTTCTGCTGATCTGGCCGCGTACGCCGGTATCGGTGGACGGGTGGCTGTCCGGCGAACCCGTTGTGGAGGACGAGGATGAGTAGTCGCAAGGGGCAGCGGGACGCCGCCCGGGTGGTCCGCGAGCAGTTGGCCCGCGAGCGGCGGCGCCGCCGCACGATCTGGGTCTCCGCCGCCGCAGTCGTCGTCCTGGTCATCGCCGGCGTCGTCGGGTGGGTCGTCTGGTCCAACCAGCGTTCCGACAGCTTCACCACGCCACCCGGCGCCAACGCGGACGGCACCGGAATCGTCACCGGCGGCGGGCCCGTCACGGTCGACGTCTACGAGGACTTCCTCTGCCCGGCCTGCAAGCAGTTCGAACAGACCAGCGGCTCGACGCTCGAACAGTTGGTGGCCGAGAACAAGGCGACAGTGGTCTACCACCCGGTCGCGTACCTCAACCGTTTCTCCACCACCCAGTACTCCACCCGCTCCTCGGCCGCCTCCGGCTGCGCGGCGGCGGACGGCAAGTACCACGAGTACGCCAAGGCGCTCTTCGCCCAGCAGCCGCCGGAGGGCAGCGCCGGGCTCACCGACGACCAGCTCATCGACATCGGCACCAGCGTGGGCCTCGACCGGGGCTCCTTCGGCGGCTGCGTGAAGGACGAGACGTACCGGACCTGGACCGAACACGTCACCGACGACGCCAGCCGGAGCAACGTCACCGGCACCCCGACCGTGAAGGTCAACGGTCAACAGGTCGAGAACCCCACCCCGGACGCTCTCACCGCAGCAGTGGCGGCGGCCGGCAAGTGATTCGTACCCTGCTGAGCCGCGCCGGCCTGATCGCCGCCGCAGCCGGCCTGGTGACGGTGATCAGCGCGGCGCCCGCCGCCGCGCACGGCGCGGACGCACCGGACGGCACCGACTACCGCACCCGGACCACAGGGGTCGCACCGGCGCGGCCAGGGCTTGAGGTACGCGTCATCGAGGCGGGCGCCCGACTGGAACTGACCAACCGCACCGGCCGTGCCATCGAGGTCATCGGCTACTCCGGTGAGCCGTACCTACGCGTCGGCCCGGACGGGGTCTTCGAGAACAGCCACTCCCCCGCCACGTACCTGAACCGCACCATCGCCGGGGACACCGCGCTCCCGGCCGAGGCAGACCCGGCCGCCGCACCCTCCTGGAAACGGATCGACGACGGCACCACCGCGCGCTGGCACGACCAGCGCGCGCTGTGGCAGGAGTCGGCACCACCGGCCGCGGTACGCGCCGCACCGGACCGCGAGCACCGGGTCCGGGACTGGACCATCCCCCTGCGCGACGGCACCGACCCGGTGGCCATCGGCGGCACGCTGGACTGGGTGCCGCCGCCGGACGCGTACACCTGGTGGGCCGTGACCATCGTGGGGCTGCTCGCGGTGGGCGCGCTCGGCCTGTTCGCCGCCACCGCCCCGGCCGGCGCACGCGCGCTGTCCACGCTCGGCGTGTTGCTGATCGTCGGCGGCGTGGTGGCCGTCGGGTACCCGGTGGGACGGGAGTTGGACGCTGGCGCCCAGGGCGTGGGCGGCGTGCTGGTCGGGCTGCTCTCCGGGCAGATCTGGTCCCTGCTCACCGGCCTCGGCGCGATCGCCGCCGGTTGGTACGCGCTGAGCCGCCGCCCGGCCGCCGACTTCGTGACCGCGTTGGCCGGGGCCTGCCTGGCGCTCTTCGCCGGAGCGTCGAACGCCGCCGTGTTCGCCAACGCCATCGCCCCGGTGCCCTGGTCAGCAGTGGCCGCCCGGGTGATGGTGGCGCTCTTTCTGATCACCGGCGCGGGCGCGACAGCCGCCGGCATCCTGCGCCTACACGCCACCTCCCGCACCACCACCGCAGCACCCGCCCGAACCCCCACCCCCTAACCGCCCCACCCCGCCCCGCGCCGCGCCCCGCGCTCCGCGCCGCCCCGCGCCGCGCCCCGCGCCGCCGATCTTGCACTTTGGGTTGGCCATATGCGGCTTTCGCCCCGGAAGGCGGGGACAGAAAGTGCAAGATCGGCGCGGGCGCGGGCGGGGCGGGGTGAGGGTGGGCCGCTGAGGGTGGGTTTACGGCTGCGGGGTGAAGCCGTAGGGGAGTTCCAGGCGGTGCTTCGCCAGCAGCGGGGTGTCGTTGAGCAGAGTGCGGGTGGGGGCGTCGGCGACGATCCGGCCGTCGTCCAGGATCACCGAACGCTCGCACAACTCCGCCGCGTACGGCAGGTCGTGGGTGACCATCAGCAGGGTCACCGGGAGGCCGCGCAGGATCTCGGCGAGTTCCCGACGTGCCGCCGGGTCCAGGTTCGACGACGGCTCGTCGAGCACCAGGATCTCCGGGTGCATGGCGAGCACCGTGGCCACCGCCACCCGGCGGCGCTGCCCGAACGACAGGTGCTGCGGGGCCCGGTCCCGATGCTCACTCATCCCCACCGCGGCGAGCGCCTCGTCCACCCGGGCGGCCAACTCGGCCCCGCGCAGACCCAGGTTCGCCGGCCCGAACGCCACATCCTCCGCCACCGTGGGCAGGAACAACTGGTCGTCCGGGTCCTGGAAGACGATGCCCACCCGGCGGCGTACCTCGGCCAGGGTGGCCCGATCCGGGGTGACAGTCAGCCCGCCGACGCTCACACTGCCCTCGGTCGGGGTGAGGATGCCGTTGAGGTGCAGCACCAGGGTGGTCTTGCCGGCGCCGTTGGGCCCGAGCAGCGCCACCCGGTCGCCACGCGGCACGTTCAGGTCGACCCCCTGAAGGGCGACGTGCCCGTCCGGGTACGCGTAGCGAACGCCCCGAACGTCCAGTGAGACAGCGGTCTGCACGACACCGATCATGACAGCACGACGGCGGTGGCGGCGATGGAGGCCGCCAACACCGGCACCGTCGCCGCTACCAGCCACTGACCAGCGCTCGCCGCGCCCTCGCCCTGCCACACGGCGGGCATCCGCCCGGTGTAGCCCCGGGACAGCATCGCGAGATAGACCCGCTCGCCACGCTCGAAGGCGCGCAGGAACAACGCCCCGACCCCGGCGGCGAAGCCGCGCAACTGCCACAGGAAGCGCGGGTCGTCGCCCCGGGAGATCCGGGCCACCCGCATCCGCCGTGCCTCGCCGACCAGCACGTCGAGGTAGCGCAGCATGAACGTGGCGATCTGGGTGAGCACCTGCGGGCAGTGCAGCCGGTCCAGCCCCACGATCAGGTCCCGGGTGGTGGTGGTAGCGGCGAGCAGCAGCGAGGCGAGCACCCCCAGGGTGCCCTTGGCCAGGATGTTCCACGCGCCGTGCAGCCCGTCCTCGGACAGCCGCAGGCCCAGCACCTCGACCCGGTCGCCGCTGCCGAGGAACGGCAGTGCCACCGCGAACAGCACGAACGGCAGCTCGATCAGCGCCCGGCTGAGCAACCACCGTGGGCCCACCCGGGCCAGCGCCGCCACCGCCGCCACCAGCACGGCGTACGCGCCGAAGGCCCAGAACGCCTCGCGTGGGGTGGCCACCACGGCAAGGGTGAAGACCACCATCGCCACGATCTTGACCTCGGGCGGGAGCCGGTGCACCGGCGAGTCCGACTCGCGGTACAGCACGTGCCCGTGACCGGCCCCCATCCGCGTACCCCTGCTCAGCTGGCCGCGTCGGCGCGGCGACGAACGTCGCCGGACGTCACGGAGTCGCCCTCGGTGGGCGTCGCCGCGTCAGCATCGGTCGGGGCGCCACCTCGACGCCGCAGCAGCCAGAACCCGCCGGCCCCGATCGCGAAGGTGACCAGCACCCCGAGCACCCCGGAGAGGCCGGTGGAGACGAAGCTGTTCCGCACGCCCCGGACGCCGTAGTCGGCGAGCGGGCTGTCGGCCAACTCGTGGTCACGGGCCTGCTGGGCCGGGCAGCTACCCCCGACGATGTTGTCGTCGGCGTCAACTGTGCAGCCCTTGAGCAGTGACGAGTCCAGCCCATCCGGGTGCGAGGAGGCGTAGTTGCTCACCACGCCGGCGAGCAGCAGGGCGACCAGCAGGCCGCCGGCCAGGAAGGCCCAGGAGCGGTTCTTCATCGGACACCTCCGGCGACCGGGACGGCGGGGGCGGCGGGCGCGCGCAGGGATCGCAGCGCGTACACCAGGTCGGGGCGTACCTTCGCGACGGTGAGCACAGTGGTCGCGGTGATCAGGCCCTCGCCGATGCCGATCAGCAGGTGGACGCCGGCCATCGTGCCGGCCAGGCCACCCAGGTTGTTGCCCAGGTCGGTGGTGCCACCCAGCCAGTACTCCAGGACGAAGCCCTGCGACGCCACCACCACGCTGAGCGTCGCGGCGACGAACGCGGTCACTGCCAGACCGGCCCGCGTGCGGGGCAGCACCCGCAGCAGCAGCGCGATCAGCGCGTACGCCGCGGCGGTGCCGAGCAACGCCATGTTCGTGATGTTGAGGCCGAGCATCGCCACGCCGCCGTCGCCGAAGATCAGCGCCTGCACGACCAGCACCACTGCCACGCAGAGCGCGCCGACCCACGGGCCGACCAGCATGGCGGCGAGCGCGCCCCCGAGCAGGTGACCACTGACACCGGCCGTGAAGATCGGGAAGTTGAGCATCTGGACGGCGAAGATGAACGCCGCCACCAGGCCGGCCATCGGGGCCAGCCGGTCGTCCAGGTCGCGCCGGCCGCGCAGAACGCAGGCGGTGAGCGCGGCAAGAGCGAGCGCAGCGAAGATCGCTGCCACGGGACCGTCGATGATCCCGTTCGAGATGTGCATCGCCAGTGTCTCCACGCGACCTCCCACGCGTCAGCGGGCCCGACCGGGCCGGCGTGGGTCAGCCTATTTCCCAACCGTCGTTGTTGCCAGACTCTGGCAACAACGCATGGGCTTGATCACTCCAGGTCAGGCCCGCCGACGCGTCCCGTCGGCGGCAGCGCTCGCCGCCACGGCGGTAGGGTCGGGACCATGACCTCGCCCGACCGCCTCTCCCCCGGTGACCCCGCGCCCGAGTTCACCCTCGCCACCGACACCGGCGACCAGCTCTCCCTCGCCGACCTGCGGGGTCGCAAGGTCGTCCTGTACGCCTACCCGGCCGCGATGACCCCCGGCTGCACCAAGCAGGCCTGCGACTTCCGCGACTCGCTCGCCTCACTCCAGGCCGCCGGCTACGAGGTCGTCGGCATCTCCCCGGACAAGCCGGAGAAGCTGGCGAAGTTCCGCGAGCGCGACGCCATCACCTTCCCGCTGGTGTCGGACCCGGACAAGGCCGTGCTGACCGCCTACGGCGCGTACGGCGAGAAGCAGCTCTACGGCAAGACCGTCACCGGCGTGATCCGCTCGACGTTCGTGATCGACGCCGACGGCAAGGTCGAGCGGGCGCTCTACAACGTCAAGGCCACCGGGCACGTCGCCAAGCTCCGCCGCGACCTCGGCCTGGACTGACCTGTCGGACCGTTTCGCTACAGTCCGTCAGTGGTTCGATACAAATACACGCCCGAAGCGCTGGCCGCCGCTGCCGCCGCCGCACACAACATCACCGAGGTGATGCGGTTGCTCGGCGTTCGCGTCAGCGGTGGCTCGCACGCACACATCAGCCGACAGCTCAAGAGATTCGGCATCGACACGTCGCACTTCACGAGGCAGGCACACAACAAGGGGCGGGCTGGCGAACGGCGCACCACATCCGCGCAGCTCCTGGTCGTGCTGCCCGTCGGGTCCCGACGGACGCCCGGCGCGCGGTTGAAGTGGGCGCTGGGCACAATCGGCGTGCTGGAGGAGTGCGAGGGGGGCGGAATAGGGCCGGTGTGGCGGGGCGAGTCGCTCATTCTGCACGTCGACCACATCAACGGGGATTTCCTCGACAACCGGCCACCGAACCTGCGGATCCTCTGCCCGAACTGCCACAGCCAGACCGACACCTATGCCGGCCGTCGGAACCGAGCTGCTGATCTCATCGTCGCGACGCCGACCGATGGGAGGGAACGCGACGACGGCGCGTCCAGCTCCGATCGCCGACTGGCCACTCGCCAGGAAGTCGTCGACCTGTTCGGTCAGGTCGATGCCCAGCAGGTGACGGCCACGCAGGCGGCACGGCAGTGGGGCTGGACCCCGGCGTATCTGCACAAGGTTCGGCGAAGACTGGAGCAGGACGGAGTGTTGAGACCACGTCCGAATCGCAGTTGGCGTTCGAGGGCTCACCGTGCGGCGGTGATAGAACAGGCGCTGAAGCACCCGGATGTCGGGCCGAAGCGGCTGTCCGGCATTCTTCGCGATCTGCCCGGCGGAGGATACAGAGTTGGTCACGGCACGATCTCGACCCTTCTCAAGGAGGCCGGGCTCAACACCGTCGCAGCCAGACACTCTAGACTCAGGGAGTTGGCGGGAGTGGCGTAATGGCAGCCGCGCAGGTCTTAGGAACCTGTATCCGGAAGGATGTGGGGGTTCGAATCCCCTCTCCCGCACAGACAATCAGGAACACGTGCTGAACGGCGGTTGTCGGGCGCGTCACTGTCGCGGGTCATGGGCCTGGTCGTCGGGTCAGGATGGCGAGCGTGAGTCTGCGCTTCGTCCTCGATCCTGACCTGACCCCGCAGCTGCGTGCCGAGATCGTCGACCTCTGGGTGGACGTCAGCAACGCCGGTGGGGCGGTCGGTTTCGTGCCACCGGTCACCGCCACCGACGTGCTCGTCACCGCCGATCCGACCTTCGCCGGCATCGCCGACGGACCGGACCGGCTGCTGGTCGGCTACTCCGGGGACCGGCTGACGGCAATGCTGATCTTCAGTGACAACCGTTTTCCGCTCACTGCGCACTGGTGTGTGCTGAAGCGGGTGATGGTCCACCCGGACACCCAGGGCACCGGCTACGGCTCGGCGCTGATGGTGGAGGCCGCCCGACTGGGCAGGGCGTTTGGCCACGAGGCGCTGCACGTCACGGTGCGCGACGGGCTGGGGTTGGACAAGTTCTACGGCCGCCTCGGGTACCGGGAGGTCGGCCGGCTGCCGGGCGCGTTGCGGGTCGCTCCCGATGACGACCGGGACGAGATTCTGATGTGGCTCGATCTGAGGGTGGCCGACTGAGCGG
The DNA here is from genome assembly GCF_040649495.1 of Micromonospora sp. NPDC048947. Classification (NCBI taxonomy): domain Bacteria; kingdom Bacillati; phylum Actinomycetota; class Actinomycetes; order Micromonosporales; family Micromonosporaceae; genus Micromonospora; species Micromonospora sp. NPDC048947. The sequence continues at coordinate 24,628 of NZ_JBEZFO010000029.1, forward strand.
TCAGCCCTCGCACCACCGGGCGTTGGCCCGGGCCGAGCTGGTGGTCGGCGCGTCGGTGGCCGGGGCGCTCGTCCTCGCCACCTCGACCGGCCGACGAGTCGGCGTCGGCGTGACGGTGGGTCGGCTGCTCGGCGGTCGGGGCGACGCGGACGGGCGACGCGTGGCGGCCCCGCCACCGGGTGCGTACATCCGTACCGTGCTGTTCTGCACCTGGCCCGGCGCCATTCGGATGCCGCCGACGGTGACCCGGTTGCCGTACACGTCGGTGACCCGGACGTTGAACGGGCCCGGCCCGGCGCCGGAGGCGATCAGCCAGTAGTTGTAGTCCTGCCGGGCGGCCGACTGCCAGGGGTCGCTGTCACGCTGCCGGACCTCGACGGACCGCAGCGGGTTGCCGTGGTTGCCGACGCGGACGGCGAACCACCACTGCGACGCGCCTTCCTTGATCCGGAAGGTGAGTGGTCCGGGCAGCGGTGGGTTGACCACCGCGCGGTAGGTGACCGGAACGAGGCCCTGGACGGGGTCGGCGATCCGGGCGAACGCCTCGCGGGACAGGTCGAGGTGGCCGGGCTCGCACTCCGGGCACTGGTCCATGATGAGCACCCGGACGGTGCCCTTGGGGCCGACGACGTCGAGGAATCCACCGCAGGCGGCACCGGCGGAGTATTCCGTCGGACCGAGCGCGACGTAGAGCCGGTTGGCCGGGGCGGCCGGGGCCGAGCAGTTGCCGCCGGCACCCTTGGAGTCGTAGAAGGTGGCCTTGCCGGTGTGTGTGGCGTTGCCGGTGGGCGGCGCGGCGGCCAGCATCCGACCGGCGGCGCAGGCCGGGGTGGAGCCGGAGCGCAGCGTGAGGGTGAGTCCGAGAGTCGCCGCGAGGATGGTGACGCCGGTGGCGACCAGCCAGGGCTTCGCGCCGGACGACGGCGCGGGCCGGTCCTCTGGAGGATGGTCCAGGTCGATGTTGATGTCGACAGCGCTTCCGTCCGTCACGACGGCGATGCTGCCGGACCCGATCGGTGCCGACAAGCGGGCTAAGCCAAAGCTAAGACAGCATCGACGGACGGTGACCGTGGGGTGCCGATTGCCGGTCGGCCGCCCCGCTCAGGGCGCGATGACGATCGGGGCGTCCACCGCGAGGGGTCCGCTGTCGAGCGGCACCAGGTTGAGTCCGAAGAGGAGTTTCTGCCTGACGTTGCGGTGCCGCCCGAGGGTGCGCAGCGGTTCCTTGGTGCGTACCCCGGTCTCCTGGTCGGTGGTGGTCACCACGCAGCGGTCGCACGGTCCGGCGGCCTGGAACATCCGCTCGCCGATGCGCAGGCGCCGGCCCACCCAGTCGTCCTCGGCCCAGGCCGGCGCACCGTCGACGACCAGGTTGGGTCGGAACCGGGTCATCGGCACCGGTTCCTCCCCCGCTTCGGCCAGCCAGTCGTTGAGGGCGTCGAGGGAAGCGGCGTTCGTCAGCAGCACCGGGTAGGCGTCGGCGAAACTGACCTGGTCACCGGTGTCGTGTTCGCGGGTCCCGGCGGCCAGGTGGCGGGTCGGCTGGGCCAGCCAGACCAGTCGGACCGGTCGGCCGAGCAGGGCGCCGAGCCAGTCGTCGGCCGCCTGGCCGGCCGGCAGCGCGGGGACCGGGAAGGTGCGGCTGCGGAAGGTACGGACCGGTACCGCTTCACCGGCGGTCGGCTCCGGCACGTCGAGGTCGGGTTGCCCGTCGGCGCGCAGCGACAGGCCCCCGGGGCGCACGGCGGCGCGCAGGTTGACGAGCCGGGCCGTGTCCCGCTGGGTGACGCCGACGCCGTCGGCGTCCACGACCATCCAGCGCCGGTCGCCGGCCAGGCCCCACTGGTGCACGAACGCGCCGTCGTGGTCGAGCCGGTGACAACCCTTGACGGGGTACGTGTGGATCGAGGTCAGCCGCACCCGGCTACCATGCCACGCCGATCCCGTCGCCCGGGTACCAGTGGTCGGCTGGGGTCTCCCGGTAGGCGAGGAACCGCCGGCCGGTGCGTTCGGCGTGCTCGGCGAGCACGTTGGTGCTGGTGACGTTGTCGGTGAGCAGGATCGCGCCGGGGGCGAGCTTGGGCTCCACGGCGTTGAACTCACGCTTCTCGTGGGCACGGCTGTGGTCGCTGTCGTGCAGGAACAGGTCGACCGGGCGGTCCAGCGCGCCGATCGAGGCGATCGAGTCGCCGATGACCAGGTCGACGACGTCCGACCATGGCGCGACCCGGGCGAGGTAGCCGGCCTCGGGGTTGATGTCCAGTGAGGTGACCCGGCCCGGGTGCCCCTCCTGGGCGTTGCGCAGCAGGGCGGACGCCAGGACGACGCTGCCGAGTCCCTTGTCGACACCGGTCTCGACGACGTGGGTGGGGCGGGTGGCACGGACGATGGCGTACCAGCCGATCCGTCTGGCGTAGCGGATCTTTTTGTCGGCGAGGCCGCGCCGGTCGGAGGCGGCGATCGCCGCCAGGAGGTGCTGGCGCAGGCCGTCGTCCGACTCGATCTCGCCGAGGTACGCCCGTACCTGCTTGATCGGGATGTCGCAGACCACGCTGACGAACCAGGCGAGGTGATTGTGGCTCAACGAGGTGAGGTCGTACGTGTAGTTGTGGTGCTCGCGGGAGGTCAGCAGCCAGCGCGCCGAGCGGCGCAGCACCTTGGCGTCGTGCCGCGCGACAGTGCGAAGCCGCTTGGGAAAGGCGGCAATCGGGGCGAGTGGGGTACGCGCGACGGCCCGTCGGAGCTTGATTCGATCCACGGGTGCCGTTGTAGCAGGGTTCGGGCGGCGGCGGGAGGTCATCGCGAAAGCCGATGACCACGTCGTTTCCGTCCTCCCGCCGGGGCGGCAGAATAGGGCCTGCAAAGCGCTCCCGGGCCGGCGTTACCGGCAGTCCGTCCGAACGCAGGGCCGGGTTCGTCGCACCGGTCGGCAGGCACGCGATACCCGAAAGGACGAGGGTGCACGACAGGGACGCGCAATCAGTAGCATCGCCGGCATGTCTGGTGCTCAGCGGTACACCGATGCCGACACCGAGTTCGTCGATCCACACGCAGTCGACCCGTACGAGGATGTCCCGGCCGGAGGCAAGAGGCGACGTCGTGGCCCTCGCTGGCGTCGCGTCCTCGTCATCTGCCTGGTAGTCGCAGCGATCCTGGGCGGCGGCAGCATGATCGGTGGCGCCCTCTATCTCCGCTCGGTCGAGAAGGACATCGACCGGGTGGATGCCTTCGCCGACGTTCCCGAGGAGGGACGTCCGCAGGCGGTGGCCAACGGCGCGATGAACATCCTGATCCTGGGGAGCGATTCCCGCGACCCGGAGAGCACGGGTGGCTCGCGCACCGACACCATCATCGTCGCGCACATCCCGAAGGACCGGGCCAGCGCGCAGCTCGTCTCGATCCCTCGGGACACCTGGGTGAACGTGCCGAAGGCCAAGAACGGCGGGCACGGCGGCCGCGATGCGAAGATCAACGCAGCGTACGCCTGGGGTGGCATTCCGCTGATGGTGCAAACAGTCGAATCGTTCACCACGGTGCGAATCGACCACGTCATGATTATCGACTTCGCTGGCTTCAAGGAAATCATCGACGCCCTGGACGGCGTCGACATCAACGCGGAGAAGTCGTTCACGTCGATCCACCCGCCGTTCCGCAAGTTCGAACAGGGAATGCAGCGGATGGACGGTGAGACGGCGCTGGACTACTCCCGCCAGCGCAAACAGTTCGCCGACGGCGACTTCGCCCGCATCCGTCACCAGCAGCAGGTCATCAAGGCCATCCTCGACAAGGCCGTGTCCGGCGGCATCGTCACCAATCCCGGGCGGCTCAACTCCTTCGTCAAGGCGACCTCGAGCGCCGTGTCGGTGGACGAGAACATGTCGCTCGTCAGCATGGCGACAGACCTGCGGAGCCTTCGCGGCCGTAACCTCACCTTCGTCACCAGCCCGACGAAGGGCACTGGCCGAGTGGGCAGCGAGAGCGTCGTCTTCGCGAACACCGAGAAGGCAAAGACCTTCTACGATGCCGTGCGCCGTGACTCCGTCACCGAGATCCTCGCCAGCGCCAAGTAACACCCGGCCGGTGGCTGTTGCCGGCCGTCGCCTTGTCTCGATTTACGGGCCGGCCAGGTCAGCCGGCCCTCACGGGGAGGTCCATAATGTCCAATCAGCCCGCCATGTGGCATCGGCCGGTAGCGGCCGATGACCGCGACGGCAACGCCACCGATGCCCAGGGCGACGGTGAGGGCGACGACGAGGGGAGCTTCGGCGGGAGTCGCCCTCCCGCCTACCAGTTCCCCGGCTACCAGCCGGCCAGCTACCAGCCTCCCGGTTTCCAGACTTCCGGTTACCAGCCTCCCGGTCACCAGACTTCGGGTCACCAGACTCCGGCCGTGCCGTCGCCCGCCGACCGGCGCTCGGCCGCGCCGGCACCCGCACCCGCACCCGCGCCAGCGCCAGCGCCTGCGCCTGCGCCTGCGCCTGCGCCTGCGCCTGTAGAGCACGAGCCTCGCGCTGGCCTGGACACGACCGCCGTCCTGCCGTACGCCGGCTCACGCGCCTCCACCCGGACCCGGTGGCTGCGGGCCTGGATGATGACAGCGCCGGTCGACGTCCTGGCACTGCTGACGCCGCTGCTGGTCACTCAGCAGTACTGGCGCGGAACGCTGGCCATGACGGTCCTGACCGTGATCGTCTTCGCCAGCGGCGGCCTCTACCGGGCACGACGTCACGTGAGCTTCCTCGACGAGGTGCCGAGCCTCTGCGGGCGTCTGCTGGCCGCGGCGTCCGCTGTCGCCATCGTCGCGGCGATGCGTCACGAGTCCGCCGAGTACGTCTTCAGCTTCACCCGGGGGGTCGCCGCGTCGGCGGGGCTGGTCATCCTCGGGCGGGCTGTCACCCGCGAATTCGCCATCGTCGCCCGCAAGCGCCGGTGGGTCGAGCACAACACCATCATCGTCGGCAGTGGCCCCACCGCCGTGGAACTCGCCCGGCTCCTGCGCCGCTACCCCCAGTACGGCCTGCGCTTCGTGGGTTGTGTCGACACCCCGGACGGCCCGTCGGCGCTGCCGCTGATCGGGTCCCTCGACGACCTCGACAGCCTGGTACGGCTGCGCGAGTGCGACGTGGTGATCGTCGCGGACGCGAGCTGCTCCGAGACCTCACTCATGGAGATCCTGGCCCGGCCACGGACGGCAGAGTGCGACCTGTGGGCGGCCACCCCCCTCTGGGGGTCCCGTTCGCACGGCGACCACATCGGCGCGGTCCCGGTCGTCAGCATCGGCGACATCACCCTCTCCGGCCCGCAGTCCGCGCTCAAGCGCGCGTCGGACATCGCGTTCGCCTCGGTGGCGCTGCTCCTGCTGAGCCCGGTGCTCCTCATCTGCGCTGTCGCCACGCTCATCGACGGCGGCCCCGGCATCTTCTTCTACCAGGAGCGGATCGGTCGGTTCGGCCGACCTTTCAACATCATCAAGTTCCGGTCCATGCGCCCCGTCGACGAGCACGAGTCGCAGACCAACTGGTCCATCGCCAACGACCGGCGGGTGGGGCCGATCGGTCGGATCATGCGCAGGACCTCCCTCGACGAGCTCCCGCAGCTCTGGAACATCCTCCGCGGCGACATGAGCGTGGTCGGCCCCCGGCCCGAGCGTCCCTACTTCGTCGAGAAGTTCTCGGCCGAATACCCCCAGTACGCGATGCGCCACCGCGTCCCGGTCGGGCTCACCGGCCTGGCGCAGGTCAGCGGGTTGCGCGGCGACACCCCGATCTCCGACCGGGCCCGCTTCGACAACTACTACATCGAGAACTGGTCCCTCTGGCTCGACGTCAAGGTGGTGCTCCGTACGGTGACCGAGGTGTTCCGCGCCGGCGGCCGCTGATCCGCCCACGCACCGGCACACCGCCGGGTACGGCCAACGGCCGTACCCGGCGGCCGTGTGCCGGTCGTACCCCCAACGCATGGAGAACGTAATGCCGAACGTATCCGTCGTGATCCCCACCACGGGCCGCCCCAGCATCGCCGACGCGGTGCTCTCCGCCCGATCCCAGCAGGGCACATCCGTGCACATCGTGGTCGTCTGTGACACCCCGGAGGTGCCGCAGACAGTGCGGAACCTGGGGCAGCACATCGACCGGGTGGTCTGCACCGGCGGTGGCCGGCGCGGGTCGTACGCCCGCAACCTCGGAGTCACCCACGCCATCCCGGGCAGCCACGTCGCGTTCCTCGACGACGACGACACCTGGCTGCCGACCAAGCTGGCGGCACAGGTGCCAGCGCTCGAGCGGGTCGCGGCGGCCGGGTTCCGCCCCGTCGTGTCATCCCGGATCCTCCAACGCAAGGACGGCGCCGCGCCGCTGCCGGCACCGGCCCCCGCCGAGGTGATCCCCGACGGCATGCTGCCCGAGGACTACCTGTTCCGCCGCCGTCACCTCGGCATCGGCCGGCAGTCGCTGCCCACGTCGACGCTCCTGACCACGTACGAATTGGCGACCGAGTGCCGCTGGGACGAGACGCTCCCCCGACACCAGGACTGGGACTGGCTGGTCCGGGTCGCCCGGCTGCCCCGGGTGAAGATCGTCCAGGTGGAGGAGGCGACCGCCGTCTACACGGTGGGCAGCCCCGGGTCGATCTCGGCCGGCGCCGACTGGCGTACCTCGTGGCACTGGGCCCAGCGCTGGGAGGGAGTGTGGGCGCCGGGGACCTTCTCGGACTTCATCGCGGCCCAGACCCTCCGCTACGCTCTCCAGGCCCGAGACCGGGAGGGCGTACGGGAGATGGTGCGGGCGATCCGCCGCAACTCGCCTCCGTCCGCCCGGAACGCGGTGCTGGCGGCGCTCGGGCTCGTACCCCGGTCGACCCTGGAACGGGTCGCCATGCGCAAGTCGAAGGCCCCCAGCAGCCCCACTCGACCGCTTGATACCGAACGGCCACACTGATGCGTCTGCACTTCGTACTGCCGCAGCTCGAGCCGTACTACGGCATGGAGCGGGCCGCGGTCCTGGTGATGCGTGGGCTCGCACGTCACGGCGTGGAGGTGTCCGCGACCGTCCTGTCCCGGGGAGTCCCGCAGGGGCTCGACGATCTCCGTGTCGACACCCTGGACCTCGGGTCGCGGCTCACCCGCCTGGTGGAAGCTGTCCCCCCGCTGCGCCGCCGGTTGCGGAGCCTGCCGCCGGACGTGGAGGTCGTCGCCAGCGGTTTGTGGGGCAGCGTGCCCGTCGGGGCGGCTCTGGCTGGCTCATCTCGGACGTTCATCGCCTGGGAGCACTCGCTGCTGCCCGAGCGGATGCGGGCCGACCGTCGGGTGCGGATGCTCGCCCGCGCGTCCGGGTTCGGTGCTCTCCGGCCGCGGCTCGTCGTGGCCGTGTCCGACGGGGTGGCCCGGACGGTGCGCAATCTCCACTCCGGGTCACGCGTCGTCACGATCCCCAATCCGGTGCCGACCGCGCCGTTCGTCCCGCCCCGGCCAATCGCCGACCCGGCGCGGATCCGGTTGGTCACCACCGGCGCGCTGCGCCCCCTGAAGAACCACCTGTGCGCGATCGACGCGCTCGCGGAGCTGCCCACCGCCTACCACCTGACGCTTGCCGGAGACGGCGAGGAGCGGACACTGCTGGAGACCCGGGTGCGCGAGCGCGGCTTGGCGGATCGGGTGACCTTCCTCGGCCGGATCCCCGACGTCCGCGGGTTGCTGGCCGACGCGGACCTGCTCGTTCACCCGTCGCTGGCGGAGACCTTCGGTTTCAGCCTCGTGGAGGCAGCCGAAGTGGGTCTGCCGGTCGCCGCGATGCCGGTGTCCGCCGTCGACGAGATGGTGCCGGACCTGGTGCCGGGCGTGCTGACGACGGCACCGACCTCGACCGCCCTCGCCGAGGCGATCGGGCACCTGACGGGTTACGGCCGGCCCGGGCCCGTCGAGTTCGAGAAGGCCTGGCACGCCCGCTCGGTCGCCTTCGATCCGGCCGGAATCAGCCGACAATGGGTGGAGGCGGTACGACGATGACCCTCGCCCAAGGAGCGGTCGACCTCGTGGGCGAGCCGGACCGCAGCGCGTCACCACGGCACCGGGCGCCTCGCCGGGGTGACGCCTTTCTGCGCAAGTCCGGCACCTTCTTCGTGGGAACCCTGCTGCGGACCCTCGCGCAGGGGGCACTCTTCGTGCTGCTGGCGCGGGAGATGCCCATCGACACGTACGGCCTCTTCGTCGGCATCACGGCCCTGGTGGCGGTCGTGTCGCCGTTCGCGTCGGCCGGTGCACCAAGCCTGATCTTCCAGAGCCACGCCGACGCGCCCGCCGAGTGGGCCCGCCATCTGGTCCGAGGGCTGCTGCTGTCGGTGATGTTCGGGGCTGGCGCGACAGTGCTGATCGCTGCGGCGGGAGCGCTGATCTGGGGTGCCCAGACGAGCCTGATCGACCTCTTCTGTCTGGCTTTCGCCGATCTGGTGGCCTGGCGTCTCATCGAGGCCGTTGGCGCGTCCGTGCAGGCACGAGGTCGGATTCTGCTCGCCTCCGTCATCCCCGCGTTGCTACAGGTCGCCCGGTTGGTTGGGGTCATCGCGTTGGCCGCGGCAGCCGGACCAGTCACCCTGCACGCCTGGGCCGTGACCTCGGTGCTGTTGTCGACGGCGGTGTGCGTGGCAGTGGTCCTGGGTGGCCTGCGTGGGTCAGGTCGGACTCCGCTGGAGGTCCGGGGATCGTTGGCGCAGGCGCGGACCGGCATGCTGTTCGCCGTGGGTCTGTCGGCCCAGACTGTCTACAACGACCTCGACAAGGTGATGCTCTCCAAGCTGGGGACCACGGAGAGCGCGGCCATCTACGCCGCGGCATACCGCGTTGTCGACTTCGCGTACACGCCGGCCCGCTCGATGGGTGCTGTCGCGTACCCCAGCTTCTTCGAGGCGGGGCGCAACGGCCCTCGATCCGCACTGCGGCTCACGCGTAAGTTGCTGCCGCGCTACCTGGCGTTCAGCGTGCCGGCATCTCTCCTGCTCGTCGCGTTCGCCTGGATGATGCCGGTGGTCTTCGGCCCCGAGTACGAGGCCGCCACCCTCGCCCTGCAGGGCCTGAGCGCGCTGCTGGTGCTGAAGGCGATCCACTACCTCGCCGCCGATACCCTTTCCGGTGCCCGGATGCAGGGACGCCGCACCGTCGCTCAGATCGCGGTCGGAGTGGTGAACGCCGGCCTGAACGTGTGGCTGATTCCGGCGTACGGGTGGCAGGGTGCGGTGGTGTCGAGTCTGGTGTGCGACGCTCTGCTCGCCGTCCTGCTGTGGGGGTGCCTCGTCGTCGCCCTGCGACGCGACCCGGACGGCACCCGCACCGAGCACCGCACGGAAGGGGTATGACGTGACCACGCTCTTCGGCGTTCTGCTGAGCATCAGTGGCGTCATGGTGGCCGCATGGCTGATCTGGACCCGGCGGGCGGTCGTCGCCGCCTTCGGTGACAAAGGGGTCGCTGTCGCACTCATCGCCTTCGCGGTGCTTGCCAACGCCGCGCCGGCGCTCGCCGAGGACCGCTCGTCCTTGATCATTGGCCTGCTGCTGCTCGGTCTTCTCGGGTGGCTGGTCGTCGCGCGGCGAGGGCGGCTGCGCGGCCCCGTCGGCGTCTGGCAGCGGATCAGTCTGGCGATGGCCGGGGCGGTACTGATCTGGTGCCTCGTCGTCGACGCCCTCGCCGGCGCCGGCGTGTACGGCTCACGGCTGCCCGCGTACGGTGCCGCGGGGCTGGTGCTGCTCGCGGTATGGCTGATGGCGGCGCGGGTCACCCTGAGCATCGGGGCGATGGCCTACACCGGGCTGGCCGTCCTGTCGGTAATGACGATCCCGACCGCCCTCTACGACCAGGCATGGCGGGCCTGCACCACCGGAAAGCTGGATAAGTGCTCGCTTGCGGGGGCGCTGTTCAAGAGCTTCTACAACTCCGAGAACTACGTCGCCATGATCGCGTCTTTCACCCTGGTCGCCGCTGTCTACAGCCTGAGCCGGACACGACTGTTGGCCGCGGCGGGGTACTGCCTGCTGATCATCGTCGCCACCGGATCCCGGACCAGCTACCTGGCCATCGCCGCGGTGGGCGTATGGGTGGTCGGTGCTTGGCTGCTCGAGCGGCGGCGCGCGTACCCGCAGATCAACTTCGCGCTCTGCGTGGCAGTGGTGGTCGGATGCGTCGGCATGGCCACCTACCTGACCTGGAGCGCGTCGAAGACCACGCTGAGCAATCGCGGCAACATCTGGGTCCACGCCCGCGACTACATCGCCAACTCGGAGGTCACCGGTGTCGGTGTCTCGAAGTGGTACTACCTCAGGGACATCGGCGAGGCGCCGTACCACTTCTTCCACTCGGGATACGTGCTGGTCATCTTTTCCGGGGGCCTGGTCGCGCTGACCCTGTGGGGCCTCTGGTTGACGGCCCTGCTGCATGGGAGGGTCACCGACGGTCGGGCCTTCTCCGCCAAGGCGCCCGTGGCGCTCTTCGTCATCTACTCGTTCACCGAGGTCGTCTGGAACCCGCTCTCCGTCGACGGACTGACCTGGATCTTCATCACGATGATGCTGACCACGTCAACGACCGCACCGGCGGGACCTCCACCAACGGAGGCACCGGTGGAGACCGCCGACCGACCGGAACCGCTGGCAGCGCTTCGCCGCCTTTCCAGCGATCACCGCATCGGTCATGCCACGGCTGACGCGCGAGACTGAGTCGCAGGGTCCGGTAGACGCACAACGAAGGAAGCACCCGATGTCGTCAGGTCCCCTCGTGACGCCGGATCCTCGTGTCGCCTCTCGGCATTCCGGGACACCCGGCACGGGCTTCCGCGCGGACATCCAGGGACTGCGAGCCGTAGCGGTCGTGGTGGTGATCCTCGAACACGTCCTCGGCTGGCCGGCCGGTGGCTTCGTCGGCGTCGACGTCTTCTTCGTCATCTCCGGCTTCCTGATCACGAGCCTGCTGCTCAAGGAACACGATCGGACGGGACGAGTCTCCTTCGCGGACTTCTACCGGCGCCGGGTGCGGCGGATCATGCCCATGGCGGTGCTGGTCCTGGTGTGCACGTACGTCGCTTCGTCGCTGCTGTTCCTGGGCGACCGCTTCCGGTCCACGGCGTGGGACGCACTCTGGGCCGGACTGTTCGCGTCCAACTGGCGGTTCGCCTCCGTGGGCACCGACTACTGGCAGACCGACGGCCCCGTCTCGCCGCTACGGCACTACTGGTCGCTGTCGGTAGAGGAGCAGTTCTACCTCGTCTGGCCGTTGTTGCTCGTGCTGGTGTTGCACGCCGCCGTACGGTGGGGTCGGGCCGGGAGCGCGTCCCAGTGGGCGACGGGGGCGGTCCTGGGCGCGGTCGTCGTCGGCTCGATCGTGTTCGCCCTCTGGGAGGTCGGCCATCGCCCGACGGTCGCCTACTTCTCGACCTTCTCCCGCGCCTGGGAATTGGGAGTCGGCGCGCTGCTCGCCGTGGCGACGCCGCTGCTGGCCCGCATACCGGCGCCGGCTCGCCCCGCGTACCAGTGGCTCGGGTTGACCGGCCTTGCCGTCTCGCTCTTCACCGTCTCCGCGCAGACCCCTTTTCCGGTCCCGGGCGCCATCCTGTCGGTGATCTCGGCGGCCTTGGTCATCGCGGGCGGCGTCGGTGGGCAACGGCTGATGTTTCCCTTGACCAACCGGGCCGCACGGTACGTCGGCGACATCTCCTACTCCCTCTACCTGTGGCACTTCCCCCTGTTCGTTCTGATCGGTGCTGCGCTGCCCGCCGGCCGGCACACCGTACCCATCCTCACGCTCGGCGGTACGGCGCTGCTCTCCGTGCTCTCCTACCACTTGGTTGAGGACCCGATCCGCAGATCGTCGTGGTTGGAGGGCCGGCGGACAGCAACGCCGCGCCGCCGGACCCGCACAACGCTGATCCGGCGGGCCGCCGGCCTGACAGCACTGGCTGCCACTGTGGCTGTGGTCGCCACGGTGACGGTCCGCACGCCCTCGCCGGAGGTCGCCGCGCACCCGGTGGCGATCACGTCGCAGGACCAGTTGGAAGCCCAGATCCGTACGGCGCTGGACGTCGCGGAATGGCCGGTGTTGACGCCTCCCCCGGGCAAGTTGGATCGGCTGGTCTTTACGGATGGCGACGGGCGGGGATGCCGGCCGGCCGTCCCGGACGGCAACGACTGCGCGGTCACCGCACCGCGCCCCCGCCGGTTGGCCGTCGTGGTCGGCGACTCCATCGGTGCGGCCTGGCTTCCCCTGGTCCGCGCGGCTCTCGAGCCGGCCGGGTGGGTGGTCCGGGACCTGACCTACGCCGGCTGTCCCTTCCTCGCCGCGGACACCGTCTCCCCCATCGACGACATCACCCGATCCTGTCCGGGCCATCGGGAGACGGTACGGACCCTCGTCACGAAACTCGAACCCGAGCTGGTTGTCGTCAGCAACGCCTATCACCAACGGTTCACCAAAGCCGGTCAGCGCGCGTCACTGACCGAATGGGAACAGGCCACCCGTACCGCTCGGGAACGGTGGCTGGCGGCGGCAGGGAGGATCGTCGCCCTGCAACCGCCGCCGGTGGGGCTGGACCCGAGGACGTGCATCACCCGGCTCTCCGCACCCCCGGATTGCATCTCGACGCTGTCCCAGGAGGATCAGTCGTACGGCAGGGTTGACCGCCGCGTCTGGAGCGCCCGGGGCTCGTGGCACATCGCCACGGCGGACTGGTTCTGCGTCTCCGAGCGGTGCCCGATCTTCGTCGGCGGGGTAGTCGTCCGCCGGGACCGGAACCACGTCACCGCGGAGTACGCCCGCAAGCTGGCACCGCTGCTTGAGGAGGCCCTGGTGCCGGTCCTCGCGGACTAGACGACGTCGCCGAAGCGGCGCGTGAGGCGTCATCGGGCCGATGGAGGGCCTGCGGCACAATCCTCGCCATGAGAATAGCCATCTGCACGGCCGAGGGACGCGCCGACGACATCCTCACCTGGTCCGGAATCCCGGCCAACGTCGTCCGCACCATGCGGGACCTCGACGCCGACTGCGTGGTGCTCGACGAGCCCTCGCCGTTGCTCGTGCGTTCCGGCAAGGTGGTCGCGGCGGCGTCGAAACGGGCACGGTTGAAGGTGAACTGGGAGGTGGAGCCGTGGCTCGTCCGACGGATGACGCGAGAGGTGCAGGCGCAGGCGCGGCGGGCGAACGCCGACGTCCTCCTCCTGCTTGGCTGGCACACGTTGGGCGTCGAGGACGGTGACATTCCCGCCGTGATCTGGACCGACGCCACCTACGCGCAGCGGATGGACAAAGCGCCGCACTGGCAGCGCCTCTCCGAACGAACCCGACGCCAGGTCGAGCCGATCGAGGGAACGTCGTTGCGTGAGATGGCCGCGGTCATCATGTCCTCGACGGTCGCGTACGAAGACGCCCTGTCCCGGTACCGCCTCACCCCGTCCCGGGTCCACCGCATCGGTTTCGGCGCCAATCGGGTCGGCGCGGAGGCGCAGCCGAAGCTTCGGATCGGGGCCCTCCCCCGGCTTCTCGCCGTGGGCGTCGAGTGGGAGCGAAAGGGCATGGACCGGTGTGTGCTCATCGCCGACGAATTGCGCCGACGGGGCGTCCCGGTCCATCTCGACGTGGTGGGCGTCCGACCGCCGGACAGTTCGTGGCAGCGGGACCACGTCACCTACCACGGGTTCCTGAACAAGGACAGCGCCGAGGACAGCGCGAAGCTCGACAGCCTGTACCGGGCGGCCGACCTGTTCGTCCTCCCCACCCGGAACGAGCCGTTCGGCATCGTGTTCGCCGAGGCCGCGGCGTACGCCCTCCCGTCGCTGGGCAGCGCGGTCGACGGCGTACCGGATGCCGTTCGGCAGGGCCACAGCGGAATCCTCCTGCCTGTCGACGCCTCGGCGGCGCAGTACGCCGACGAGGTCGCGAACCTGTTGGCCTTCTCCGACCGCTACGCCGGCCTGAGCCACGGTGCCGTCACCCACTTCCGCACCTCGCTGACCTGGGACAGCGCCGTGCGCAGCGTGCATGAGGTGTGTGAGATCGCGGCCAAACAGCAGTAGGGCGTCGGCCATGCCGTGCGGCGACCGACCGTACGGCACGGCCGAGCGGAGGCCCTGGCCCCCGCTACCAGGAGTTGCGGCGCCGCCGCCACACGACGAGCATGCCGATCCCACCCGCCAGCGCGACGCCGGCGGCGACGAGCAGCGGCACCGCCCAGCCGGGTCGGGAGGATTTGCCGTCCGACGCGGCGGCCGCCTCGCGGTACGCCCGGGCCAGGACGTTCGAGGGAACACGCTCCACGACGTCCTCGAACCGCGGCACGGCGCTCGCCTCGTCGCCGGCGAAGTAGGCGTCCAGGCCACTGCGGTACAGCCGGTCCGGCTCGCCGAGGCCGTTCTCGATACCGGCGGCGCCGAGCAGCCCGCTTATCGTGGCAACCGGCACCACGAGCCGGGTCGCATCGTCGCTGAGCGACAGGTCGTGGTCGAGCATCCCGACCACCCGGCCCTGTTGGTCGATCGCGATCCCCCCACGCGAGTACACCCCGACGTCCGCGTTGATCCGGTAGACCGAAGACTGGGGGTCCACTTCGGTCACCCGCACCGGTGCGGACCGCACGGTGTAGGTGGCCGAGCGGTACTCGGTGTCGGTGGTGCCGTAGCCGAGGATCAGCAGCGCGGTATCCGGGGCGATCGTGGCGGAGGTGTTCAGTTCGGCAACGGGAAGGTCCGCCTGGTCGAGCGCGACCAGCGCCAGGTTGCCCTCGGCGAGGGGGAGAGCCCGGACGATGGTGCCAGGGATCGCCGGACCGTTGGTGACGTCGCCAATGGCAACGTTCAACTGTCCGTAAAGCTTGGCGTCGGGCTCCGTGCCGCGGTCGCGGCCGGTGAAGACCGTGGTCGCCGCACGGCCCTTGGTGTAGCCGTCCACGTCCGCGGGCTTCAGCTGGCCGGCGGCGACGAGCCTCTTGGCGAGCCCAGCGAGCGCGTTGTCCCGCATGGTTTCCGGGGAGGGCTTGACACACTGGCCGTTGGTGAGGACGTGCCCGCCGCGGTTGACGATGACGCCGCTGCAGCGACGGCTGAAGGTGAAGGGCTCAGCGTGCAGCAGGGTGCCGTCCTGCGCGTTGCGCGCGTACCCGCTGATGATGACCTCGAGGAAGACCATCGAGGGCGCGGCGGTGGCGAGGGCATGCTCATCCGGGCTGCGCGGTGCGGCCGCCGCCCAGGGCTCGAGCCCGGGTGCCGCAGCTGTGGCGGTCGGGGCGGCCGTGGGCGCGGCTGCCGGCTCGTCGGGCGTCGTGGCCGAGACGGCCCAGAGGCCCGCTCCACCCCCGAGCGCGGCCACCGACAGCAGCGCGGCGACGGCGACCCAGAGGCCGATCGGCCGCCTCGGCGGCTCGGAGGGCTTGATTCGACGTTCCGACGCCACGAACGGGTTGAACGGTGGAGCCTCGGCGGGACTGGCCTGTGCGGGCGACATCTGCAGGTTCTCGCCGGATGCCGGGCCACCGTCGGACGCGGCCGGAGCGGCCGACGCGGGCACCCCCGACGCGGGCACCCCCGACGCCGGCACCCCCGACGCGGGGAAGGCCGACGCCGGCACCCCCGACGCCGGCACCCCCGACGCGGGGAAGGCCGACGTGGGCGCGCCCGACACCGGGTGCGGATCCGAGAGGATCGGCTGGCGAGGAATAGGAGTTCCCTGAACCGCCCACGGCGCGTGCGGCATGCCGGTGATCGGCTGCGGCGGGCCAGACACCGACTGCGGCGGGCCAGACACCGACTGCGGCGAGTTCGAAGCCGGCTGCGGCGGGCTAGACACCGGCTGCGGCGGGCTAGACACGGGCTGGGGCGGGCTAGACACGGGCTGGGGCGGGCCGGACACCGGCTGCGGTGGTGCGGCGGGCACGGGGTGGTACTCCACGCCGAGCGCCCGGATCAGCTTCTCCGCGCCCGGCCCGGCCTCCGCGGGATATGCCACCCAGGGCGCGGCGGCGGAGAAGTCCGCGTACGTGAAGGCGGGGCCGTTGGCCGACTGGGCGAGAGCGTCAGCGATCCCGGCGAAGGCGTCCCGCCATCCGGGAGTGGCGGCCACGGCGGCGTCCAGCACGGCCACGCTCACGAACCGGCCCTGCTCGTCGATGGCGGCCCAGGCCTTGCCCACCGGTGAACCGCCCAGCAAGTGGGTGAACCTGTAGGGGCCTTCCGGCTGCATGCCAACTCCTCCGCTCGACCGCCAGGCGCATGGTACCGACCGGTGCCACAGTCAGTCGCCCGGCGGTCACCCGTCAGCTCGTCGCCGCCGTCACCTCTTGCTGATCACGACCACTGGCTCCGGTCCGGACGTGACGCGTTGCACGTGATAGTCGGCGAGCGCCGCCTGCCACACTGGCTCACTCGGGTGGGTGTACGCACGGACCAGCCAGACCCGGGTGCCGGGCGTCCGTTTCGCGGCCTGGGCCAGAATCTCGTCGAGTGCGTCCTTGATGGACTGCTCGTCGGCGGCGGCCGGCTTCGGGAGGATCACATCGGCGCGGGTGGGCATCGTGAGGGTCCAACCGACGGTGCCGGTGACCGGCGCGACCAGCTTCAGCGGGTCCTGGTCGGAGTAGAGCGTGAACCCGAACCAGGCGGGCCCACTGACCACGACGAGGTCGTGTGGTCCCTTGTGAGCCGCGACGTACCGGGTCGACGATCCGATGTCGGTGATGGCCTGGTGTGCCCGCCAGACCCCGGGTTCGTCGCCGTCCGTGCGGTACCAGCGGTGGTTGACGGCGGCGAAGCTGGCGAGCAGGACGGCGCAGGTAACGGCGGCCACCACGCCCGGTGCTAGCCGGGGCAGCCCGCGGCGGACCACGGCGACGGTCAGATCGGCCAGACCGATGATGCCGATGCCGGCCACCAGGCCCGCCACCACGATCAGGAAGTGGGACGTGCGCGGGTCGAGCAGGGGGTAGATCCCCGCGACCCCCAGCCCGATGGCCGCCACCGGCAGCAGGAGGACGGCGATCGCCGGGGCGGCGTGTCCGCGTCGGAACAGCGTGAGGACGCCGAGCACGAGGAGGACGGCGAGGATCGGCACTGGTGCGCCGAGCATCGGCGACAGGGCCTTGGCCTGCCGCACGAGGTGTGCGGGCAGTTCGGAGACGCTCGGCAGGAAGGCGTCCCAGTAGTCCCGCATGGCGTCGTTGTTGCCCCGGGCGGACACTCCGAAGTAGACGGCGGCGACGAGCGCGCCGGCGACCAGGCCGGCGACGGTCGCCTCGGCCGTCCTCGCCCACTCCCGGCGCACGGCGACGGAGAGCAGCAGCCCTCCGAGGACGCAGACCGCGACGATGGCGGTGGTGTGACTCAGCAGCATGCCCAGGCCCACCGCGGCCACCACCACAGCGAGTCGTCGCCGAGACCAGGAGCGTTCCGTCGAGGTGGCCAGGGCGAGCAGGCAGACCGCCACGGCGGCGTCCGCTGTGTACTGCTTCAGGTCGTGGCGGGTCTGCTGGACCGGCAGGAGCAGGACGGCGAGCCCGGTGACGACGCCGATGAGGATGCCCCGAGCGCGTTCGGACGCCAGCGAGCGGCCCAGAAGGTAGGCCGCGACGACTGTCAGCAGTTGGAAACCCAGGGGTACGACCCGGAGGTGGTCGATGTCCGGGACCAGTCGGAGCAGGAAACTCCACCCGATCGGGCTCGATGAGGTCGTCACCGGAAGATCGGCAAGGGGGAAACGGACCGAGAGCGCGACCCACGCCTCGTCGCCCCAGTACTGGGCTGTGAGCCACGACCGGATGTCGTTGACGACGAAGAAGGCCCCGACGAGAGCGATGATCGGCAGCGCCTCGCCGACCGTCGCCCGGACGCGCCGGGCGGGTGCCGGCGAAGTGACGCGAATGGGCGGGGCGTCCTCGACTGCGACCACGACGCTCCTTCTCGCTGGCGCGATCCTGCTCGCGCTGGACGCCCGCATGTTACGAGTCGTGACGGCTGAGCGGGGGGCGGGGGTGACCCGAGGTGGTTGTCTATGAAAGTTTCTATGCATAGAGTCAGCTCATGAATGAAGGAGCTGTCGCAGCACCCGCTGACCGGGTGCTCGACCTGTTCCAAGGGGTGCGACTCACCCCCACCCAGCGCCGAATCGCGCACTGTCTGGTGCAGCACGCCCCCGGCGTGGCATACCTGTCCGCCGCCGAGGTCGCCGAGCTGGCCGGCGTGAGTCAGCCGTCGGTCACCCGGTTCGCCGTCGCGCTCGGCCACGACGGCTACCCGGCGCTGCGCCGCCGGCTGCGAGACCTCACCGGATCGACTCCAGGCGGATCGACGGACGCCGGCAACGAACTCCAGCAGGCGGTACGCGCGGAGATGGGAAACCTGGAGCGACTGGCCGGTCAGCTCGCCGACCGGGACCGGATCGCCGAGACCGGACGGTTGCTCGCCGAGAGTCGCCCACTGCCGGTGCTTGGCCTGCGCGCCGCCGCGCCGCTGGCCGCGTACTTCGCCTACTTCGCGGCGAAGGTGCACCCGGACGTACGGGTCCTCGACGACGGCGGCAGCCTGCTCACCGACCGCCTGGAGCAGGCGGCCGAGGCCGGGGCGTCCGCCGTCCTGGCCTTCGTGCTGCCCCGCTACCCCCGGGAAACCCTGGACGCGCTGCGCGACGCCCGCCACGCCGGGTTGACAGTGGTGGCGATCACCGACTCCCCGGTCAGCCCGGCCACCGAGCACGCCGACGTGGTGCTCGCCGCCGCGGTCGGCGCGCAACTCGTCTTCGACCTGCACACCGCCCCGATGACCCTGGCCATGGTGCTGTTGCAGGCGATCTGCGACGCCACCCCGGCCGACACCCAGCGCCGACTGGAGGCGTTCGAAGCCTCCGCGGCCCGCCGACAGTTGTTCCTCGGTTGACCGGAGGAGAACCAGAGATGACCCAGCCCATTCGTGCCGCACGGGGCAGCCAGCTCACCACCCGCGGGTGGCAGCAGGAGGGCGCCCTGCGGATGTTGATGAACAACCTCGACCCCGAGGTGGCCGAACGCCCCGACGACCTGGTGGTCTACGGCGGCACCGGCAAGGCGGCGCGGGACTGGCCGTCGTACCACGCGTTGGTCCGCACGCTGACCGACCTGCGCGAGGACGAGACGATGCTGGTGCAGTCGGGCCGCCCGGTCGGGGTGATGCGCACCCACGAGTGGGCGCCCCGGGTGCTGCTGGCCAACTCGAACCTGGTCGGCGACTGGGCGACCTGGCCGGAGTTCCGTCGCCTCGAACAGCTCGGCCTGACCATGTACGGGCAGATGACTGCCGGTTCGTGGATCTACATCGGCACCCAGGGCATCCTCCAGGGCACCTACGAGACGTTCGCGGCGGTGGCCGCGAAGAGGTTCGGGAGCACCCTCGCCGGCACGCTGACGCTGACCGCCGGCTGCGGCGGGATGGGTGGCGCGCAGCCGCTCGCCGTCACGATGAACGGCGGCGTCTGCCTGATCGTGGACGTGGACCGCACCCGGCTCGACCGTCGGGTGCAGGACCGCTACCTGGATGAGGTCGCCGACTCCCTGGACGACGCGATCGCCCGGGTCCGCGCCGCGAAGCGGGAGCGCCGGGCGTTGAGCGTGGGCGTGGTCGGCAACGCCGCCGAGGTTTTCCCGGAGTTGCTGAACCGGGGCGTCGAGATCGACATCGTGACCGACCAGACCAGCGCGCACGACCCACTGGCGTACCTGCCGGTGGGGGTCGACCTGGCCGAGGCCCGGGACTACGCCGCCGCGAAGCCGGCCGAGTTCACCGACCGGGCCCGCGCGTCGATGGCGACGCACGTCGAGGCGATGGTCGGCTTCCTCGACGCGGGCGCCGAGGTGTTCGACTACGGCAACTCGATCCGGGGTGAGGCGCAGCTCGGCGGTTATCAGCGCGCCTTCGACTTCCCGGGCTTCGTGCCCGCGTACATCCGGCCGTTGTTCTGTGAGGGCAGGGGTCCGTTCCGGTGGGCGGCGCTCTCCGGCGACCCGGCTGACATCGCGGCCACCGACCGGGCCATCCTCGACCTGTTCCCGGAGAACGAGTCGCTGGCCCGTTGGATCAAGCTGGCCGGTGAGCGGGTCGCCTTCCAGGGCCTGCCGGCCCGGATCTGCTGGCTCGGTCAGGGCGAACGGGACCGGGCGGGCGTGCGGTTCAACGACATGGTCGCCTCCGGCGAACTCTCCGCCCCGGTGGTGATCGGCCGGGACCACCTGGACACCGGCAGCGTCGCGAGCCCGTACCGGGAGACCGAGGGGATGGCCGACGGCTCCGACGCCATCGCCGACTGGCCGCTTCTCAACGCCCTGGTCAACACGGCCAGCGGGGCTTCCTGGGTGTCCATTCACCACGGCGGCGGGGTGGGCATCGGCCGGTCGATTCACGCCGGGCAGGTGTGTGTGGCCGACGGCACCGCCCTCGCCGGTCAGAAGATCGAGCGGGTGCTCACCAACGATCCGGCGATGGGCGTCATCCGGCACGTCGACGCCGGCTACGAGAGCGCCCGCGAGGTCGCCGACCGCACCGGCGTCCGGGTTCCCATGACCGAGGGCGGACCCGCGTGAGCGACGACCTTTCCGCCCGGTTCCGGGCGCTGTGGGACGAGATCGCGCCGGTCGGACGGGACGCCGGCAGCGGCGGCTATCTGCGGTACGCGTTGACCGAGCCGGAGCGGGAGCTGCGCGCCTGGTTCCGGGCGCAGGCCGAGCGTCGTGCCATGCCGGTCACCGAGGACGGCAACGGCAACCTCTTCGCCCACTGGGGTGACCCGGAAGCGTCCGACGCGGTGCTCACCGGCAGTCACTTCGACTCGGTGCCGCACGGCGGGGCGTACGACGGGCCGCTCGGCATCGTGAGCGCGTTCCTCGCCGTGGACGAGCTGCGCGCCGCGGGCGTCACCCCCGGCCGGCCGCTGGTGCTGGGTGCCTTCGTCGAGGAGGAGGGGGCGCGCTTCGGCGTACCGTGTCTGGGCTCGCGGCTGCTCACCGGGGCGCTGTCTGCCGAACGCGCGGCCGGCCTGCGCGACGCGGCCGGGGTGAGCTTCGCCGAGGCGCTCGGTGACCGGCCGGCGGGCGCCCGCCCGGAGTTGCTGGGCCGGTTCGGCGCCTTCGTGGAGTTGCACGTCGAGCAGGGTCGCGCGCTCGTCGACACCGACGCGCCGGTCGCCGTGGCCAGCGCGATCTGGCCGCACGGTCGGTGGCGCTTCGACGTCGTCGGCGAGGGCAACCACGCGGGCACCACCCGGATGGCGGACCGCCGCGACCCGATGCTGACCTACGCGTTCACTGTGCTGGCGGCGAACAAGGAGGCCCGGCTGCGCGGCGCGCACGCCACTGTGGGCCGGGTCGCCGTCGAACCCAACGCCACCAACGCGATCCCGTCGAAGGTGACCGGCTGGCTGGACGCCCGGGCGGCCGACCCGGAGACGCTGACCGGGCTCGTCGACGCGGTACGCGCCAAGCTCGCCGAGCGGGCCCGTCGCGACGGTACGACGGTGACGGTCACCGAGGAGTCGGCCACCCCGGTGGTCGCCTTCGACAGCGGGCTGGCCAACCGCCTGGCCACACTGCTCGACGCGCCGGTGCTGCCGACCGGCGCGGGGCACGACGCCGGTGTACTCGCCGCGTACCTGCCCACCGCGATGCTCTTCGTGCGCAACCCGACCGGTGTCTCGCACTCCCCCGCCGAGGCCGCCACCGACGACGACTGCGCCGCCGGGGTACGGGCGCTGGCCCGGGTGCTGGAGGAGCTGACATGCCGGTGAACGGGGTGGCGAGCCGCTTCTCGGACGGCACGGAGCTGCGGCGCCGGTGGGTGCGTGGTCTCCGGCCTGGCGAGGTGCGGCATCTCCTGTTGTCGTCCTTTGGAGCTGATGTCGTAAACGAATCAGCCGGTGAGCCCCAACTGTCGGCGTCACCCCGGCCGCGGGTGTCACCCCGGCGGCTGATGTCACCCCGGCCGTCGATGTCACCCCGGCCGTCGATGTCACCCCGGCCGTTGATGTCACCCCGGCCGTTGATGTCACCCCGGCCGTTGATGTCACCCCGGCCGTTGATGTCGCAGACGATTCAGCTCCAAAGGAGGCGAGCGGCATGACCACCACCCGCTGGCTGGCCGAGTACGCGTGGCTGCCCGAGCACGCCGAGCCCACGCCCGACGTGCTGATCGAGGTCGAGGACGGCCGGATCACGGCGGTGACGCCGCTGACCCCCGGCAGCAGGCCACCGGCCGGAGTCGAGGTGTACGCCGACGCGGTGCCACTGCCAGGCCTCACCCTGCCGGGCCTGTCCAATGTGCACTCGCACGCCTTCCACAGGGCGCTGCGCGGGCGTACCCACGGTGGGCGGGGTGACTTCTGGACCTGGCGGGACCAGATGTACGCCGTCGCGGACCGGTTGGACCCGGACACCTACCTCGCGCTGGCCCGGGCCGTCTACGCCGAGATGGCGCTCGCCGGGATCACCTGCGTGGGCGAGTTCCACTACCTGCACCACCGACCGGACGGCGGCGCGTACGACGACCCGAACGCGATGGGCGCGGCGCTGGTGGAGGCCGCCGCGCACGCCGGGATCCGGCTCACACTGCTGGACACCTGCTACCTGACCTCCAGCGTGGACGGTCGGCCCCTGGCCGGGCCGCAGCGCCGCTTCGGCGACGGTGACGCGGGCCGCTGGGCCGAGCGGGCGGCAGCGCTGCAACCGACGGACCCGCACGTCCGGGTCGGCGCGGCGGTGCACTCGGTACGGGCCGTCCCGGCCGATCAGCTACGCACTGTCGCCGACTGGGCCCGGGAGCGGCAGGCGCCGCTGCACGTGCACCTCTCCGAGCAGCCAGCCGAGAACGACGAGTGCCGGGCCGTGCACGGGCGCTCCCCCACCGCGCTGCTCAACGAGCACGGCGTGCTCGGGCCGAACACCACCGCCGTCCACGCCACCCACCCCACCAGCGCGGACCTGTCACTGCTCGCCGACAGCCGGACCGGGGTGTGCCTCTGCCCGACCACCGAACGGGACCTCGCCGACGGCATCGGCCCCGCCCGGCTGATGGCCGACGCGGGCATCCGGTTGAGCCTCGGCAGCGACAGCCACGCCGTGATCGACCTGTTCGAGGAGGCTCGGGCGGTCGAGCTGGACGAGCGGCTGCGCACCCGCCGGCGCGGTCACTTCGCGCCGCTCGACCTGCTGACCACCGCCAGCGTCGCCGGGCACGCCGCGCTGGGCTGGGCCGACGCCGGGAGGATCTCGGTGGGTACCCGCGCCGACCTGGTGACGGTACGCCTGGACAGCGCCCGCACCGCCGGGGTGCCGCCGGTGGGCGTGTTCTTCGCCGCGAGCGCGGCGGACGTCGAGCAGGTGGTGGTGGACGGCCGGGTGGTGGTGGCCGAGGGCCGACACCTGACCGTGGACGTGCCGACCGAACTGTCGTCAGCGATCGAGGCGGTGACACCCGCATGAGCGGCAGCCTGCTTGTCGACAACATCGGGGAGCTGGTCACCAACGGTGCCGGCGAAGGCCCGCTCGGCATCCGTCGCAACGCCGCACTGCTGGTCGAGGAGGACCGGGTGGTCTGGGTCGGGCAGTCCGCGTACGCGCCGGCCGCCGACCATCACATCGACGCCGGTGGGGCCGCCGTGCTGCCCGGTTTCGTGGACAGCCACGCCCACCTCGTCTTCGCCGGGGATCGGGCCGCCGAGTTCGCCGCCCGGATGGCTGGTCAGCCCTACACCGGCGGCGGCATCCGGACCACGGTCGGTGCCACCCGGGCCGCCACCGACGAACAGCTGCGCGCCACAGTGCGCCGGCTGCGTGGGGAGGCGCTGCGCCAGGGCACCACGACCATGGAGATCAAGAGTGGGTACGGCCTGACCGTCGCCGACGAGGCCCGCTCACTGCGAATCGCCGCCGAGACCAGCACCGAGACCACCTTCCTGGGCGCGCACGTGGTGCCCGCCGAGTACGCCGACCGCCCCGACGACTACGTGGGACTGGTCTGCGGGCCGATGCTGGCCGCCGCCGCTCCGTACGCGAAGTGGATCGACGTGTTCTGCGAGCGGGGCGCCTTCGACGTGGACCACGCCCGCGCCATCCTGGCCTGCGGCCGGGCCGCCGGGCTGGGCGTACGGCTGCACGCCAACCAGCTCGGCCCCGGCCCCGGGGTGCGGTTGGGCGTGGAGCTGGACGCGGCCAGCGTCGACCACTGCACCCACCTGAGCGACGCCGACGTGGCCGCGCTGGCCGACACCGCCCACAGCGACGGGTCGGGCACCCGCACCGTGGCGACGCTGCTGCCCGGCGCGGAGTTCTCCACCCGCTCGCCCTACCCGGACGCCCGTCGGCTGCTCGACGCCGGTGTCACTGTGGCGCTGGCGACGGACTGCAACCCCGGTTCGTCGTACACCTCGTCGATGCCGTTCTGCGTGGCCCTCGCGGTCCGCGAGATGCGGATGACACCGGCGGAGGCGGTCTGGGCCGCCACCGCCGGTGGCGCGCGGGCGCTGCGCCGCGACGACATCGGTGTCCTCACCCCCGCCGCGCGGGCCGACCTCGTCATCCTCGACGCGCCGTCACACCTGCACCTTGCCTACCGGCCCGGTGTCCCCCTGATCCGCCAGGTAATACGCAACGGAGTTCCGCAATGACGCACGTGACCATCCAGCCCACCGGGATCTCCGCCGACGACGTGTTCGCGGTGGCCCGCGGCACCGCCACTGTCGTCCTCGCCCCGGCCACCATCGACGCGATGGCGACCAGCAGGGCCATCGTGGACGGCATCGAGTCGTCGGGCCGTCCCGTCTACGGGGTGTCCACCGGGTTCGGCGCGTTGGCCAACACCTTCATCGCACCGGAGCGACGGGCCGAGCTGCAACACGCGCTGATCCGCTCGCACGCCGCCGGGGTGGGCGCCCCGATGCCGCGCGAGGTGGTCCGGGCCATGATGCTGCTGCGGGTCCGGTCCCTCGCCCTGGGCCGATCCGGGGTCCGGCCGCTGGTGGCGGAAGCCCTTGTCGACCTGCTCAACCACGACATCACCCCCTGGGTGCCGGAACACGGCTCG
Organism: Micromonospora sp. NPDC048947; assembly: GCF_040649495.1. Lineage (NCBI taxonomy): Bacteria > Bacillati > Actinomycetota > Actinomycetes > Micromonosporales > Micromonosporaceae > Micromonospora > Micromonospora sp. NPDC048947. The sequence goes on from NZ_JBEZFO010000029.1 coordinate 49,679, forward strand.
CTGGGCGCGTCCGGTGACCTGGCGCCGCTGGCGCACTGCGCGCTGGTGCTGCTCGGCGAGGGCTGGGTGCTCGGCCTCGCCGGTGAGCGGCAGGACGCGGCAGACGCGTTGACAGCCGCCGGGCTCAAGCCGATCGAGCTGGCCGCCAAGGAGGGGCTGGCGCTGATCAACGGCACCGACGGCATGCTCGGCATGCTGCTGCTGGCCATCCACGACGCGGCGCACCTGTTCGCCATGGCCGACGTGACGGCAGCGCTGGCCATCGAGGCGATGCTCGGCTCGGAGCGGCCGTTCCTGCCCGAGCTGCACGCGATCCGACCACACCCCGGTCAGGCGGCGTCGGCGGCGAACATCCACCGCCTGTTGCAGGACTCCCGGGTGATGGACTCGCACCGCGACGACCTGGCGCACGCCGTGCAGGACGCGTACTCGATGCGCTGCGCGCCGCAGGTGGCCGGCGCGGCCCGCGACACCCTGGACTTCGTCCGCACCGTCGCCGGCCGGGAGCTGGTGTCAGTGGTGGACAACCCGGTGGTGCTGCCGGACGGCCGGGTCGAGTCGACAGGAAACTTCCACGGCGCACCGCTCGGCTTCGCCGCGGACTTCCTCGCCATCGCCGCCGCCGAGGTGGGCGCGATCGCCGAGCGGCGGGTGGACCGGCTGCTCGACGTCACCCGCTCCCGGGAACTGCCGGCGTTCCTCTCCCCCGACGCCGGGGTCAACTCCGGGCTGATGATCGCCCAGTACACGGCGGCCGGGATCGTCGCCGAAAACCGTCGACTGGCCGCCCCCGCCTCGGTGGACTCGCTGCCCACCAGCGGCATGCAGGAGGACCACGTCTCGATGGGCTGGGCGGCGGCCAAGAAGCTGCGCACCGTCCTGGACAACCTGACCAGCCTGCTCGCTGTGGAGCTGCTGGCCGGGGTACGCGGCCTCCAGCTGCGCGCCCCCCTGGAGCCGTCCCCGGCCGGCCGGGCGGCCGTCGCCGCGCTCGGTGCGGCAGCCGGCGAGCCCGGCCCGGACGTGTTCCTCGCCCCGGTGATGGAGGCGGCACGTGCCGTCGTCGCCGGACCGGAGTTGCGCGCCGCCATCGAACAGGAGGTCGGCCCGCTGGGCTGATCTCCAGCGGGTCGCTGTCGTCCGCCGCGGGTCAGGCGGCGGGCGGCAGCACCTCGCGCCCGTCAAACGGCGGGCGGCAGCACCTTGGCGATCAGTTTGGCCAGCTCGCGCAACGCCTTGCCCCGGTGACTGATGGCGTCCTTCTCCGCCGGGGTCAGCTCGGCGTTGGTCCGGTCCTGTCCGTCGCCCAGGAAGATCGGGTCGTAGCCGAACCCGCCGTCACCGCGCGGCGCCCGCAGCACCCGCCCGGACTGCCGGCCGTCGACCAGGTGCTCCTTGCCGCCGGGCAGCACCAACGCCACAGTGCAGACGAACGAGGCGGCCCGCTGCTCGTCCGGAACGTCGCCGATCTGGTCCAGCACCAACTGAAGGTTGGCCCGGTCGTCGCCGTGCTGGCCGGACCAGCGGGCGCTGAACACCCCCGGCATGCCGTTGAGCGCGTCGACAGCGAGCCCGGAGTCGTCAGCGATGGTCGGCAGCCCGCTCTGCCGGCAGCCCTCCCGCGCCTTGATCAGCGCGTTCTCGCCGAAGGTCAGGCCGGTCTCCGGCAGCTCCGCGTACTGCTCGACGTCGTCCAACCCGAGCAGGGCGATCCGGTGCGCGCCGAGCGCGCCGTCCAGAATCCGCTGTAGCTCGACCAGCTTCTTGCGGTTACGGGTGGCGAGCAGGACCTTGTTCATGCTGAGACACCTTTGTTCGCGACTGCGGGGCTCGCAGGCTTCCTCGTGCTCACGCGAGAGCCTTCCGCTGGGCTTCGGCCAACTCGGCGCAGCCGGCCACGGCCAGGTCGAGCAGGGCGTCGAGCTGGTCGCGGGCGAACACGCCCGCCTCGCCGGTGCCCTGCACCTCGACGAAGTCGCCAGTGCCGGTGCAGACAACGTTCATGTCGACCTCGGCGGCGACGTCCTCCTCGTAGCAGAGGTCGAGCCGGGCCTCCCCGGAGATGATCCCCACGCTGACCGCCGCCACCGAGCGGTGCATCACCTTCTCCGGCTTACCGGCCAACGACTTGCGGGCGGCAAGCCAGCCCACCGCGTCGTGCAACGCGACGTACGCGCCGGTGATCGCTGCCGTGCGGGTGCCGCCGTCGGCCTGGAGCACGTCGCAGTCGAGCACTATCGAGTTCTCGCCGAGCGCCTTCAGGTCGATGCTGGCCCGCAGACTACGGCCGATCAACCGGGAGATCTCGTGGGTACGGCCACCGACCCGACCCTTGACGCTTTCCCGGTCGGAACGGGTGTTCGTGGCCCGGGGCAGCATCGCGTACTCGGCGGTCACCCAGCCGAGCCCGGAGCCCTTGCGCCAGCGGGGCACCCCCTCGGTGACGCTCGCCGTGCAGAGCACCCGGGTGCCGCCGAACTCGACGAGCACCGAGCCCTCCGGATGGGTGCTCCAGCCTCGGGTCACTGTCACCGGTCGAAGTTGAGAGGGCCCTCGCCCGTCAGGTCGCGCCATGCCTGCACCCTATGCGGTGCGGCGATCCACCTCGCCCGCGGTGCCCCGGGGAACGCCCGCGCCGTGCACACCGAGCAAGCGGCGACGGTGGCCCGGCCTCGCGAACCGGGCGTGCTGCGTCAGACGTCGTAGCTGGCGCCGGGCCGGACCACCTCGAGCGGCCCGGCGTACGCGGAAGCGGCCGACTCCAACGTGTGCGCTTCGCTGCCCCAGGCCGGCACCAGGTGGGTGAGCAGCAGCCGACCCACAGCGGCCTTGGTGGCCGCCTCGCCGGCCTCCCGACCGGTCAGGTGCAGATCCGGCGGGTTGTCCATGCCGTCGAGGTAACTGGCCTCGCAGAGGAACACGTCGGCGTTCTGGGCCAGCCGCAGCAGCGCCTCACAGGGCGCGGTGTCCGACGAGTAGCACAGCGAACGGCCGTCGTGCTCCAGCCGCACACCGTACGTCTCGACGGGATGGTTGACCCGGTCGACGGTGACGGCGAACGGGCCGATCGGAAAGGTGCCCGGCTGGAGCGCGTAGAACTGGTACACGTCCTCCACCGAGCCGTCGTCGCCGTACGCTGCGCTGAGCCGGTCCGGCGCGCCGGCGGGCGCGTACACCGGCAGCGCCGGGTAGGGGCCGTCCGGGGCGTACCGGCGCACCACCACGTACAGCACGGCGTCGAACATGTGGTCACAGTGCAGGTGGGTCAGCAGGATGGCGTCCGGGGCGTGCAACCCCGCGTACCGCTGGAGGCTTGACAGCGACCCCGAGCCGAAGTCGACCAGGAGCCGGAAGCCGTCGGCCTCGACGAGGTAAGCCGAGCAGGGCGACTCGGGGCCAGGGAAACTGCCGGCGCTTCCCAGAACTGTCAGTCGCATCGAGTGGTCTCGCTGTCACTATCAGTAGCACCCGCGCCGGTGACGGTCCCGGCCATGATCTCTACCGACGCGTACGCCACGCTGCGCAGCCTACGCTGGCGCATCCGGCAGCAAGAATCATCCAACGGAAGTTGTCACGAACGTGACACCCGCTCGCGGTCCGCCGGGAAGCGCTCGGGCCGTCGACGAATGTCGACGGCCCGTAATCGGCAGACCAGATCGGTCAGGCCCAGAGCTGCCCCTCCAGGGCGTCCTCGGCATCGGCGAGCGTGCCGCCGTACGCGCCGGTGGACAGGTACTTCCACCCGCCGTCGCAGACCACGAAGGCCACATCGGCCCGCCGGCCGTCGCGCACCGCCTCGTGTGCCACCGCCAGCGCGGCGTGCAGGATCGCACCGGTGGAGAACCCGGCGAAGATGCCCTCCACCTCCACCAGCTGGCGGGTGCGCAACACCGCGTCCCGGGTGCCCACCGAGAACCGCCGGGAAAGCACCGAGGCGTCGTAGAGCTCCGGAACGTACCCCTCGTCGATGTTGCGCAGGCCGTAGACCAACTCGCCGTAGCGCGGCTCGGCGGCCACGATCTGGATGCCCTCGACCTTTTCCCGCAGGTAACGCCCGGTGCCCATCAGGGTGCCGGTGGTGCCCAGCCCGGCCACGAAGTGCGTGATGCTGGGCAGGTCGTGCAGCAGCTCCGGCCCGGTCGTCTCGTAGTGCGCCCGCGCGTTGGCCTCGTTGCCGTACTGGTAGAGCATCACCCAGTCGGGGTGCTCGACGGCGATCTGCTTCGCCGTGGCGACCGCCTGGTTGGAACCACCCGCCGCCGGCGAGAAAATGATCTCGGCCCCGTACATCCGGAGCAGTTGCACCCGCTCGGTGGAGACGTTCTCCGGCATCACGCAGACCACCCGGTAGCCGCGCAGCTTCGCCACCATTGCCAACGAGATGCCGGTGTTGCCACTCGTCGGCTCGAGGATGGTGTCACCCGGGCGGAGCCGGCCAGCCTCCTCCGCCGCCCGGACCATGAACAGCGCCGCGCGGTCCTTGATGCTGCCGGTGGGGTTGCGATCCTCCAGCTTGGCCCAGAGCCGCACCGGAGGCGCCCCGTCGGGCACCGTCGGGGAGAGCCGGGGCAGGCCGACCAGCGGCGTACCCCCGCAGGCGTCGAGCAGGCTGTCGTACCGCGCCATGGCGGCCGACCTCAGCGAGCCGCGACGGCGTCGCGGGCCACCGCGTCGACGGCACTCTGCGGGCTGATGTTGTGCGAGCTGACCGCCGCTGCCGCCGCGCTGTGCGAGCTGATCGCCGCTGCCGCGGCGAAGCCGAACGCGCCGCCGGCCACCGCCGGCAGGATGGTGACGCTGTCGCCGTCGGAGAGCTTCGCGTCGAGCGCGCCGAGGAAGCGGACGTCCTCGTCGTTCACGTAGACGTTGACGAAGCGGTGCAGCGTGCCCGCGTCGGTGATCAGCCGGCCGCGCAGACCGCCGTGCCGGGAATCCAGGTCGGTGAGCAGATCGGCGAGCGTGTCGCCGGTGCCGTCGACGACCTTGGCGCCGCCGGTGTAGCTGCGCAGGATGGTGGGGATGCGAACCTCAATGGCCATGATGTGGAACTCCTCGATCGGGTGTGCCTACGGTGACGGGACGAGATGGCTGCGGCGCTGACAGGTCAGCGGTCGGAACACTCGTAATCGACCGTCGCCGGGCTCTGCCCGAACATGTAGGACTGGACGGCGTGCGGGTCGACACCGGCCTCCACGACACGGACCGGCTCCTCGGTGACCACGCCGTCGACGATCCGGAACGACCGGATCTCCTCCGAGTCGGGCTCACGGGTCGAGACGAGCAGGTAGTGCGCCCCCGGCTCACCGGCGAAGGAGACATCCGTCCGCGACGGGTACGCCTCGGTGGCGGTGTGCGAGTGGTAGATGACGACGGGCTCCTCGTCCCGGTCGTCCATCTCCCGCCACACGCGCAGGTGCTCCATCGAGTCGAACTCGTAGAAGGTCATCGACCGCGCGGCATTGTCCATCGGGATGTGCCGGGTCGGGGTGTCGCTGCCGACGGGACCGGCGACCACGCCGCACGCCTCGTCAGGGTGATCCCGGCGCGCGTGGGCGACGATCGCGTCAATGATCGACCGGTCGATGCTCAGCACGTGCACCAGCCTAACGCCTGCGGGGCACGGGCCGAAGTGGTGCCGGTCACCCCTAGTCGATCAAGGCGTTGAGCAGCGACTCCTGTAGATACCCGAGATAGGCGTAGACCGAAAGCTGGAACACCCGGCTGGAACCAGGGTCCTCAGCGACAGCGTCGTCCAACTCCTCGCCCAGATCCGTGCCGTCCTTGATCTCCAGGCGGACGCCCATCGCCAACCGGGCGTCGTTCAGTGCCCGCAACCACGCCTCGGCCGCCTCGGCGTCCAGCCGCACCTCGCCACCGGACTCGTCCGGCAACGCGGCCAGGATCGCACCCGCCTGATCGATCTTCGCGGTCTTCAGGTCGCCCTCTGTGTAGCGGCGAAACTCGGCAGTGCCCGGAGCGTCCTGTGGGTAGACCGCCGGAAAGAGCCGACCGACCACCGGGTCGGTGTGGTCGAAGCCGTCGGTGAGCAGACCCACCACCTCGGAGGCGACCTTGCGCAGCACCCGCACCTCGTCGACGGCGAAGACGGCGACGTAGTGACCGGCCTGGCGATGGAACATGCTCATGATCTGTCCACCGTCGCCCACAGCCCGTACGCGTGCAGCTGCGACGCGTCGTGCTCCATCCGTTCGCGGGCACCTGTGGAGACCACGGCGCGGCCCTTGTGGTGCACGTCAAGCATCAGCTGTTCGGCCCTCTCCCGGCTGTAGCCGAAAAGCTTCTGGAAGACCCAGGTCACGTACGTCATCAGATTGACCGGGTCGTCCCACACGATCGTCACCCACTGCCGGTCGGACGCCGGCACCTCGTCAGTGTCCGGCGTCTCGACCGGTGCAACCTGCGGAGCCGCCATGCCCCCCATCGTGCCACCGGTTTCCCGGAACCGAGGAACCGGAACGCCGGCCCGGCGCGGATCACCCACCCCGGGCCCTCCCGACCCGCCCCGGACGCCATCGGAGGTGGGGTCCGGCACGGCCCCGGACCAACCGGTGGGCGCGCCGTCAGGCGAGCAGAATGCCGTGATCGACTGCATCGGAGAGCACCACGCCCAGCGAGAGGCGGATCACCTCGAACCGTCGGGAGATCTCCCTGGACAACCCCAACTCGACCTCGCGCACCGCCCGTTGGGACCAGGCCCGCGCCGCGCTGTGGTCGCTGTTGCCTGGCGTACGCCACTGCTGCCAGCACCCGCCGGAGAGCGCCACCGCGACCGGCGGGAGCACCTCGTCCCGGGACGCCACCGGATAGCTGGCGGCGGCGTCGATCGCCTCCATGCCGGTCAACTCGGCCACGCCGGCGGTACTGGTGATCAACAGCACCTTGTCCAGTTCGTGGCCGGGCCGGTGATCGGACAGGCCGTACTGCACGGCGAGGGCGATCCGGCGGCGCACGCCTTCGGCCGGCGGCGCGCCGAGCACCTGGGACGCGACGTCGGTCATGATGCCGCGCACCGCCTGATCGCACTGTGCGGTGGCCAACAACGACAACGCCGCCATCTCCCGGTCGAGGAGATCCGGTAGGCCGGCACAGCCGACTCCGAACACGATCTCCTGAACGGCCCGAAGGTGGATGTTCGCCAACTCCAGGGCGAGGTGCTGGCGGATCCGCTGCGCACACGAACGGGCGTGGCGGTCGAGCCGGTCGGACCAGTCACCCGGATCCGCGGCCACGGCGACGCGGTCCTGCTGGCCCGGCAGGACCGGCGGGTCGACGCTTGCCCGCCGCAACCCCTCACGCGACGCCCAACCCACCAGCGCCCGCCGCAGATCGGAGGCGGTGCCCGCACCGTCGACCGGGAACCACCGCGCACCGGCCAGCGCCGGCACCGCGGCCAGGAGAGCCGCCCGATGTGCCTCCACCGTCACCGCTACCGCATCCACCTCGGTCTCCGCACCCACGACCGGCGGGACGGACGCCCCCGCGCCCTCCGTAGTCGCCGTACCGTCGGTCGGCGGAGCCCACCCCGACGCGCCGGGGGTGACCGCGAAGACGACCTCCACCGAGGTCGGGGCGACTTCGGCGAGCAGGTTCAACTCGGCGGCGGTGAACGCCTGGTCCGCAGCGATCACGAAGAGCAGCGCGCCGGCCCGGCCCGCCGCTTCGAGCAGCACCCGGGTGCCGGACACGCCGAGGGTGGCGGTGTCCGGAACGTCGATCAGGGTGAAGTGCCGCAGCAGCGGCTCGGGCACACTCAGCTCGACACGCCGGGGCGGGCGGGCCAACGCCGGACCGGCGGCATCCCGGTCCGCGCCGTACGAGTGCGGCTGGCGGTAACCGGGCACGAACGCCGCCCGGGTGGGCACCTTGGCGTCGCGTACCACCAACCAGCTGCCCGCCGGCACGGTGAGCATGACCGGGTCGAGCCCGAGCAGTGTGGCGAGCACGGCACGCCGCTCGGCACCGGCCGGGCCGACGGCGACCACACCGAGCGGCTCGTCCGGGGCGGCGCCGGACACGCCGACCCGAGTGGGGAGGGGGCCGCAGGTGGGTAGATCGGTTGGGCCGGTCATGTCGTCCGGCGAATCGACCGAGGGGAGAGGGCCCTGCTTCATCAGGTGCCTCCCGTTGCAGGTGACCAGAGGTCCGGTCGCGAAAAGTTCCGGTACGAAACCCGGATGTCGGAAGACTACGTGCGGGCTGGCGACCGGGCGGAACACCTCGAATACTCACCGGTAATTGTGCGATTACTCAACTTCGCACGGTGACGGTACGGGCGCGGACGGATTCCGGTCGATATGCTGCGCGAATGAGTCGATGGGAGTTCGTCGGCCGCACGGATGAGCTCAACCGCCTGCTGGAGGCGGTGACCGGTGAGGCCGGCCGCGGGCTCTTCTTCAGTGGCAGCGCTGGCATCGGCAAGAGTCGCCTGCTGCGCGAGGGTGTGGGCATGTTGCCCACCGACCGGTTCGCGATCTGGTCCATCGCCGCAAGCGCCACCACCGCGGCGCTGCCATTCGGTGGGCTGGTCCAGGTCCTCCCCGCCGAGCAGCCCCAGGGCCTCTCCCCCGCCGGCATCCTGCGCTGGGCGCTCAACGTGCTGCAACAGCAGGCGGCCGGCCGGCGGATCGTGCTCGCCATCGACGATGCCCACCTGCTCGATCCGCCCTCGGCCGCACTTGTGCATCTGGTCGCCCGCGCCGAGAACGCCACAGTCCTCGGCACCCTGCGCGACGGCGAGCAGATCCCGCTGCCGATCCGCGCACTCTGGACCGACGACCTCGTCGAGCACGTCGAGCTGACCCCGATGCCGCAGGAGGCGACCACCGACCTGCTGGCCGCGATCCTGGGCGGCCCTGTCGACGCCGGCTCCGCCGACCGGCTCGGCCGCCTGTCGGCCGGCAACCCGCTGCTGCTGCGCGAGCTGGTGCACGCCGCCAACGGCAGCGCCGAGTTGAAGCGCACGTACGGGATCTGGAAGTGGACCGGGCGACTGGAACTGGCACCCAACCTGACCGACCTCATCGACACCCGGGTCGGCAAGCTCACCGACGGCGTCCGCGCGGTCGTCGAGCTGGTCGCGTTCGGCGAACCACTGGGCCTGCACCTCCTCAGGCAGGCCGCCGAGCAGTCGGACGTGGAGACCGCCGAGGAACGCGGGCTGATCACCGTCATTCAGCACGACCGGCGCACCAACGTCAGGCTCGCACACCCGCTCTACGGCGAGGTGATGCGCCGTCGGTGCCCGGTCAGCCGCACCCGCCGGCTTCAGGCACACCTCGCCGAGCTGCTCGAACAGGTCGGCAAACGCCGACGCGACGACCTGTTGCGGGTGGCCGTCTGGCGACTCGACTCGGGCACCGCGCAGGACCCGGCTCTGCTGCTGGACGCCGCGGTGCAGGCGTTCACCCGCTACGACGTGCCGCTGGCGACCCGCCTGGCGCGGGCCGCGCTGCACGCCGACGGTGGCTACGACGCGGCGGAGTTGCTGGCCACCATCCTGATGTTCGCCGACCGGCCCGACGAGGCGATCGACGTCCTCGACGCGGTAACCCCCGAGCCCGGCGACGAGCGGCGACTCTGCCGCTGGCTGACCGTACGCGGCATGGTCAGCTACTGGGGGCTGAGCCAGGAGTCCACGGTGGAGGAGATCGCAAGCCGGGTCGAGCAGCTCAGCGACTCCGCCGACCGGTCCCGGGTGCACGCCTTCGAGGCGATCATGCGCCTGCACCGACTGGACACTGACACCGCGGTGCAGCTCAGCCGACGTGTCCTGGACCGGCCGGCGGCCGGCGTCGCCGCCCGCGAGCTGGCCCGTTCCACCATCGCGTACGTCCAGGCCGCACAAGGCGAGCTGACTCGCAGCGGTACGGCCATCGCCCAGGTGCACTCGGCCGCGGCGAACTGGCGCACCGACATGCCGTACCTCCAGTTGGCCCTGGAGCTGGCGCGAGGCACCCGGCTCATGCTCACCGGCGACCTGGCCGGGATCGACGCGATCGTGGCCGACGAGTTCGCCGACCTCGCCGGTGCCGGCGACTTCCGCCTCGGCACCGGCTACCTGGCCATCCTCCAGGCGTACGCGGCCCGGCTGCGCGGGCAGAGCGACGCGGCCATGCGTACCTCCCTGGGCGCCTGCGCGGTGCTGGCCACGAGTCGCGTCTACGCCGGTCTGGCTCAAGCCGAACGTGCCCAGGCGGCGGCGCTGCGCGGTGACGCCGCGCAGGCGGTCGCGGCGATGGCCGAAGCCGACCGCACCCACGCGCCGGGCATGGCGGTGCTCTACCCGTGGCTGGATCAGGCCCGGGGCGCGGCGCTCGCCGCCTCGGGCGACCTGCCGGGCGCTGTCAAACACCTCGGTGACCTGGTGGACCGGCTGCGCTCGGATGGCTTCGCCGGGCACGAGGTGCATGTCCTGCACGACCTCGTCCGACTCGACCAGGCGGGCATGGCAGTCGGCCCCACCTGCTCCGACGGTGGTCGGCGCACCGTCGCGCAGCGCCTCGCCGAGCTCTCCGAGCGGGTCGACGGGGTGCTCCCGCCGCTGCTGGCCCGTCACGCCCGCGCCGCGGTGACCGACTCCCCCAGCGATCTGCTCGCGGTCGCCGACGACTATGCCGCCCTGGAGTTGACCGTGTACGCGGCCGAGGCCACCTCCCAGGCCGTCCAGCGGCTGCGCCGGGAGCACCCGGCTGCCGCCAACGACGCCCGGGAGCGCCTCGCCGGGCTGCTCGGGCGCTGTGACCTGATCCGGACGCCGGCGCTCCAGGCCGGTGCGCCGGTGCTCACCGAGCGGGAGTGGCAGGTGGCGCGCCTCGCCGCGCACGGCGCTCCCAGCCGGGCCATCGCCGAACGGCTCTACCTGTCGGCGCGCACGGTGGAGAACCACCTCCAGCGGATCTACGCCAAGCTCGGCGTCACCGGGCGGACCGAACTGTGGGCGGCGCTGCGCTCGATCCCGGGCCACGACGGCGGCGACCCGAGCTGAACCTTAGGCTGGGGCGGTGAGCATCCACCGCCCCGCGCTCCTGACCGACCACTACGAGCTGACGATGGTCAGCGCGGCACTGAAGGACGGCACCGCCGACCGCCGGTGTGTCTTCGAGGTGTTCAGCCGCCGGCTGCCCAGCGGCCGCCGGTACGGCGTGGTCGCCGGGACGGCCCGGCTGATCGAGCTGATCCGTGACTTCCGGTTCGACCCCAGCGAGGTGGAGTTCCTTCTGCGGACCGGGGTGGTCGACGAGGCGGCGGCGGCGTGGCTCACCGACTACCGCTTCAGCGGCGACATCGACGGGTACGCCGAGGGTGAACTGTTCTTCCCCGGTTCACCGATCCTCACCGTCTCCGGCGGCTTCGCCGAATGTGTGGTGCTGGAGACGGTGGCGCTGTCCGTGCTCAACCACGACTGCGCGGTGGCCGCCGCGGCGGCCCGGATGGTGACAGCGGCGCGGGGCCGGACGCTGATCGAGATGGGGTCGCGCCGGGCACACGAGGAGGCGGCGGTGGCCGCGGCGCGGGCCGCGTACCTGGCCGGGTTCCGGTTCACGTCGAACCTCGCCGCCGGCGCGCGCTACGGCATCCCCACGGCGGGCACCGCGGCGCACGCGTTCACCCTGCTGCACGACGACGAGCGGGCGGCGTTCGCCTCGCAGGTCGCCACGCTGGGCAAGGACACCACGCTGCTGGTCGACACGTACGACATCAGCCAGGGCATCCGCAACGCCATCGCTGTGGCCGGGCCGGACCTGCGGGCGGTACGGATCGACTCCGGCGACCTCGCGGTGATCGCTCAGCAGTCCCGGGAGTTGCTCGACTCGCTGGGCGCCACCGAGACCAAGATCATCGTTTCCGGTGACCTGGACGAGTACGCCATCGCCGCGCTGGCCGCCGAACCGGTGGACATGTACGGCGCCGGCACGGCCGTGGTCACCGGCTCCGGGGCACCAACCGCCGGGCTGGTCTACAAACTGGTCGAGGTCGAGGGTCGACCGGTGGTGAAGCGCTCCGAGCACAAGGCCACCATCGGCGGCCGGAAGGTCGCGGTCCGTCGGCACAAGCCGACCGGCACCGCCACCGAGGAGGTCATCGTTCCGCAGGGCGTTCCCGACCGGCAGCCCAACGACCGCCTGCTCCAGCAGTCGTACATGGTCGCCGGTGAGTCGGTGCCGCTGCCCACCCTCGACGAGTCACGGGAGCACCTGCGAGAGTGCCTGATCTCCATCCCGTGGGAGGGACTGAAGCTCTCGGCCGGCGACCCGGCGGTGCCGGTCACCGTCGTACCCGCTGGTTGAGTTCATCCCCGAGCGCCACCCCGACAGTGCGGAGAGAGGAAACCCCCCGATGGCCAACGCGCTGATCATCGTGGACGTGCAGAACGACTTCTGCGAGGGCGGCTCGCTGGCCGTCGCCGGCGGCGCAGGGGTGGCCGCCGGCATCTCCCGGTTACTCGCCGCCGAGCCGGACCGGTGGACGCACGTGGTCGCCACCAAGGACTACCACGTCGACCCGGGTGCCCACTTCGGCGATCCGCCGGACTTCGTGGAGTCCTGGCCCCGGCACTGCGTGGTCGGCACCAGCGGTTCGGAGTTCCACAGGGAACTGGACACCGCCAGGGTCGAGGCGATCTTCCACAAGGGCGAGCACGCGGCGGCGTACTCCGGTTTCGAGGGCCATGCCGACGACGGCGAGTGCCTGGCCGACTGGCTGCGTCGGCGCGACGTGGACCGGGTCGACGTGGTCGGCATCGCCACGGACCACTGCGTCCGGGCTACCGCGCTGGACGCCGCCCGGGAGGGTTTCGCCACCACAGTGCTGCTGGAGTTGACCGCCGCCGTCGCACCGGCGACCACCGACGTGGCCCTACGCGCGATGGAGGGCGCCGGCGTGATCATGCACGGCCAGCCTGTGATCAGGGCCGCATGAGCTGCTAATTGGTTGGCCCAGGGGCCGCCGCCGGTCAAGGATGTCGCCGGAGGTACGGACCCACGTGAACATGAAGCCTTACCGGCGGGCGCTCGCCCTGCCCGGCCTGCGGTCGCTGCTACTGGTTGCCGTCCTCGCCCGCATCCCGCTCACCGCGACCGGGGTGACACTGACCTTCCACGTGGTGCTCGATCTTGATCGGGGCTACGGGGCGGCCGGCCTGGTGGGTGCGGCGGTCACCGTTGGTGCGGCGATCGGCGGGCCGCTGCTCGGCCGACTCGTGGACCGGCGTGGACTGCGCCCGGTCCTCGTGCTCACCGCGATCGCCGAGGCGATCTTCTGGTCCACCGCGCCGTCGCTGGCGTACCCCGTGCTCCTGCCGGCAGCCTTCGTGGCCGGCTCCCTGGCCCTGCCCATCTTCTCCGTGGTCCGTCAGTCGATCGCCGCGCTGGTCCCCGAGGACCAACGCCGCCCCGCCTACGCGCTGGACTCGATGTCGGTGGAGCTGTCCTTCATGATCGGCCCGGCGTTGGCGGTGGCCCTGGTCACCGCGATATCCGCGCAGACCACCATGTACCTGGTCGGTGGTGGCATCGTCGCCGCCGGGATCGCCCTGTGGGTGGTCAACCCACCGATCCGGGAGGAAGCCACCGGGCCCACCGGCCCACAACGCCGCGTGCCGCGCCGGGAGTGGCTGACCCCCCGACTGCTCGCCGTCCTGGCGCTCAGCGCCGCGGCGACCCTGGTGCTCGGGGGCACCGACGTGGCGGTGGTCGCCGTCCTGCGGGCCAGCGGCGAGGTCGGCTGGACCGGCGCGGTCCTGGCCATCTGGGCGGTCGCCTCGCTGGCCGGCGGTTTCGCCTACGGCGCCGTGCACCGCTCGTTCTCCCCGCTGGCGCTGACCGCCGCGCTGGCCCTGTGCACCATTCCGGTGGGGCTGGGCGGTGCGCACTGGTGGCTGCTGTGCCTGGCGCTGATCCCCGCCGGCGCTCTCTGCGCGCCGACCATCGCGGCCGGCTCGGACGCGGTCAGCCGCCTGGCTCCGGCCGAGGTACGCGGTGAGGCGATGGGTCTGCACGGCTCCGCGGTCACAGTAGGCATCGCGATCGGCGCACCGCTCGCCGGCGCGGTGATCGACGCCAGCGCGCCACCCTGGGGCTTCGTGGTGACCGGTGCGCTCGGCGCGCTGGTCACCCTGGTGGTGCTGCCGATCGAGCTGCGCCGCCGCCGCATCGCCGACGCGGCCACCCCGCCGCCCGCCGAGGCCGACCTCACCTCCGCCGCCCACTGACGACCGCTACGACCGCTACGACCGCTACGAAGCTGAAGGTCGGCGTCCCTTGCCGGTCTCCGCGTTGCGCTGTCCGACCACGGCTACGGCACGCGAGACCGGCCTGCGGCGGGGAGCGGCCTGCGCGGCGGTCCGCCGCGCGGGGTCGCGGGGTCCGTCCGCGCGGGCTCCGTCCGCTGCGCGGGCGGCATCATGCTGATGAGCCTGATGTCTGTGAGTCATCGTGATGACTCAGAGACATCAGGCTCATCAGGGAGATAGCCCCGACGCCCGGCCGCGCCGAGCCAAGAGCACGCCCGGCCAGGACCAGGCCGAACCAAAACCCCGCCCAACCAAGGGCGGGCACGTCGTGTGGACGAGCCGCTGGCAAGCGGCGTGGAGCGGCCGGAACGAGGCGAGATGGCGGGATGCCAGAGTGGCAATGGGCTGGACATGGCGACGGGCGCCGCTCCCGGTGTCCCGGGGGCGGCGCCCGTCGTACTGCTGAGCGTGAGCGTCAGTGCCGGTCGACGTCGCTCGCGGTGTCCTCGCGGTAGCTGGCTCCGCCGTCCGACTCGCTGGTGAGCGGCTTGGCGCCGCCCTCCGGCGGGCCGGCCAGGCTCTGGCCACCGGCCGCCAGCTCCGGGAACTTCGCGTCGAACGCCGGCCGCTCGGAGCGGATCCGCGGCATCCGGTCGAAGTTGCGCAGCGGCGGCGGGCTGCTGGTCGCCCACTCCAGCGAGTTGCCGTGACCCCAGGGGTCGTTCACCTCGACCACCGGGCCGGTCTTGTACGACTTCCAGCAGTTGTAGATGAACGGCAGCGTGGAGATACCAGTGATGAACGCGCCGATCGTGGAGATCGTGTTCAGCGTGGTGAAGCCGTCGCCGGGCAGGTAGTCGGCGTACCGACGGGGCATGCCCTCGTTGCCGAGCCAGTGCTGCACCAGGAACGTGGTGTGGAAGCCGATCATGGTGAGCCAGAAGTGCACCTTGCCCAGGCGCTCGTCGAGCATCCGGCCGAACATCTTCGGGAACCAGAAGTAGATGCCCGCGAAGACCGCGAACACGATGGTGCCGAAGAGCACGTAGTGGAAGTGCGCCACCACGAAGTACGAGTCCGACACGTGGAAGTCGATCGGCGGGCTGGCCAGCAGCACACCGGTGAGACCACCGAAGAGGAACGTGACCAGGAAGCCGACCGCCCAGAGCATGGGCGTCTCGAAGCTGATCTGGCCCCGCCACATGGTGCCGATCCAGTTGAAGAACTTCATACCGGTCGGCACGGCGATCAGGTAGCTCAGGAAGCTGAAGAACGGCAGCAGCACCTGACCGGTGGCGAACATGTGGTGCGCCCAGACGCTCATGGAGAGCGCGGCGATCGCGACGGTCGCGGCGACCAGACCCTTGTAGCCGAAGATCGGCTTGCGGGAGAAGACCGGAATGACCTCGCTGATGATGCCGAAGAACGGCAACGCCACGATGTAGACCTCGGGGTGCCCGAAGAACCAGAACAGGTGCTGCCAGAGCATCGGCCCACCTGTTGCCGGGTCGTACACGTGCGCGCCGAGGATGCGGTCCGCGGCGAGCGCGAAGAGCGCGGCGGCCAGCAGCGGGAAGACCAGGATCACCAGGAGGCTGGTGACCAGGATGTTCCACGTGAAGATCGGCATCCGGAACATGGTCATGCCGGGCGCGCGCAGGGTCAGCACCGTGGTGATCATGTTCACGGCACCGAGGATCGTGCCCAGGCCGGAGATGGCCAGACCCATGATCCACATGTTGGCGCCGACGCCCGGCGAGTGCTCGACGCTGCTCAGCGGCGCGTACGCGAACCAGCCGAAGTCAGCGGCGCCACCCGGGGTGATGAATCCGGCGGTCGCCATCGTCCCGCCGAACAGGTACAGCCAGTAGGCGAAGCTGTTCAGTCGGGGGAAGGAGACGTCAGGCGCGCCGATCTGGATCGGCACGATGTAGTTCGCGAACGCGAACACGATCGGTGTCGCGAAGAACAGCAACATGATCGTGCCGTGCATCGTGAAGAGCTGGTTGTACTGCTCGGGCGACAGGAACTGCAGCCCGGGTCGGGCCAGCTCAGCACGCATGACCAGAGCCATCAGGCCACCGATCATGAAGAACACGAACGCGGTGATCATGTACATGATCCCGATTTGCTTCGCGTCCGTGGTTCGCAGCAGCCGCGCGATGGCCGACCCCTTGACCGGCTCCCGGACCGGCCAGGGCCGGGTCACGACCGGCTTGGGTGCGACGGTGGTCACGAGTGGCCTCCGGTTCTCGGTTGTCCCGCTCGGCACACGCTGGTTATCGGCGGGCCGTCATCCGCAAGGAGGATAGTCCCCGGCAGGTCGCAGCGCCGCGTGGGGTGGCGTGACACGATCTACTACGGGCCTACAGCGGGCCGAGCAGGAGCCGGTAGTGCTCCCCGAAGATCCGGTCGCCGCGTCCGCGCAGCAGTGGGTCGCGCAGCGCCGGCGGGACGTCCCTGGTGCGGTTGCGGTCCCGGGTCCGGTCCCGCACCCATCGGGTACGCGGACGGCGACGACTTTCGTACGCCACCAGCGCCGCCTCCACGCTGTTGGCGGCGCGCAGCGACTCGGCCAGCACCACGGCGTCCTCCAAGGCCATGGCCGCACCCTGCGACAGCGTCGGCGCGGTGGCGTGCGCGGCGTCGCCGACCAGCAGGACACGCCCCCGGAACCAGCGACCCAACTCCACCTCGTCGGTGGTCCCGACGTGCACCTCGTCGAGGGCCGCCAGCACCTCTGGCACCGGGCCGCGGTAGTCGGCGAAGAGGTCCCGCAGCCGCGCGAGGGGGTCGGCCGGTTCCTCGGTGCCGGCCTCGTCGGCGTAGAGGTGCAGCCGCCCGGCACCGATCGGCACCATCAGGAACCCGGAGCGCTGGCCGAGCAGTGCGGTCCACTCGGTGACCGGCGGGCCGTCGCGCAGGACGGCCCGGTAGACCACCTGCCCGACCGGACGCGGCGGACCACCGAGCGCGGCCAGCGCACGGACCGAGGAGCGTGGCCCGTCGGCGCCGATGACCAGGTCGTACTCCGTGGTGGTGCCGTCGGTGAAGGTGACGCCGACAGCGCCCGGAAGCAGGTCCAGGGTGCGGACCTCGGCGCCGTGCCGGACGGCGCCGCCGGCACCGCTGAGCAGCACCCGGTGCAGGTCGGCCCGGGGCAGCGCCCGACACTCGCCGACGCCGGCCCAGAGTGCGTCGAGGTCGACCTCGCAGAGTTGCGCGCCCGCGGCGTCGAAGAACCGCTGCCGGTGGATCACCTGCCCGGTCGGCCGGACCGGGTCGTGCAGGTCGAGCCGGTGCAGTGCGCGGGCAGCGTTGCCGGGCAGGTAGAGACCGGTCTCGTTGGACTCCCCCGGTGGCAGCTTGTCGGTGACGTCGGGCCGGAAGCCCGCCAGGCGCAGCGCCCGGGCTACGGCCAGACCGGCGATGCCCGCGCCGACGACGAGGATGCGCAGGGGGGAGCCACCCATGGTGGTGTACGCCTCCGGAGGGGGAGCGGCACGCGTTGGAGGCAACACGCTACTCGGAGCGATCGACGCACACCAGGCCCAATCGGCCCGCACCCTGCCACTCGTCGGCGACCCGCGCCGCTTGGCTGGCCGTCAGCGGCCAGCCGTCCGGCGGGACGAGGCAATCCTCACAATTCACCAGTTCGACCCGGACGGTTGCGCGTCAGTTTCAGACATGTAAATGTGTCGTTGAGCGTGGGAGCGCTCCCGCACCGCCCCACCACATCCGGCGCCCGGCACGCGCCGAGTCGAGGAGTGTCATGAAACGTCAACTTCGGGCCCTGGCCGCCGCCGGGTTGCTGGTCGCCAGTTCGCTGGTGGCAGTAGCCCTCGGCGGCAGCGCCTCCGCCGACACCCAGATCTGCGAACAGTACGGCTCGACAGTCATCCAGGGCCGCTACGTGGTGCAGAACAACCGCTGGGGCACCACCGCCCAGCAGTGCATCAACGCCACCAACAACGGCTTCGAGATCACCACCCTGAACGGCAGCAGCCCCACCAACGGGGCGCCCACCGCGTACCCCTCGGTGTTCTTCGGTTGCCACTACACCAACTGCTCCCCCGGCACGAACCTGCCGATCCAGGTGAGCCAGATCAGCAGCGCCACCAGCAGCATCTCCTACCGCTACGTCAGCGGCGCCATCTACAACGCGTCGTACGACATCTGGCTGGACCCGTCGCCGAAGCGGGATGGCGTGAACCAGATGGAGATCATGATCTGGCTCAACCGGCAGGGTCCGATCCAGCCGATCGGCTCGGTGGTCGGCACCACGAACCTGGCCGGGCGCACCTGGGAGGTCTGGCGGGGAAGCAACGGCTCCAACAACGTCATCTCCTACGTCGCGTCGTCGGCGATCTCCAGCCTGAACTTCAGCGTGCTGGACTTCATCAACGACACCCGCAACCGGGGGGCGATCACCAACTCCTGGTACCTGACCAGCATCCAGGCAGGCTTCGAGCCGTGGCAGGGCGGTGCCGGCCTCGCGGTCACCTCCTTCTCGGCCAACGTCAACGGTGGCGGCCAGCCGCCCACCAACCCGACGACCCCGCCGCCCAGCGGTGGCGCGAGCTGCGCGGTGAAGTACACGGCGAACTCGTGGAACAACGGCTTCACCGCCGACGTGCAGATCACCAACACCGGGTCCAGCGCGATCAACGGCTGGACGCTCAACTACTCGCTGCCGAGCGGGCAGACGGTCACCAGCGCGTGGAACGCCACGGTGAGCCAGAGCGGGTCAGCGGTGACCGCCCGCAACGTGAGCCACAACGGGTCGATCGCTCCCGGCGGCACCGCGAGCTTCGGCTACCAGGGCAACCTGAGCGGGTCGTACTCGTCGCCGACGAGCTTCTCGCTCAACGGGGCGACCTGCTCCCGCAACTGAGCCAACACCACCACCACGGCGGGGGGGGGGGCCGGGGGGGGGGGGCCCCCCCCCCCCGGGGGGGGCGGGGGGGGGATGAAACGGTAATAAATCGGATAATAGTTAATATATAGGTAGTTATCTCTGTGGGGGTTTGGGGTGTTT
>NZ_JBEZFO010000030.1:0-58864 GCF_040649495.1 Micromonospora sp. NPDC048947
CCGGCGAAGACACCACCGGCGAACGCGAGACCGGCAACGGACAGCATGCTCTTACGGAAGATCGTGTTCATGAGGGGTAGCTCCTTCGGGGGTAGAACACCCCGACCGCCAGGGGGGCGGCGGCGGGGTGTGAGCACCTCGTCCGGCGCTGCACATACAAAGGGGAAAGTCTGGGGGTGACGCCCATCAGGGCGTCGGGTCGGCGACGTGCCGAGCCGGGGGGCTCGTGGCGCCGCGACCCTGTGTAACGACCGGGGGGCCGGGGTCATTCCGGGGGGTGGCCCACCCGTCGGCACCCTCATCGAGGCGGTGCCCGTCGGTCGGTCGTGGGGACTGTAACGACCGGGCGTTGGCCGGCATTCCAACCTGCGCGACCAGCCCTCAGGGTCGGGCGGCGGGTCGGTGGTACTGCGATCGTCAGGGTATGTAACGACCCTGGCCCCGCCACGATTCCAACCTACGAGTGCGTCCGGTCACCGGACGAAGGCCGCGTACCTCGCAGCAGCCTAAGCCCCGCACCTGGCTCGAATGCCCCATACCCGGCAAAACTCCGCAGCGCGATCTCTCTGCTCGCCCGGGAGACCGGACACTCGGCTTGATCCACTCGGGGTCATTGAAATCGGGGTGTACGGGCGGGCGGGATGCCCCGACATCAAGGAACCCGTGTTGATCAAAGCATTGTCGGTGGCCCTGGGAGACCGCCTGAGCGACACGAACCGCGCCGTCGGCGGTGGTGCGGGCCCTGGCCGTGGGGGAACCGCATGAACGACACGAAACCGCATGAACGACACGAAACCGCGCCCTCGCTGGGAGGGCGCGGTTCGCGGATGTTGGGGACGCGTCGGGTCAGGCGACGTTGCGTTGGGCCGGGACGGTCGACTTGTGCGGGCGGCCCAGACGGGCCTCCAGCCGCGCGACGTCGACCCGGGCGTGCCGACGGTCTGCCAGGTCCTCCCAGCCGACGGCGAGTAGTCGCAGGCGCTCCGACTCGCTGAAGCCGCCCCACACGCCGTAAGGCTCCCGTACCGACAGGGCGTGGGCGGCGCACTCGGCGCGAACCGGGCAGGCGCGGCAGACCGACTTGGCAGCGGACTCGCGACGCAACCGGGAGGAACCACGCTCACCGTCGGGGTGGAAGAACTGGGCGCTGTCGCGCCCCCGGCAGGCACCGAGTCGCTGCCAGTCCCAGAGATCGACGATGGGTCCGGGCAGTCTACGTACGTTCGACATCAGCACCCCTCCTCCCGCGCGGCTCCGCGAGAATCCTTATGGCCGGCATCCGGGCGGCGGGCCGCGCAGGCGCACCGTTCCCGGCCTGGATCTCCCGGTACCCGGGCTGTCGCCAACTCACACGTCTGTGATCGAAAACGTCCGAGAAATTGCGGCTTTTGCCCTATCTGTCGGAAAAGTTCGAAGGATTGCCGGGAACCCCCTCCCCAGCCGACCTCGTCATGGTCTGCTCGTTGGCGGAGAGGAGACCACAGTGCGTACCGTTCTTGTGTGCGTTCGGACACCACTCGCGGCCCAGCACCTTACTTCTGCTGCCGCGCGGCTGGGGTTGTCCGCGATCGTTCGTACCGCCGTCTCTGATCCAGAGGTGATGCTGCGTCTGGCCGAGCGACCGGCCGACGTGGTCCTGGCCGACACGGCCCTCACCCGGCCGGACAGCGCCGGTTTCGTCCGCCGGGTGTTGGCGCGTGCGCCCCAGGCGGCGGTGCTGCTGCTGGGCACCGAGGAGTCCGAGGCCGCGGCGGCCACCATCAGCGCCGGCGCGCGGGGGCTCATCCAGAATGTCGACCATGACCTGACCAGCGCAGTGGCAAAGGCGCTCCTGCTGCTCACCGCGCCTGGCCGAGCCTCCCGGCAGCGGATCACCGATCCGGCCCGCGACGCGGCGGCGGTGGGTGGCTCCGGCCGCTCCGGGCCGTCGCCGCGCGGCTCCGGTGAACCCGGCTGGGCGGCCACAGCAGCCGACGGGCCGGCCGGGGTGGCGTCGGTGCCGGTACAGCGGGGCGACGACGAGGCGGAGGCAGGGACCGGCGAGTCGCCGACCCAGACCGAACCGGGCCGTCCCGCAGCGAACGCCCGACCCAGTCGGGCGTCGATCGGCCTCACCGAGCGTGAGCTTCAGGTGCTGCTCGGCATGGCCGAGGGCAAGAGCAACGCGGAGATCGGCCGGGAGCTGTTCGTCTCGGAGGACACCGTCAAGACGCACGCCCGCCGGTTGTTCCGCAAGCTTGGCGCCCGCGACCGGGCCCACGCGGTGGCAGCGGGTTTCCGCGCCGGTCTGGTGGCCTGACCGACGCACGCCACGCGACGGCAGGGCAGCCCGGGCGCGCGGCAGCCCGGGTACGCCGCGCGACTGCAAGGCGGCCGGGGCGCGCGGCAGCCCGGGTACGCCGCGCGACTAAAGGGCAGGCCGCGCGACTGCAAGGCACCGCTGTGCGACTGCTGGGCCTCCGGGGCGCGCGGTAGCCCGGGTACGCCGAGCGACCGCTGGGCACCGGGGCGCGCGACTGCAAGGTACGCCGCGCGACTACAGGGCAGACAGCGCGGCAGCGGAGCACACGGGGCGCGGGGCAGCGGGGGTGCCCGCCGCCCGGCGGGCGTTACTTGGTGGCGGTCGGGGCGTCCGGCTCGTCCTCGGTGCCCTCGGACAGGGTGTCGTGCACCCCGTCCGCGTACCCCCGGGCGTAGTCCCAGGTCACGTAGTGGTCCGGGTCCGGGTCGTAGGCGGGTTCGTGCACCCGGGGCCGGCCCGAGTTGAGCAGGTGCCGCAGGTTGCCGCGGAGCAGGTCCCAGTCGAAGTAGTGCGGCTCGCGGCAGTCCTCGCATTCGATCACCAACCCGCGGACCCCGATCGGGGCCAGCAGAGCCTGGTAGATCTCCAGGTCAGCGAGGTCTTCCAGCACATCCTGCCGCTCGACGTCGGTCAGCGGATCCGGCGTCGCGTCATCGCCCGGGTCTTCCAGACCCGCTGTCGGATCGGCCGGGTCGCCATTGAACGGGTCGATGGGCTCGTCGTGCACCCCCTCACCGTAGACCCAACGCGGCGCGAACGTCCGCCCCCCGGCCTCCGCGCCGGCCCGGCCTGCCACGGACGGGTCGCCCAGCTCACTGGGTACGATGAGGCGACGTGCCGGCACCGTGGCGCGCTCCGGTGCCCGCCCGCGCCACCTCGCTGAAGCCCATCCGAGCAGCTCAGGGGAGCAATCGTGGAAAATTCGCCCAGCACCGATCTTCCGGCCGGCGTGGAGCACGCCGACCTGGGCGGCCACCTGCCCGAGCTGCCGGCCGGCTCCGCCCGGGTGGTTCCGCTCGGCCTCACCTTCGACGACGTGCTGCTCCAGCCGGGCGAGTCGGACGTGGTGCCCAGCCGGGTCAACACCCGGACCAAGCTCACCCGCAACATCGAGTTGTCCATTCCGCTGTTGTCCAGCGCGATGGACACGGTGACCGAGGCCCGGATGGCGATCGCCATGGCCCGCCAGGGGGGCATCGGCGTCCTGCACCGCAACCTCTCCCTGGAGGACCAGGCCCTCCAGGTCGATCTGGTGAAGCGCTCCGAGTCGGGCATGATCACCAACCCGGTGACCGCCAGCCCGGACGACACCCTGCGCGAGGTCGACGAGCTGTGCGGGCGTTACCGCATCTCCGGCGTTCCGGTGGTGGACGGCGACGGCCAGCTTGTCGGCATCGTCACCAACCGGGACATGCGTTTCGTCTCCGAGCCGGACACCCCGGTTCGGGAGATCATGACCCACACCCCGCTGGTCACCGCGCGGGTCGGGGTGAGCAAGGACGACGCCCTGGCGTTGCTGCGTCAGCACAAGGTCGAGAAGCTGCCGATCGTCGACGACTCGGGTCGGCTGCGTGGCCTGATCACCGTCAAGGACTTCACCAAGAGCGAGCAGTACCCGGATGCCAGCAAGGACGACGCCGGCCGGCTGCGGGTCGCCGCCGCCATCGGTGTGGGCGAGGACGCGTACAAGCGGGCCCGTGCCCTGGTCGACGCGGGCGTCGACGTGCTGATCGTGGACACCGCGCACGGTCACCAGCGGGCCGTGCTGGACATGGTCCGCAGGCTCAAGGCCGATGTGGCTGTCGACGTCATGGGCGGCAACGTGGCCACGTACGCCGGAGCGAAGGCGCTTGTCGACGCCGGTGCCGACGGCGTCAAGGTGGGCGTGGGGCCGGGCGCGATCTGCACCACCCGGATCGTCGCCGGGGTCGGTGTGCCGCAGGTGACCGCGATCATGGAGGCGGCCCGGGCCGCCCGTCCGGCCGGTGTGCCGGTGATCGGCGACGGCGGCATCCAATATTCTGGCGACATCGCCAAGGCCCTGGTGGCCGGCGCCGACACGGTGATGCTCGGCAGCCTGCTGGCCGGCTGCGAGGAGAGCCCCGGCGAGCTGATCTTCGTCAACGGCAAGCAGTTCAAGACGTACCGCGGGATGGGGTCGCTCGGCGCGATGCAGTCCCGGGGCCAGGCGAAGTCGTACAGCAAGGACCGTTACTTCCAGCAGGACGTGCTCAGCGACGACAAGCTGGTCCCCGAGGGCGTGGAGGGTCAGGTGCCCTACCGGGGGCCGCTGTCCCGGGTCGCCCACCAGCTGGTCGGCGGGCTGCGGCTGGCCATGGGGTACGCCGGTGCGGAGAACATCCCCGATCTGCACCGCCGGGGCCAGCTCATCCGGATCACCGCGGCTGGTCTGAAGGAGAGCCACCCGCACGACATCCAGATGACCGTCGAGGCGCCCAACTACCACACCCGCTGATCCAACACCCCCAACCACCTGGAGTCCCCCATGCGTGACGTGGTCGAGATCGGGCTGGGCAAGACCGCGCAGCGCGGCTACCACCTGGACGACATCGCCATCGTGCCGAGCCGCCGCACCCGCGACGTCGACGACGTCTCGACGTCGTGGCAGCTCGACGCGTACCCGTTCGGTATTCCGTGCGTCGGCCACCCCTCCGACGCCACAATGAGCCCGGCCTCGGCGGTGCGGCTCGGTCAGCTCGGCGGCCTTGGCGTGCTCAACGTCGAGGGGCTCTGGACCCGCTACGAGAACCCGACCAAGGTGCTGGACGAGCTGGCCGGCCTCGACGAGGAGGCCCGCGCCACCAAGCGGCTCCAGGAGGTGTACGCCGAGCCGATCCGCCCGGACCTGATCGCGGAGCGGGTGCGCGAGCTGCGCGCCGGTGGCAGCACTGTGGCGGTGCGGGTCTCTCCGCAGCACACCCTCGCGCTGGCGCCGGTGATCCTGGACGCCGGGGTGGACATCCTGGTCATCCAGGGCACCATCGTGTCGGCCGAGCACGTGTCGACCACCGATGAGCCGCTGAACCTCAAGGAGTTCATCGCCGACCTGGACCTGCCGGTGATCGTCGGTGGCTGCACTGACTACAAGACGGCGCTGCACCTGATGCGTACCGGCGCGGCCGGCGTGATCGTGGGTATCGGTGGCGACGAGTGGTCGACCACCGAGTCGGTGCTGGGCATCCGGGTGCCGATGGCCACCGCGATCGCCGACGCCGCGGCGGCCCGCCGTGACTACCTGGATGAGACCGGCGGCCGGTACGTGCACCTGATCGCCGACGGTGACATCCAGACCTCGGGCGACATCGCCAAGGCGCTCGGCTGCGGTGCGGACGCGGTGATGCTCGGTGAGCCGTTGTCGCTCTGCGACGAGGCCCCGGCCGGTGGTGCCTGGTGGCACTCGGCGGCGAGTCACCCGTCGCTGCCCCGGGGTGCGTTCGAGGTCGCCGGTGAGCCGCTCGGGTCGATGGAGCAGTTGCTCTTCGGGCCTGCGGACGAGGCCGACGGCCAGCTCAACCTGTTCGGTGGGCTGCGTCGGGCGATGGCCAAGTGCGGTTACCGCGACCTGAAGGAGTTCCAGAAGGTCGGCCTGGTCCTGGACCGCTGACCGATCGTGAGACGCCGGAAGGCCGGCCCCGCCTGGTGCGGGGCCGGCCTTCGTCGCGTTCAGCGGGGAGTCACTTCTCCATGTAGATGGTCAGGTCGGACATGTTGCGGTAGCTGGTCGCCGCGAAGTCGAGCGACTGGCCCTTGTTGTCCGCGCCGCCGGGGGCGGTGTCCATCTCCCAGTTGGCGTGGTGGAAGTTGCGCTCGCCGATGGTCTGGAAGAACTGCTGGAAGTTGAGGTCGCCGTCGCCGAGCGGGGTCATCTGGTACCCGTTGGGCACGCTGGTGTCCCGGTCGCCGTCCTTGGCGTGGAAGAGCGGGAACCGGGTGGTCCGGTCGGCCACTGTGAGGATCGGGTCGAACAGGTCGGTCACCTCCTGGCCGGCCGGGTTGACGTACTTCTGGTGCTTGTAACGGGCCACGTAGGCCCAGTAGATGTCCAGCTCGAAGAAGACGTACCGCGGGTCGGTGATCTCGAAGAAGTACTCGAGTCGGCGGATGCCGGAGGACCGGGTCTGCCGGCCCTGCGCGTCGCGCGGGCCCCGGTCGATCAGGAAGCTGTACGCGGCGTCGTGGTTGTGCGTGTAGAGCCGCATGCCCCGGGCCTTGGCCTGCCGGCCCAGCTCGTTCCAGATGTCCGCGGCGGCGTCCCACTCGGCCTTGTACGCGCTGCTGGTCGGGTCGCTGCCGGTGCCGATGTTCTTCATGCCGAGTTCCTCGGCGATGTCCAGTTGTTGCTGGAAGGTGGCTGGCTGGATCGTGGCGTGGGTGCCGTTGGCCACCAGACCGTTGTCGTCGAGGATCTTGCGGATCTCGGCGGGGGTGATCTGCCGGCCCAGGATCTCGGTGCTCTGGGTGTAGCCGGCGAACTCGATCTCCTTGTAGCCGATCTCGGCGAGTCGGGCGAGGACGCGCTCGAAGCCGTACGGCACTCCGCTGTCGTCGGGCGCGGCGGTGATCCGGTCGCGGACGCTGTAGAGGATGATGCCGCGGTTGCGGGCCGGGATCAGCGGCTCCACCCGCAGCTTGCTCGCGTTGCCGGGATTGGCGAGCGCGGGGGTGCCGGTGGCGAGGACGGGTAGGCCCGCCGCGCCGATCGCGGCGGCGGCGCCGGCGGAGGCGGCGAGCAGGGATCGGCGGCTGAGCCGGCCGGTGGGGGTGGCGTCGGGGGCGGTGTGGTCTGGCATGGTTCCACCTTTCGCGACGGTGGTCGGAGACCGACACTAACGTCGGTCTAAGTTGAAAGAAAGGTTCGATCGACGGCAGCTTTTGTTGGATTCGACGAAAGTAACTGATGATCGTCGATACCGGCCGCGCGGCCCGCGATCCTGACTACGCTCGTCCTCACCGGAACGCCGCAGGAGGCCGGATGCGGCAGGAGGGGTGGGCATGGTCCTGACCGGACGGAGACTGCGCGTCGCCGCGCTGACCTGCGCGATCGGGCTGGCCGCCACCGCTTGCACCGGCGACGACCACGACGGCTTCCGGCCCGGTGCCGCCGACGTCGGCGACCCGTACGTGCCGGGGCACGGCAACGGCGGTTACGACGTCGGGCACTACGGCCTCGACGTCCGCTACGACCCGTCAACCGACCGGCTGACCGGTCGAGCCGTCATCACGGCCACCGCCACGCAGGACCTGTCCCGGTTCAACCTGGACCTGGTCGGTCTAAAGGTCAGCGCGGTCAGCGTGGGTGACGCGGCGGCCGAGCACCGGCGCGGCGACGGCGAGTTGGTGGTGACCCCCCGCGACGGACTGCCGCGCGGCCGGCAGTTCACAGTGACCGTCGAGTACGCGGGCGTCCCCACTGCTGTCGACGACGGGGTGTTGGGCAGCGGTGGTTTCCTGCACACCGCCGACGGCGCGGTGGCGCTCGGCCAACCCGATTCGGCAGCCACCTGGTTCCCGGTCAACGACCACCCGTCGGACAAGGCCACCTACGACCTGGCGGTGACCGTCCCGGACGGCCTGGCCGCGTTGGGCAACGGCGTACCCGGGCCGAAGAGCAGCGCCGACGGCTGGACCACCTGGCGCTGGTCGGAGCGCGCCCCGATGGCCAGTTACCTGAGCACGCTCGTGATCGGTGACTACCGGGTGGTGACCGGCACGCACGCCGGTCGACCGATGGTCACGGCGGTGGCCGCGAGCCTTCCGGCGACCGGCGGCGCGGCCATCTCGCTGGCCCGCACCGGCGCGATCGTCGACTTCCTGGCCAGCCGCTTCGGCCCGTACCCGTTCGACTCGTACGGGGGGATCGTGATCGCCGACGAGCGGATCGGGTACGCGCTGGAGACCCAGTCCCGGCCGGTCTACGGGCCTGGCTTCTTCGCGGACGACCGGCCGAACCCGAGCGTCGTCGCCCACGAACTGGCGCACCAGTGGTTCGGCGACAGCGTGTCGCTGACCAGGTGGAGCGACATCTGGCTCAACGAGGGCTTCGCCAGCTACGCCGAGTGGTTGTGGGAAGAGCACGACGGCGGCCGGACCGCCCAGCGCAACTTCGAGATCCAGTACGCGGCGACCGACTGGACGCAGCCGTCGGTCGAGCCGGGCCGGGAGCAGATGTTCGGCAGTGCCGTCTACAAGCGCGGGGCGCTCGCCGTGCACGCGTTGCGCCGGACCGTCGGTGACGACCTCTTCTTCCGCATCCTGCGTACCTGGACCACCGAGCGGGCGGCGGGCAACGCGACCACCGCGGACCTCGTCGCGCTGGCCGAGCGGGTCGCCGGGCGGCAACTGCGTCCGCTCTTCGACGCCTGGTTGGTGGGTGGTTCGGCCCCCACACTGCCGTGACCCGGCCCCGCTGCCCGGTCGATATGCTGCCGCCTGCGAACGGCGGTAGGCGCCCGTTCGCGCGGGACGGCGGAGGCCGTGACCGGCCACCGTGCGGAAAGGGTGTGGGATGCGCGGGACGCGGCACAGACTGCGAGTGGCTGTCGGCCTGCTGGTGACCGGTGCGCTCGCACTGTCCGGATGTGACTCGGCGGGCCCGGAGACGGGCCCACCACCGAGCGCGTCCCCCACTCCGGCACGGACGTTCGCGGCGGGCGCCGACGGGGTCGGCGACGCCTACTTCCCGACCTACGGCAACGGCGGCTACGACGTCGGGCGGTACACGGTGAAGGTGCGCTACGACCCGGCCAAGGACCAGTTGACGGGTACGACGACGGTGCGGGCCACCGCGACCACTGACCTGTCGACGTTCAACCTCGACCTGGCCGGCCTGACCGTCAGCGCGGTCACAGTGGACGGCGCGCCGGCGACCCACAGCCGCAAGCGGAACGAGCTGGTGATCAAGCCGGCTTCCGGCCTCATCAACGGCAACGGGTTCGTCGCCGAGATCACCTACGCGGGCAAGCCGAAGCCGCTGAAGAACGAGACGCTCGGTGACGGTGGCTTCCTGCACACCGCCGACGGTGCCATCGCGCTGGGTCAACCCGAGTCGGCCAGCACCTGGTTCCCGGTCAACGACCACCCGTCGGACAAGGCTGCCTACGACTTCGAGGTCACCGTTCCGGACGGCCTGACCGCGATCAGCAACGGCGTTCCCGGCGGGAAGACCAGCACCGGCGGTTGGACCACCTGGAAGTGGTCGGAGAAGTCGCCGATGGCCAGCTACCTGAGCACGCTGGTGATCGGCAAGTTCCGGATCACCACCGCCGAACACAAGGGCCGCCCGGTCTACAACGCGGTCACCACCACGGTGGCCAAGGGGAACGCCGACGCGTCCATCGCGCAGACCGTCGCGGTGGCCGACTACCTGGAGAGTGTGTTCGGGCCGTACCCGTTCGACGCGTACGGCGGGGTGGTGATCTCCGACAGCCGGATCTCCTATGCCCTGGAGACGCAGAGCCGACCGGTCTACGCGGCGAGTTTCTTCCGGCAGGGCGAGAACACCGAGGTCGTCGCCCACGAGTTGGCCCACCAGTGGTTCGGCGACAGTGTCGCGTTGGCCAAGTGGGAGGACATCTGGCTCAACGAGGGCTTCGCGACGTACGCGGAGTGGCTCTGGGCCGAGCACACCGAGGCGTACACCGCCAAGGAGGCGTTCGACAGCCGCTACGCCGAGATGTCCGCGCAGGTGTGGAGGACACCGCCGGGCAAGCCGGGCGTGGACAAGCTGTTCAGCGAGTCGGTCTACCAGCGCGGTGGAATGACACTGCACGCCCTGCGGGTGTCCGTCGGCGACAAGGCGTTCTTCGACATCGTCAAGACGTGGGCGGCGGAGAAGCGCGACGGCACCGCCACCACCGCCGAGTTCGTGGCGCTGGCCGAGCGGATCTCCGGCAAGCAGCTCGACGTGATCTTCGACGCCTGGCTCTACGGCACCGAGAAGCCCGACCTGCCCAAGCGACTCTGATTGGCGGTCAATTCTTCACGACCAGTTTGGGGTGGGCGGTCAGGTACGCGTCGGCGCGGCCGGCGCGGAGTTCGGTGAGGAACTTCCGGCCCTCGCTGGTCAGCTGTTCACCCCGGTAGGCGCTGCCCTTGCCGACACCGGAACCGGGCAGCCCGACCAGCGTGAAACGGTTCTCCGGCAGGCCACCGAGGGCGTACGCGATGTCCACGATCCGGCGCCCACCCACGTAGACCAGCGTGTCGCCCAGCGCGGAAACCACCTGGTCGACGCGCTCCGGTTGGCGGGCCAGCCCCTCGTCCAGGATCTTGCGGGTCATCGCCCGGATCAGTTGCTGCTGGTGGCGCTGCCGGGCGTAGTCACCGCCGGTGATGTAGCGCTGCCGCGCATAGTCGAGCGCCTGCCAGCCGTTGAGGTGCCGGTCGCCCTTCTCGTAGACCTGCTGCGGCCCCTTGTAGCCGCCCGGCGCGCTCTCCCGGTACTTGCCGTCCGGTCGGCGGTGCAGCGACTCGACCCGCTGGTCGACGTAGATGTCCACCCCACCCAGGGCGTTGACCAGCCGATCGAACCCGGTGAAGGTGAGCACCGCCCCCGCGTCGATGCGCAGACCGGTGTAACCGCTGACGGTGCTGCGCAGCAGCTCGTACCCCTGGGCGGTGCTGGGTTGTTTGGGTTTGCCCGGCACCCGGCTGCCGAAGCTCATCGCGTGCGTGAGTTTGGTCTTGCCACCCTTGTAGCCGGCCTTCGGGAACGCCGGGATGTCCACCACCAGGTCGCGGGGGAGCGAGAAGAGGTACGCCCGATCCAACCCCTTGGGTACGTGCAGCACCAGCACGGCGTCCGAGTGCGGCTCCCACCCGGGCACGCTGACCCGGGTGTCCACGCCGACAAGCAGCAGGTTGAGCGGGCCGGTGATGTCCGCGCCCGGCGGTGGGCCGCTGGGGCTCGGCGTCGGCGTGCCGATCGGCGACGGGGTCGGTGAGCCGGCCACCGGAGCGCCGCCCGGCTTGTCGTCGCCGGTCAACCGGGTGATCACTACCGTGCCGGCCGCGATCAGCGCGACGACGGCGAGGGCCGCCAACCCCAGCAGCAGCCACCGTCGGCGCGGCGCCATCGACCCGAGAACCATGTTGGATTCCTTCCACCCGTCTGGTGAACAACGTTCCGACGGGTGCTCCGGGTTGCGGCCGGGAGGCGCCGGGTCGGTCGGCCGGAGCATGATCGCGCGAAAAGTGCCGCTGGCGCGAGCGCTACTCGCGAGTAATGATGCCTCCATGCGGTACGACGTGGCAGTCATCGGGTCCGGCTTCGGTGGCAGCGTCACCGCGCTCCGACTGGCCGAAAAGGGCTACTCGGTGGCGGTGCTGGAAGCCGGCCGCCGCTTCGCCGACGACGAGTTCCCGCAGACGTCCTGGCGGGTCCGCCGGTTCCTCTGGGCACCGAAGCTGGGCTGCTACGGCATCCAACGGCTCACCCTGCTCCGCCCGGCCGACAGACGATCCGGCGGCGGGGTGCTGGTGCTCTCCGGCGCCGGGGTGGGCGGCGGTTCGCTGGTCTACGCCAACACCCTCTACGAACCGCTGCCGGCGTTCTTCAGCGACCCACAGTGGCGCGACATCACCGACTGGCGCGACGAGTTGGCCCACCACTACGACCAGGCGAAACGGATGCTCGGCGTCACCACGTACCCGGTGCACACCGGCGCGGACCGCGCCATGCGCGCGGTGGCCGACCGGATGGGGGTGGGGCACACCTTCCACGCCACCCCGGTGGGCGTGCACATCGGCCGGCCCGGCCAGCGGATCGCCGACCCGTACTTCGGCGGCGCCGGCCCGGACCGCACCGGCTGCCTGCACTGCGGCTCGTGTATGACCGGCTGCCGGCACGGCGCGAAGAACACACTGGTGAAGAACTACCTCTGGCTCGCCGAACAGCTCGGGGTCACGGTCCGTCAGCTGACCACTGTGACCGCCGTCCGTCCCGCCGACGGCGGCGGGTACGAGGTGCACACCGAACGCACCGGCGCCTGGCTGCGCAAGGGACGGCAGGTCATCCACGCCGACCAGGTGGTCTTCGCCGCCGGGGCGCTCGGCACCCAGCGGCTGCTGCACGGAATGCGGGCCGACGGTGCGCTACCCGGGCTCTCGCCCCGCCTCGGCGAGCTGACCCGGACCAACTCGGAGGCGATCCTCGGCGCCTCGGTGCCCCGTCGACGGGCCCGGGCCGAGCGGTTGGACTACACCGAGGGGGTGGCCATCACCAGCTCGTTCCACCCGGACCCGCAGACCCACATCGAGCCGGTCCGCTACGGGCGGGGCTCCAACGTGATGGGGCTGCTCCAGTCGCTGCTTGTCGACGGCGGCCCACACCGGGTACGCCGCTGGCTGGGCAGCATCGTGCGGCAGCCCCGGTTGGCCGCGCGGATGCTGTCGGTACGCGGCTGGTCGGAACGGACGGTGATCGCCCTGGTCATGCAGTCCGTGGACAACTCGCTGACCACCCGGTGGCGGCGTGGCCCACTCGGCAGCAGGTTGGTCACCGGGCCGGGCCACGGCACGCCGAGCCCCACCTGGATCCCGGCCGGCAACACCGCCGCCCGAATGCTCGCCGACGAGATCGGTGGCACCCCCGGCGGTGCGCTCACCGAACCCTTCGACATCCCGATGACCGCGCACATCCTGGGCGGAGCGGTCATCGGGGCCACCCCGGCCGACGGGGTGATCGACCCCTGGCACCGGGTGTACGGGCACGTCGGGCTGCACGTGGTCGACGGCGCGGCAGTCTCGGCCAACCTGGGCGTGAACCCGTCCCTGACGATCACCGCACAGGCGGAACGGGCGATGTCCTTCTGGCCCAACCGGGGCGATGAGGACCCCCGCCCGGCGCTCGGCTCCCCGTACCGCCGCCTCCCACCCGTACCCCCACGCAACCCGGCGGTCCCGCCGGGCGCTCCCGGCGCGCTTCGTTAGTGACCTCAGACTATTCGGAATTGACGTCGAGGAGCCATTGCACAGTCGGCCAGTCGCGCTCGTCAACCTTGAGGCGGGGCGCGGCGAGCCAGGATGTCGCACGATCAGTCAGACCGTCCGGGTCGACGGCGAACGGCCGGCAGAGGGCGGCGATCTCCGCCGGATCGGTGGGCGGTGGATCCAGTTGCTGCGTGCCGAGCACGAGGAGGTCGTCGAAGACGATTGGTCGGTCGATGACCGACGTTAGTTGGTCGAGCGGTGCAACGTCCTCGCCACCCGAAACGAGCAACTGGCGGACCTCGGTTGCGACATCCCGCACCGACGTGCCGGTCAGGGCTGACATGCGCAGCGCCCGCAGCGCCCAGTTCGGGCCGCTGCGTGCAAATCCGTCCCAAGGAGACTTTGCGAAGAATTGCTGGACGAGCGTGCTTGGGGCTAGGTCGGCGAGTCCGGCTGGAAGGCGTGCGGGCAGGTCGAAGCGGCGGGTCAGACCGCGGTACCGCCCCAGATCAGTGAGCGCCTGCCCGAGCGTGCCGCCCTCCCGGGTGGCGAGTGCCACCACCGTGTCGATGGTGACGACGGCGTGGGAAAGTTGCCCGCCGAGAACCTCGACGTGCCGCCTGAGCTGGCCTCTCGACTCTGGTCGGAGGCGACGTGTCTCGGTCAGTCGTTTGCTCCCCATTCCCGCTTCTACGAAGAGGTCGATGGCGCGAGTCAGGTCATCCCATTCGAACTCGTCCAGGATGGCGATCAGCGTTTGCAGATCGTCGACCGTGTCGTCAAGTGGGCGTCCGTGGCTCTGGGCCAGTGCGGGGCAGGCTTCGACAGCCGCCATCACCGTGGACCAATTCTCGACGTGCGGCTCTGTCTGGAAGCCTGCGGCAGAAAGCTCATCCATGATCTCGTCGTAGCCTGGACCGTCCTCCCAAGATGCGTCATATGCGGCGAAGGCGACATTGAGTGCGGGAAGGGTAGTGCGATGAAACGGAGCGATGCTGTCATAGTCACGGGATACCGCTAGCACCGCAAAGCGACTTAATCGCGGAGTCACGTCGGTGTATTCGGGCTGGGTTATTAGCTTCGGATCCCCGTGGAGGATGCTATGCGCTTCGACCCTGAGGTCGCTAAGGGGTATGGGTCCACGTTGGCTGAGCCTCTTCATAGCGGTCTGCCGGTCGAGTGTCGGTACCGGAAGCCTCGCCGCTGCGGGGGCGATGCGACTGGCTGGCCACCCGGGCACTTCATCCTCCAGGGCTCGAGTGCTGACCACAGCGAGGGTCAGGTCGCGAAGGATGATCGGCAGGTTACGGAGTGGAGAGTCGGCCAATGACCGCCAAACTTCCGCGTTACGCCTAGCCGACAGGCCGGCTGCCGCAGTGGTGAGGCTGAGTGTCGCCGGCTGCTCGAGCAGCGCCAGCGCCCACGCGTAGACCGCGACCGCTCCCAGAGTGACCTGTAGATATTCTGCCAGCTTTAGCATTTCGCCAAGGACTCGCTCGCGCTCAAACGTCCCGCTGATGGCATCCTCGCTGCTGCCTCTCCGGCGGGACATGGGGCTGAAGTCGGCGGGAAGGTGGCGGTTTCTGTTGAGGATCGCAGCCAGCCGGTCGTCGAAAGGCGGTAGCCCTGGGGGAGGGCTAGCTCGTTCGGCATTTATGACCACGGCGACGCGGGCGGCATCGAGGACATGGCGTGTGCCTCCTCGGCGGTGCAGCAGATCCGGGTCGCGCAGATACAGTCCGTCTCGCTCGGGCACCAGTGACAATGGCTTGGTCCGGTAGGCCTCAGAATCAGGGATCTCTTCGTATGTGACCGCTGGGTGGACGATCAGCGGCCGGTCGCGCAGCGTCTGCCAGGCCAGACGCGCTGCGGGAATGTCTGTACTGAAGAGACTTAAGAGCCAGTTCCCCGACACGTCGACCCAGCCGCCCACCCTGGTGGCGGCCTGCTGAATCCGTTCGCTCACCGCCCGTTGGTCGTATCCCAGCAGCGTTCGACGGTCCACGCTGAGGTTCGGCTGAGCCCACCCGCCCAGTGAGACGGTGCAACCGTTCGATCGAGAGCGTTGGGAATCGGTGATCGGGATGCCGTTGACGAGGATCTCTCCCGGACCATCGTGGAAGAAGACTGCGAGATCCGGTGCCCTGAAACAGGGCGTGACCTCGCTGCCGTTCAGGTCGTACAGCCAGCCTGCGCGCCATATCCGACCCTCGAAGAGCACCGGGATGGTGGGCGCTCGGACGGTGTTGTTCAGCGCCTCCGCCAGATCGAACTCCTGGAACTCGGGATTGAGGAACAGGCGAACGATTGTTCCGCCCCCAGTGGGCTCGACCTGGCCGCCGTGGCTGATCTGGAACAGGTCCGACCCACCGCGGATTCGGACCCGGATCGGCGCCTGGAGACCCAGCCGGCGGTCGACACGAGTCGAACGCACCTCGAGCTCGTCGGCGATCATGAAGTAACTGAGCACTCCGATGCCGAACTGCGAGATCGGTTGGAACTCCGCTCCGCCGTCGGTGGCCCATTCGGCGGACTCCTGGATGAACTCAGGAAGGTCCCGAAACCTGCGACCCGCCTTCGCGAACGCCTCCCGGATCTCGTGGTGTGACATACCGATTCCGTTGTCCCGGCATTCGAGGAACCGGCGCCCACCCTCGACACCCATCCGAAACTTGATCGTTGGGCTCCAGTCGTACTCGTCGCCCTGGAGATGTTGGAGCCGGCGCTCCCGGTAACGGCAGGCATCGACGGCGTTCTGGTACAGCTCACGTACGGCGAGCGATGGGTCCTGATAGAGATTGGTGCCCATCAGGAGGTGCCGCGTCTCCGAGGTGGAGACCCGGAAGGTCACGTGCGGCAGGCGGAACGACGCTCGCTCGGGTTGCAGCCGGCTCGTGGCGATCAGGTGTGGCGTCTTGGTCTGGTGCAGTGGACCACCCGGCTGGCGGTGGGTCAGCAGGATCTCGTTGATTTCCACAACGAGCTGCCGGATCGCGAGGTCGATCGGCGCGCTCCGGGTCCAGAGGCTTAGATCCAGGAGGTTCTGCACCCGGTGCCAGCGGGCCTCCTGAAGCCCCGCCAATGCGTCGGCGAGGGGCAGGTCGTCGTGCGCCAGATGGATGCCGCTAGCGGGTTCGAAGAACCGGGTGTCAAGGCTCAGACGCCAGAGCAGTTGCAGTGCGGCGGCCAGCCGCCAACCATTGATGCTCGACCGCACAGGTTCTAGGTCGATTTCCAATTCGACTGGGTCGAAGTCCGTCAAGCTGCGGGACGGGTCGAAGGCGTACCGCACAGCCTCGATGAGGTAGTTCACGGTCCGACCGACACTGGCTGCCGGCAAGTCCGGCTCGATCCCCCGGACGATGTGCGCAATGCCCTGCCGGAGGTTGCCGGTGGTGTCGAGCGCACACTCCCGTACTGCGGCGAGGTGAGCGGCCCACTGTCGAAGTGGGGACGCGGGAACATCCCCCCAGTCAATGGCCCGACGCAACGCGGGCTCGGCGGAGACAACGCAGTCCAACGACCAGCATGAATCCTTTCGGGTCAGCAGGCTCACCTCGGCGTCGCGGAAAGCCGCGTCGACCACTGCGACCAACCCGACCAGCACCAGCCGTTCGAGCGGGGTGGCGAGGATGGCGGGTGCGAGTTCCTTCAGGGTGCGGGCAAGCCGATCAACGAGACCGGGTTGCAGCCATGGACTCCTCGGGCGGCCGGCCATGACTGACTCGGCCGACGCCTCTGCCTCCAGGTCATCCGCAATCTTCAGCAGACGCTCGACCTGTGCAGGCGGCAGTTCCGGGCGGCCGTGCGGCGTCTCGCCCAGGATGTCGGGAAGTTCGTTGCGAAGCA
The DNA here is from genome assembly GCF_040649495.1 of Micromonospora sp. NPDC048947. Lineage (NCBI taxonomy): Bacteria > Bacillati > Actinomycetota > Actinomycetes > Micromonosporales > Micromonosporaceae > Micromonospora > Micromonospora sp. NPDC048947. The sequence continues at coordinate 17,102 of NZ_JBEZFO010000030.1, forward strand.
GTCGGCTCCACCGGTCCTCGGCGAGCATGGCAGGGCTGAACGCGAATAGGGGGAATGCGGCGGTGTCCGGGTTGACATTGCTGACCACGTCCAATTGTTGGGTGGGTAGGCCCTCTTGCCCGCAGATCAGCGTCATCCGGTCCTGTACCAGCGTGGCAGCCCGGGCGAGGCGCACCTCCGGTGGGAGGCTGGGTAGCAGTTCCGCGAGCGCCCGGGTGAACACGCTGCAAGCGTCGGCCCCTGCGACGCTGTGGGCCAAAGCCGAAGCCCGCGTCGCGAAAATGAATGTGGTCGCGGTGCTCGACGGCATTGGTGGAAGGTGCGTGCCATCGCCTGGCTCGCCGTCTCGGCAGGCGTCGATCAGGAAGGTGACTGAGCGGGCCGGGCTGACCTCGATCTCCGACTCGAAACGCACTGGCACCAAATAGCTGCGTTGATCCGGCAAGCGTGGGTTGACGGACGACGGCACTAGATAGCTGACTCCGTCAAAGTAGCGGCCGTGCCCGCTGAAGTAGACGATCAGGTCGTCGTCGACGTCGCAGTCGATCAAAAATTCGGCGATCGCCGATCGGATAGCATCCGACCCGACTTCGGCAGTGTCGGCCAGGATAGTCCTTGCGACGGTTACTCCGCTGTCGCCGAGGCCGCGTCTGAGCTTCTGAATGTCCGCCTTGACGGCTGGCCCGATGGCATCGCTGTAACCGCCGGTGTAGAGGGCTATGCCGATGAGGAGCGCCCGCCGCATTACGCTACTCGGCTCGCTTGAAAAGCACCCGGATACCGCCCGTAACACCAACGTTGGCGCTGCCCAGCAGCTTTACGCCGCCTTCGCCGGTCAGCTCCACCGTCAGTTCGACCTCGTCCATCCGCCACCGTCGCCGACTACCGTCGATGGGGTCCGGGTCGTCCGGCAGGAGTACCTGCAGTTCGTCGAGTGCCGCCCGGACGCGCTCTGCGTTCACGGTGATCGTCTTCAGTTGCCGGGCGACCAGGCCCTTGCTGTGTTCGTCCATTACCCAGGCATCCACGGTCGCGAGGGTAGAGGGCGGTTTCAACCCCTGGCAGTCTCCGGCTGTCTCATTGACCGAGCCGTACCTTTGCCGCCACGGCGAGCCGGTGCCGGCGGCGGCCGTGACTGTCGGTAGGCTTCGTGCACATGAGCCTGCCTCGCCCCGTCCTCGTGGTGGACTTCGGAGCCCAGTACGCCCAGCTCATCGCCCGCCGGGTCCGTGAGGCGAAGGTCTACTCCGAGATCGTGCCGCACTCGATGCCGATCGCCGAGATGCTGGCGAAGAACCCCGCCGCGATCATCCTGTCCGGCGGCCCGTCCAGCGTCTACGCCCCGGACGCGCCGCAGATCGACGCCGGCGTGTTCAGTGCCGACGTGCCGGTCTTCGGCATCTGCTACGGCTTCCAGGCGATGGCCCAGGCGCTCGGCGGCACTGTCACCAGGACCGGCAACCGCGAGTACGGCGGCACCCCGCTGCGCCCCCGCCTCCTCGACCCCGGTGTGCTGCTGCGTGACCTCCCGGCGGACCTGCCGGTCTGGATGAGCCACGGCGACTGCGTCACCGAGGCCCCCGAGGGCTTCACCGTGACCGCCGAGTCGGCGGGCGCGCCGGTCGCCGCATTCGAGGACCTGGCCGGTCGCCGGGCCGGCGTGCAGTTCCACCCGGAGGTCGGGCACACCGCGCACGGCCAGGAGATGCTTACCCGCTTCCTCTACGACATCGCCGGCATCGAGCCGACCTGGACTCCCGAGAACATCATCGACGAGCAGGTCGCCCGGATCCGCGCCCAGATCGGCGACAAGGAGGTCATCTGTGGCCTCTCCGGCGGGGTGGACTCGGCGGTCGCCGCGGCGCTCGTGCACAAGGCCGTCGGTGACCAGCTCACCTGCGTCTTCGTCGATCACGGCCTGCTGCGCGCCGGCGAGGCCGAGCAGGTGGAGAAGGACTACGTCAGCGCCACCGGCATCAAGCTGAAGGTGGTCGACGCCACCGACCGGTTCCTCGGCGCGCTCGCCGGGGTGATCGACCCGGAGCAGAAGCGCAAGATCATTGGTCGGGAGTTCATCAGGGTCTTCGAGGCCGCGGCCCGCGAGATCGCCGCACACGGCGACGTCGAGTTCCTCGTCCAGGGCACCCTCTACCCCGACGTGGTGGAGTCCGGCGGCGGCACCGGCACCGCCAACATCAAGAGCCACCACAACGTCGGCGGCCTCCCGGAAGACCTGAAGTTCGCGCTGGTCGAGCCGCTGCGCACCCTGTTCAAGGACGAGGTCCGGACGCTCGGCCTCCAACTGGGCCTGCCCGAGGCGATGGTCTGGCGGCACCCGTTCCCCGGTCCCGGTCTGGCCATTCGGATCATCGGCGCGGTCGACCAGGAGCGGCTCGACCTGCTCCGCCAGGCCGACCTGATCGCCCGCGAGGAGCTGACCGCCGCCGGCCTCGACAGGGGTGTCTGGCAGTTCCCGGTGGTGCTCCTCGCCGACGTGCGCAGCGTCGGTGTGCAGGGAGACGGGCGCAGCTACGGGCACCCCGTGGTGCTGCGCCCGGTCTCCAGCGAAGACGCGATGACCGCCGACTGGTCCCGGCTGCCCTACGACGTGGTGGCCCGGATCTCCACCCGGATCACCAACGAGGTCGCCGAGGTCAACCGGGTCGTCCTGGACGTCACCAGCAAGCCGCCGGGCACCATCGAGTGGGAGTGAGCGCCGCTCAGGCAGCCGGCGGCGGGCCGGACGGGGTCGTCGGCGGGTAGGGCGGCGTCGGGGCGTACCCCTGCGGTGCCCCGCCGGGCGCGGGCCCGGCGGTGGGCGGCGGGCCGTTCTGCGGCGCGACGCCCGCGGCGTGCGGCCAGGCCGGCGCGCCGCTGGGCTCCTCCGGCATCAGGAACCACATGATCGGGTACGCGAACAGCGCGAGCCCGCCGGTGAGCAGGCCGGTGACCGCGAAGATCACCCGGACCAGTGTGGGATCGACGGCGAAGTAGCGGCCGACGCCGCTGGCGACCCCGGCGACCATGCGGTCGGTGGTGGGTCGCCGAAGCTGCTTGTACGGGGCACGGGGAGCGGTGGTCGATGTCATACCCCCACGGTCCGCGCTGGCGACCGGCCCGCCCTCGGTGACCGCCCGGATCCTTACCCTGACCGATCCCTGACCGGGGCCAGATAGTCAGGAATCCGACTCTTTTCCGTTCCGGTAACCCGGCCCGGGGAGAATTTGCTTCCGTGACCACCTTGCTCAAGCCGCTCCGCAGGATCGCGGCATACGCAGTTTGTGCTGATTCAAGCGGCCGAGTCTTGCTGGTCCGCGCATCGGAGCGCTCCGGCACCCCCGGCGCGTGGTCGCTGCCCGGAGGGGCGGTCGACCACGGCGAGGACCCGAACCACACAGTCGTTCGTGAGACCGCCGCCGAAACCGGCCTCTCCGTCGCCGTCTCCGGCCTGGCCGACGTGCTCGCCGACATGCGGGCACTCCCGGACCGGGGCATCACCATCCACACCGACCGGCTCATCTACCGGGTGGCAGTGCGCGGTGGCACCCTCGCCGACCGGGTCGGCGAGCGCCCCACCGACCTCGCCCGGTGGTACACCCTCGACGAGGCGCGCGAACTGCCGCTGCGCTCGTTCACCGCACGCGCCCTCGGGCTGCCCGCCTCCTCAGCCGACGTGGTGCCCGACGAGGCACCCGAATTCCCCTCCTTCTACGCCGTGCCCGGCCCCGACGGGCTGCACCGGGCCCAACGCTTCGCCGCGTACGCGGTCTGCACCGACCCCGCCGGTCGAGTGCTACTCACCCGCATCTCCGACGGCTACCCCGGCGCCGGCTGCTGGCACCTACCCGGCGGCGGCACCGACTACGGCGAACAGCCCGGCGCGGCACTCATCCGAGAGCTGATCGAGGAAACCGGCCAGGCCGGCCGCCTCGTCGAACTGCTCGGCGTCGCCAGCCACCGCGACGCCGCCTCACTCGGCCCCGAGGGCTACCCGATCGACTGGCACGGCGTACGCGCCTTCTACCGGGTCGTCGTCGACCAGCCCAACCCACTGACCGTGGCCGACGTGGGCGGCTCCACCTGCGAGGCCCGCTGGTTCGGCCGCGAGGAGTTGGGCGCCCTCCCCACCGACCGCCTCACCGAGGTGACCGCCGAAGCAGTCCAAGCCGCCCAACTCACCTGACCCTGCGTCGCGCCGCCGGCCCATGCCGTCGGGTCTTGGGCGTCGGGTCTTGGCCTTGGGCGTCGGGTCTTGGGCCTCCGGCCCCGGGCCTCGGGTGTCGGGCCTCGGGCCTCGGGCCTCGGGTGTCGGGTACCGGGCCTCGGGCCCCGGGTGTTTGGCCCTCGGGCCTTGGGCGTCGGGCCAAGATCGTGCTCGAACCAGGATGTAGTGGCTTCACCGGCGCGCCGATGCCACTACATCCTGGATGTTACGCGATCTTGACTCCGGGACGCCTCTCTGAGGGGCGCCGCGCGGGCGTCGCGGGCAGGCAATCATCGGCGTGCCGCCACGCCCCTCGGTGATCCACTCGGATTCCTTGAAGGCGCGGTGTCCCAGGCGCTGGCATACCGCGCCTTCCGTGAACCCGAGTCGATCACCGTTCGTCTCGACTCCCGCGACGCGAATGGACGGCACAATGAGGGCTAATAGGGTGAAGCGGATCGGTCGCAAAGCAGGCTGAACGGGTCTTGGCCGGGCGAATTGGCCGTTGTCATGGGCTGTCGGGCTACGACCCGCGGAACGCGCCGGAGGCCCTCGGGCGCGATGGAGCCCTCGGGCGCGATGGAGCCCTCGGACGCGCTGGAGGCCTCGGACGCGCTGGAGCCCTCGGACGCGCTGGAGCCCTCGGACGCGATGGAGGCCCTGGACGCGCCGGAGGCCCTGGACGCGATGGAGGGCCCGGACGCGTGCGACGCCCCGGCTCGCCAAGCTCTGCGGGTTCCCGTGCACTGCCTCGCGTTGATCATGAAGTTATTGTCGGAACGCGAGATGGACCGCGATAACTTCAATGATCAACAGTTGTGAGTGCGAAGCGGGGGCGAGCAAAGGTGCAGTTTGCGAGGCGAGTCGGGGCCTACGGGCTGGTGCGGGACTCGGGCCGGGTCTTGATGGTTCGGGATGGGGCGGAGGGTGAGTTTCCCGGGTTCTGGCGGTTGCCGGGCGGTGCCGTAGGGCATGCCGAGGACCCGCAGCACGCCGTGGTCCGCCAGGTCGCCGAGCAGGCCGGGCTGACGATCGCTGTGACGCGACTACTCGCGGTGGTCGCCGATGTGGCCACCTTCACGGAGGAGAAGGCCGCGCTGCACACCGACCGGCTGTTGTTCGAGCTCAACATGCCCCAAGGCGCACTGTCCGACGGCGCGGGGCCTGAGGGCGCAGGGCCTGAACGCGCGGGGCTTGAGGGCGCGGGGCTTGAGGGCGCGGGGCCTGAGGGCGCGGGGCCTCAGGGCGCGGGGCCTGAGAACCCCCAGCCCTGGGGCGGGTTGCGGGTCGGCGGGGCTGCTCTGGTTGATCAAGTTGGCTGGCTTTCGCTGGCGGAGGTGGCGCAGTTGCCGCTGACCCCGTTCACCGCCGAGGCGCTCGGCCTGCCGGTCACGCCACTGCCGCCGGCAGCGCACCGTTCGCGGGACCTGTTGCCGCCGCAGCACCCCGACCGCCGGCTGCGCTTCGGGGCGTACGGGTTGGTCACCGATCCCGCCGGGCGGATCCTGCTCACCCAGATCGCGGAGGGCTACCCGGGGGCCGGTCTGTGGCATCTGCCCGGCGGTGGCACCGATCACGGCGAGCAGCCGGCCACCGGGTTGCTGCGGGAGCTGGTCGAGGAGGGTGGGCAGGTGGGCAGGGTCGTGGAGCTTCTGGGCGTCAACAATCTGCACAATCCTGCCGCGCTGGGCCCGGAGGGTCGACCTCTGGACTGGCATGGCGTACGGGTGATCTATCGGGTGCTGGTGGACGTACCCACCGACGCGGTGGTCACCGAGTCCGCCGGGGGGTCGACGGCGCGGGCGGGGTGGTTCACCCGCGACGAGGCGGCTGACCTGCCGTTGAGCGACATCGCTGCCGTGGCAATCGGACAGAGTGGCCGATAGCACCCCGCTCGGTGAGCCGACTTGGTGACCCTCCGGTACAGTCAAAGGCGGGAATGATGGAGGAAACGGGCGATGAAGCCCGGGATGGGAACAAGCGAGCGGTTCGAGCGGTTTAAGCCAGATATAAGTACCGCCGGCAGCTATCGCCAAGCCATGTTCCCCTATGCGATGGTGTACTCCGCAAAACGGCTGCCGGGCCATGCAAGGTCCGGCACGAGACAGCCGGACACCCGCCACTTGGCGGTCAGCAGATCCGGTGATGGAGGAAACGTGCCGAGAGCCCCATGGCGCCGGCGTCGTACTACTGACAGTCCGCGCCCCGCAGGGCGTCGCTGGGCGGGCCGGTTGCGCCGCAGCAGCACGTTCGCCCGCCAGGTGCTTTTGGTCCGGGTCGGCCGCCGCGACGGCGACCTGCACCCGACCGACCTGGCCCCGACCGAGCACCGGTACGCCGATCGGCAGCGCCGTCGCTACGGCCTGGACCGGCTCAGCCGGCCGACACTGGGCGTGGACCCGACACTGGGCCTGGACCGAGCCGACGTCGCCGCGGTCATGCCGGTCAGCCCGGCGATGCCGCCGATGACGCAGACCGACGAGGCCCACTCGATCCCACTGCTCCCCGGCGAGCGCACCATCGCGCGTCGGATGAAGTTCGGCCTGGTCAACGCCTGCACGCTGGCCAGCCTGATGCTCGGCATGCTGGCCATCTTCCTGGCCATGCAGGGCGAGGTGCGGATCGCGGCGCTCTGCCTGATCGCGTGCGTCGGCTTCGACGGTCTGGACGGCGCACTGGCCCGGCGGCTCGGGGTGGCAAGCCCGTTCGGCGCACAGATGGACTCACTGGCCGACATGTGCTCGTTCGGTCTCGCCGCGCCGGTGGTGGTCTACGCCTCGCTCGCCGGCTCCGTCTCCACGGCGGCGGCGGCGGTGGCGTGCGCCCTGGTCGCGGCGTGTGCCGCGATCCGACTGGCCCGCTTCAACGTCTCGCCCAAGGACGGCAGGTTCTTCTGCGGGGTGCCCACCACCATGGCGGCGGCAGTGCTCGCCGTGACGGTGGCGATCGGCCTGCCGGTGCCCGGTGCCGTGCTGGTCGCCGGGGTGGCGCTGCTGGCCTTCGCGATGGTGTCGAGCTTCCCGTACGCAAAGCTCGCCCGCCTGGTGAAGCTGCCGCCGTGGCTCTGGCTGGCGCCGGTGATCGGCGCGCTGGTCGACATCCGGCTCACGTTCGCCCTGATCGTGGTGGGCTACCTGGTCAGCGGGCCGGTTCTCTGGCTGCGGCAACGTCGTACCGCCTGATCTGAGCAGAAAGAACGGGGCGCCGCGGACAGCGGCGCCCCGTTCTTTGCGTTTGTGGGTCAGCGCCAGCGGGCGATGACGGTGGACCCACCGACCACCTTGTCGCCCGGCCCGACCAGCGGGTCCGCGGCATCGGCGGGCAGGTAGACGTCGGTCCGGGAGCCGAACCGGATCAGCCCGAAGCGCTCGCCCTTGGCCAGCAGCGCGCCGATCGGCGCGCGTTGCACGATCCGGCGGGCGATCAGCCCGGTCCGCTGCGCGACCACCACGGTGCCGCGAGCGGTGTCCAGCACGGTGTACGCGGCGACGTTGTGCTCGGCGTCCGGCTTCATCGCGTTGACGAAGCCGCCGTCGGCGACGAAGTAGTCCACCACCTTGCCGGCGACCGGGGTGCGGTTGACGTGCACGTCCAGCACCGACAGGAACACGGCGATCCGCAGCCACTCGCCGTCGCCGAAGCGCTCGTCGTGCAGCCGCTGCACCGACAGGACCTTCCCGTCCGCGCTGGCGACCACGGCGCTCGGGTCCTCCGGCACGTCCCGTTCGGGATCCCGGAAGAACGCGGCGACCGGCCCGGCGGCCAGGGCCGGCAGCAGCCACAGCTTGGACGACGGGCGTGCCACCCGGGCCAGTGCCGCGAGGCCCAGCGCGATGCCCGCCGCCGCCACGCCGTTGGAGTCGATGTGCATGCCCCGGGTCACCGGGACGCTCGACGGCCGGTAGGCGGGGGCCAGGCTGTCGGCCGTGGTCGGGCTGGCCGGGGTGAAGCGCAGTCGGTAGACCCGCACCGGTGGCGAGTTACGCAGCACCAGATCGGCGCCGACGCCGTAGAGGGCGTCCTGTCGGGCCAGCTCGGCGGCGGCACCCTCGGTCCGGCCGGGGGTGGCGACGGTCGCCACGCTCAGCACCGCCCCGTCGGTCAGGTACTTGGTCAACCCCTCGACGCCGCTGCGGGTGGCCTCGGCGGTGCCGGTGAACACCTCAGCGGCGATGACGACCGCGGCGGCTTCGGCTTCGGCCAGCGAGTCGACGACGCTCACCCGGTCGGCGACCCAGCGGCCCTGGGCTGTGACGTGCTCGCGCAGCGCCGCAGCGCCGAACGGCTCGGCGGGCACCACGGTGAGCCGGTCACCGGGGAGCAGCGCATCGACAGCCGCGGCCAGCACCGCGGAGTCCGGGGTCACCCCGACCAGCAGGGCGGCCTTGGGGTCGTTGATCCGGGCCAGCTCGGCGACGAGGGTACGGGCGGCTCGCTCGCCGATGCGGACCGGACCGGACCGGCCGGTGGTACGCACGGCGGGGGACTGGGTCATGTCGGGCGGGCTCCTGACGGGGGTAGAGACGGGAATCGCGGCGGGACCGCCATGGGCGGGACGGGCCGGCCGGCGGAGGCGAGATCTCCACCAGCCAGCATATGCGTCCGTCCGCGCCGGCCGCACCGCCGTGGGGATGCGGTGGACCGACGCGGGCGGGTGCCCGATGTCAGGCTTGCCCGCGCGGACTCTCGCGCTCGTCACCCGGCTGGTCGCCGGTGGCCTCGACCGGTTGGTCGGACCGGGTCGGCTCGTCCCCCTCTGCCGAGGCCGGGCGGGCGAGGTTCCCGACTGTCGGCTCGTCGTTGCCGATGCCGGGTTGGCCGGGAATGGGCTCGGTCGGCGGCTCCGACGGCGGATGTGCCAGCCAGGCCGGGTGGATCACGTCGGTGGCCGGCACGTCCTGCGCCCGTACCTCGGTGGTCGGCGTCTCCAACGTCCGGTCCGAGGCGAGCGTCGGGTCCGAGGAGGGAGTGTCCCAGGTGGACCGTTCGGCTTCCCAGACCGGCAGGGCCGCGCCGGACGTCGACGTGGCGGCGCCGGAGACGGGTACGCCGGAGACGGACGTGCCGGAGACGGGAGCGACAGCCTCGGCGGCACCGGCACCGGCACCGGCACCGGCACCGGCACCGGCAATCGGCTCCGGCTGGTTCGGTCGACCCGAGCGCAGCGCGCCGACCAGCCCGAAGACCCCGATCAGGATGAGTGCACCGGCCAGGAACCAGCCGACCGGCGGCAGCGCGAGCCCGAGCAGTTGGGCGAGCAGCCACCAGGCGGACAGCGCCAGGAACACGAGCCCGAAGGCGAACGACACCAGATCCGTGCGGTGAGCCTTCACCGGGTCACCTCCAGGTTGCCGGCATTGACATGGATGTAGAGGCGCAGGGTCCCGCCGCCGGGCCCGTCCGCGCCGACGTCCGTGGATTCCCGCAGGCGGCCGTCCAGCCCGCCGGAGCGGTTGCCGAAGATGGTGGCGTCACCCGCGTTGACGTCGGCCACCGTGGTGACGTCAACGTTCGGCGGCACGACCACCGTCGCCTGGCCGAAGTTGACTGCCACTGTCACCTGGCTGTCCCGTTTCGCGAAGTCGATCCCGCGCAGGTCGAGCACTGCGTCACCGAAGCTGTTCTCGTACCGGTCCGCCAGGTCGCGGTAGTCGGTGGGCGCCCAGGTCACCGCGCCGTCGACCCCCCGGATCCGGTCGTAGGACTCGGCGACTGTCGCAGTGCCCAGCGCCGCCGCGGTCACCAGACCGAGCGCGATGAGCCAGCGTGCCCGCCCGAACCACGTGCCGACCAGCAGGCCCAGCGCGATAGTGGCCAGAGCGGCAGCGAAGTACGCCGAGGCGCTGATGGCGAAGACGTCCAGCAGGTCGAGCAGGGCGACCAGACCGAGCACCAGGAAGATCAGCGAGAAGGTCACCGCGCCGAGCGGCGACCGCTCCTTGGGGCGCTTCGGCGGCTTCGGTGGCTTTGGCGGAGGAGGCGCGGCCGGTGTCGGCGAAGCGTACGGGCCGTGCGGCGCGAACGGTGGACGGTAACCGGAGGGTGGCGGGGCGGTCGGATAGCCGGTCGGGGCGGTGGGTGTGCTGCTCACCGGTGCCGACGGCCAGCCGGCGCTGGGCATGGCGGTGCTCGGCCAGCCGGGCTGGGCGGCCGTGGTGCCGGCCGGTTGCCCGGACACCGGGCCGACTGCCGACACAGGCTGCGTCGCGCTGGTCGGCGGCACGTCGTACGCCGGGATGGTGGCGGTGGGCGTCGCCCCCGTCGTCGCTGTGGCGTACCCCGGACCGGTGCTGAACATCGGCGGCGTCACCGCTGGGCCGGTCGACGGCGCCGCGCCGTACGACGGTGCGGGCCAGGCCACCGGTGGGACGACCGGACCGGCCGGGTTGCCGGCCGACGCGGCGGGCGGCGGACCACCCGGGGTGCCGGGCCGTGGATTGCGGCCGTCCCGGTTGAGCAGGAGCGCGCCGGCGACCAGGATGGCCGCGCCGAGCAGCACCGCGCGGAAGGCGTCGGTGACGATGTACGCGAAGCTGGCCGCGACCAGGATGCCCAGGACGATCACCGTCACCGGGGACATGCTGGAACGACCACGGCCGAGCATGGACTCGACGGGGGACGCGGTGTCGCCCTCGTTCGGGATGATCAGCCAGGCGGCGACGTACACCAGGATGCCGATGCCCCCGAAGAACCCGAGCACCGCGAGCAGCACCCGCCAGAGCACCGGATCGGTGTTTGTGGCGCGCCCGATCGCCGCGCAGACACCGGCCAGATACCGTCCCTCGCGCGGCCGGACCAGCCCGTACCGCGAGGTGAAGCCGGTGCCGCCCAGCGGTGGTGGCGGCGCGGACGGACCGGGACCACCCGGCCCGTGTGGCGTGCCGCCCGGGCCGTAGCCGGTGCCCGCCGCGAACCCCGGGCCTGGGCCGTAACCCGCCGTGGGTGGCGCGTAGCCGTCGGTCGGCCCGCCGGGCGCGGTGCCGGCGGTCGCGTCGGTGCCAGCGTGCGGACCGAACGTGCTGGGCTCGGTCCATTCGGTGGGCGTGGTGGTGGGCGGGGGCGGTGCTGAACCGCCCGGCTGTGCCGACCCCGGTCGGGGCGGCGGGGCAGCTTCCTCGGTCATGCTTCGATCCTGCTGCCCGGCCCACCCGAACGACCTCAGGACCCGACCCTGACCCCACCCTGAGATCCTGCGGCCGGAATGTCGGGGGCGTCCCCGTGGTCGCGGACGCCGCAGCGTGTGACGATCGAGTCACCGACCTCGACCTGTCCGCCACTGTGACCAGGGAGCCTCCGATCAGCACCGTGACCTCGCCCCCGCGCCTGTACCGCGCCCCGGAGCACCGGATGGCCGCCGGCGTCGCCGCCGGTATCGCCGACCATCTCGGCATCTCGGTGCTGCGGGTGCGCGTCGCGTTCATGGTGCTGCTCGGGCTCAGCGGGCTCGGCCTGCTGCTCTACGCCGCCTTCTGGGCGGTGGTGCCGCTGCGTCCCGGTGACACGGCGGTGCCGCCCCGGCGGGACGTCGCCCAACTCCTGCCGTTCGTGGGGATCGGGCTCGGTGTCCTGTTGATCCAGGTGATGGTCTTCGACTCGGTCGGCGCGGCGGGCACCGCCGGTTGGTTGGTGGCCATCATCGCTGTCGGCGCCGGGGTGATCTGGCATCAGTCCGCGCCCGAGCGGCGGCGACAGTGGGGCGACGCGATGCCGGTGCCCTGGCTCGGCGCGGTCGTCGAGGAGAGCGACCGGCGGGCCTTCGTGCTGCGGTTCATCGGCGGTGGAGTGCTGGTCGCGGTCGGCATCATCGGCGTCGCGGCCGTGTACTCGCCGGCACAGAACTTCGACGCGGTGATCAATGGCGTGATCTTCGCGTTGGTCGGGCTGGCGGGCGTCGGCGTGGTCGCCGCGCCGGTGCTCTGGCGGACGTACAGCCAGCTCCGCTCGGAGCGGGAGGGGCGCATCCGCGAGCAGGAGCGGGCCGAGCTGGCCGCCATGGTGCACGACCAGGTGCTGCACACGTTGGCCCTGATCCAGCGCAACGCCGGTGACGTCAAGACGGTGCAGCGGCTGGCCCGGGGGCAGGAGCGTTCGCTGCGCAACTGGCTCTACAAGCCGACCGCTTCGCCGAGTGAGCGCTTCGCCGCCGCGCTGGAGCAGGCCGCGGCTGAGGTCGAGGACACCTTCGCGATCAGCGTGGAGACGGTCGTGGTGGGGGACCGGGAGACCGACGAGAAGGTCGGGGCGCTGGTCGCGGCCGCCCGGGAGGCGTTGGTGAACGCGGCCCGGCACGCCGGTGTGCAGACCGTGTCGCTCTACGCCGAGGTGGAGCCGGATCAGGTCAGTGTCTTCGTCCGGGACCGGGGGAAGGGCTTCGATCCGGATACCGTGGAGGACCACCGGCACGGCGTACGCGGCTCGATCATCGGGCGGATGAAGCGGCACGGCGGACGGGCCGAAATACGGTCCGGCCCGGGGGAGGGGACCGAGGTCCGGTTGATCCTGCCGATCTCCCGGGACTCGTCCGCAGCGGAGAGGAACAGATGACCATGGCCGAGCAGCCGACCGAGCACCTCGACCCGGCGGAGGCCCGCCCCGAGCGGCTGCGGGTGTTCCTGGTGGATGACCACGCCATGTTCCGAGCCGGGGTGCGTGCGGAGTTGGGCGCCCACGTCGAGGTGGTGGGCGAGGCGAGCACGGTGGCCGAGGCGGTCACCCGGATCGCCGTCGTCGGCCCGGACGTGGTGCTGCTCGACGTGCACATGCCCGACGGCGGCGGTCGCGCGGTGCTGGAGGCGATGCGGCGTACGCACCCGCAGGTCAAGTTCCTCGCGTTGAGCGTCTCCGACGCGGCGGAGGACGTGATCGGGCTGATCCGTGCCGGTGCCCGCGGGTACGTCACCAAGACCATCTCCCCGGACGAGTTGGCTGCGGCGATCCGTCGCGTGGCCGACGGGGACGCGGTGTTCAGCCCACGGCTGGCCGGGTTCGTGCTGGACGCCTTCGCGGCCCGACCGGACGCGCCGGTGGCCGACCCGGAGCTGGATCAGCTCACCAACCGTGAGCGTGAGGTGCTGCGGCTGCTGGCCCGGGGGTACGCGTACAAGGAGATCGCCAAGGAGCTCTTCATCTCCATCAAGACTGTGGAGACGCACGTGTCGAACGTGCTGCGCAAGCTTCAGATGTCCAACCGCTACGAGCTCTCCCGTTGGGCGGCGGATCGCCGTCTCGTGTGACGGCTCGTCGCACCGGCGAGGATCAGAGAAACGTCCGGCGCGCCCTCGTACACCCAGCCGATGATCGTGTCCGGGTAGCCGTAGGGGCCCTCATCCGGACGGGTCGAAACGTGAGTGGAGACGGACGTCCCAGCGGGCTCGGGTGACCTCGGCGCTCGCGCAGGGGCCGAGGCCCACTGTTCGGGTGGCGCAACGTATTTCCTGCTCAGTGCCGCCCGCGTCGGGCGTTTTATGATCATTTTTCAAGTATCGGCAACGTGGCGGGCAACTAACGGCTTGATAACGGCACCTTCACGGAAGAGGCCAGTGGGTGTCACAGTGGCAGCACCTCACCATCGGTGTGTGGCACTCCGTACGCCCCACGACCACGATTTCGCCGATCTCGGCGGCCCGTGGCTGTGTCGGTTGCGTCGTGTCAGGCCTCGTTGGTGGGGGAGCCCGGCGGATCGGAACATCAGGGGTGTCCCCAACTTCCCTGTGGTCCCGGCGACCCGCGCCCCGGGGTGGTCGGGCGGTGTCACCCCCAAACGTGCGTGAAACCCACGACGGAACCTGGTTAGAAAGAGGAGGCCCCTCGGAATGAGAGTCTCGAAGCGGGCGACGAGCGCTATCGCGCTCAGCGCGGCTGCCGCGCTTGTCGCGAGCGGTTGCTCGAGCGGCGGCGACGGCGACACTGCCGCCAGCGCGGACGGCTCGATCGTTGTTCACGGCGTCCAGCCGGAGAACCCGCTGGTCCCGTCGAACACCACGGAGACCGGTGGCGGCAAGATCATCGACTGGATGTGGACCGGCCTGGTCGAGTACCCGAACGACGGTGGGGCCCCGCGTAACGCGCTGGCGGAGTCCATCAACACCACGGACTCCAAGGTCTTCACGATCAAGATCAAGGCCGGTACCAAGTTCCACGACGGTACCGAGGTCAAGGCGAAGAACTTCGTCGACGCCTGGAACTGGGCCGCCTACTCGCCGAACGGCGCGCAGAACGGCACCTTCTTCGCGGACATCGCGGGCTTCGACCAGACCTACACCACGGACCCGGATGGCGCGGACGGCCCGAAGAAGGCCCCGACGCCGACGACCGACAAGCTGTCCGGCCTGAAGGTCATCGACGACCAGACCTTCGAGGTCACCCTGTCGGCGCCGACCGCGGTCTTCCCGACCAAGCTCGGCTACAGCGCCTTCATGCCGCTGCCGGACGTCTTCTTCACCATGAAGCCGGAAGAGTTCGGCAAGACGAAGCCGATCGGCAACGGCCCGGTGAAGTTCGTGTCCTGGGAGGACAACTCCCTCATCAAGCTGACGCGCTTCGACGACTACAACCTTCGCGACAAGATGAAGGTCAAGGACGTCGACGTCAAGCTGTACCAGGACGACAACGCCGCCTACGCCGATCTGCTGGCCAACAACCTCGACTTCATGGAGGTTGTCCCCACCTCGGCGCTCGCCGGTGACAAGTGGAAGACCGACCTCGGTGACCGGGGCCGCTCGACCGTCACGCCGTCGACCGCGTTCATCGCGTTCCCGGTCTACGACAAGCGCTTCGCGAACCCGAAGCTGCGTCGTGCGGTGTCGCTGGCCGTCAACCGGCAGGAGATCTCGGACAAGATCTTCTTCGGTACCCGCAAGCCGGCCGACAGCTGGGCGAACCCGCTGACCCCGGGCGCCAAGCCGGGCAACTGCACCGCCTGCAAGTTCGACCCGGAGACGGCCAAGACGCTGCTCGCCGAGGCCGGTGGCTTCAGTGGTGAGATGGTCTTCTACTACAACGCGGACTCCGCCCACAAGGACTGGATGGACGCCGTCGCGCAGCAGGTCAAGACCAACCTCAACATCAATGCGCGCGCCGAGGGTGTGCCGACCTTCGCGGTGTTCCGCCAGAACATCAACGCCCACAAGATGACCGGCCCGTACCGTGCTGCCTGGCAGCAGGACTACCCGGACGTCGAGAACTGGGTCAACCCGCTCTTCGTCACCAACGGCTCCTCGAACGACGGCCTCTACAGCAACACCGAGGTCGACGCCCTTGCCAAGCAGGCCAGCGGCGCGCCGAGCCTGGAGGCCTCGCACGAGGCGTTCGCCAAGGCGGTCGAGAAGGTCGACCAGGACGTCCCGAGCATCCCGGTCTACTTCTACGGTCAGCAGTCCGGCCACTCGGAGAAGATCAAGAAGCTCGAGCTGAACAACGTCGGCGAGATCGACATCACCTCGGTCGAGCTCTGATCCGAACGGTCTGACCCCGGGTCGGGCTCGCCACATCCGGTGAGCCCGACCCGGGGCCGTTCCGCGATTGGGTGTTACAACACTCCACTCGCACGTTGTCACCACCGTGTCGGCCGTCCGACGCGCCCCCTGTCTGGAGGACCACCCCATGGGCCGTTATCTGTTGAGACGGCTGCTCCAACTCGTGCCGGTCTTCATCGGTACGACGTTCCTGATCTACTGGCTCGTCTGGGCCGTTCCGGGCGATCCGTTCGCCGGCAAGTGCGGTGAGCGTCGCTGCCCGGACCAGTACATCGCCTTCATGACCGAGAAGTACCACCTCGACCAGAACGTCTTCGTGCAGTACGCCAACTACATGAAGAACCTGCTCCAGGGCGACTTCGGTCAGACGTTCTCGCAGCGCGAGATCAGCGACATCATCCTGACTTCGTACCCGAACACCCTGAAGCTGGCCCTCGTGGCTCTCGCCATCGAGGCGATCATCGGCCTCGGCGCCGGCGTCCTCAGTGGTCTGCGGCGTAACGGCTTCCTGGACAACCTGGTCCTGGTCTCCACCCTGTTCCTGATCGCGCTGCCGGTCTTCGTGGTCGGCTTCGTGCTGCAGTGGCTGCTGGGTGTGCAGTGGGGCATCATCAAGCCGACCGTCTCCTCCGAGATGCGGTGGTCCGAGTTGATCGTTCCGGGCTTCGTGCTGGGCAGCGCGTCGGTGGCGTACATCGCCCGGGTGGCACGAACGAGCATCGCCGAGAACCGTCGCGCCGACTACGTGCGGACCGCCATCGCCAAGGGCCTGCCGATGCGCCGGGTGGTCGGCGTGCACCTGCTGCGCAACTCGCTCATCCCGGTGGTGACCCTGCTCGGCACCGACCTCGGTGCCCTGATGGGTGGCGCGATCGTCACCGAGGGAATCTTCGGCATCAACGGAATCGGCCGTCAGGTCTTCCGGGCGATCATCACCAAGGAAAGCGCCACGGTGGTAGGAATCGTGGTCGTCCTGGTGCTGGTCTATCTCGTGATGAACCTGCTGGTTGACCTGCTCTACGCCGCCCTGGACCCGAGGATCCGTTATGAGTGACCCGAGTACCGCATCGATCGTCAGCACCCCTGGCGCACACCCCACCGACTCCGCCGCTCCCGCCACCGCGGGCCAGCCGCAGAGCAACGAGAAGCCGCGCGGCCTGCTCGGCGACGCCTGGCGGGATCTGCGGCGCAAGCCGCTGTTCTGGATCTCGGCCACGCTGATCGTGATCTTCCTGTTGATGGCGGCCTTCCCGGCGCTGTTCGCCCCGGGCGACGCGGTCAACGGCTCGCTGTCCCGCAGCCTCGACAAGCCGTCCGCCAATGGCTGGTTCGGCTACGACGTGCAGGGCCGCGACGTCTACGCCCGGGTCATCTACGGCGCACGGGCCTCCATCGTGGTCGCCGTGCTCTCCGTGATGGGCACCCTGCTCATCGGCGGCACCATGGGCATCATCTCCGGTTACCGCGGTGGCTGGGTGGACGCGCTGCTCAGCCGGATCGCCGACGTCTTCTTCGGCCTGCCGTTCGTGCTCGGCGCGATCGTCATCCTGACCACCTTCAACGGGTCGGGCGCCGGCAACAGCAAGGCCCAGATCATGGGCCTGGTGATCGCGTCGCTGATCGTGCTGAGCTGGCCGGTCGTGATGCGGCTGATGCGCTCCTCGGTGCTCGCCACCAAGGAGGCCGACTACATCGTGGCGGCCCGCGCGCTGGGTGCCGGCACCGGCCGGATCATCCTCAAGCACCTGCTGCCGAACTGCCTGGCCCCGCTGCTGGTCTACGGCACGATCATGGTCGGCTCGTTCATCGGCGCCGAGGCCACCCTGTCGTTCCTGGGCGTCGGTCTGAAGTCGCCGGTGGTGTCCTGGGGCATCATGATCAGTGATGGGCAGCAGTTCGTCCGGGTCGCGCCGGGGCTGGTGTTCTTCCCCGCCGCGTTCCTCGTCACCGCAGTGCTGAGCTTCGTGATGCTCGGTGAGTCGGTCCGCGAGGCCCTCGATCCGAAACTCCGCTAGGGGAGATCCAGTTGTCCGACATTCTCGTGTCCGAGCAGTCAGCGCCGGGACCCGGCGGGTCCGGGCGTCCCTCCGGCCGCCTGCTCGAGGTCGACGACCTGCGGGTGGAGTTCCGCACCCGGGACGGCGTCGCAAAGGTCATCAACGGGGTCACGTACCACGTCGACGCGGGGGAGACCCTCGCCGTGCTCGGCGAGTCCGGCTCCGGTAAGAGCGTCACCGCGCAGACCATCATGGGCATCCTCGACACGCCGCCCGGCTTCGTCACCGGTGGGCAGGTCCGCTTCCACGGCAAGGACATGCTCCGCATGTCCGACGAGGAGCGGCGCCGCATCCGCGGCGAGGGCATCGCGATGATCTTCCAGGACGCGCTCTCCGCGCTGAACCCCGTCTTCACCGTCGGGTTCCAGATCGCCGAGCAGTTCCGGGTCCGGCGGGGCATGGGCCGCGCGGAGGCCAAGAAGCGCGCGATCGACATGCTCGACCAGGTCAAGATCCCGAACGCCAAGGGCCGGTTCAACAACTACCCGCACCAGTTCTCCGGCGGTATGCGGCAGCGCGCGATGATCGCGATGTCGCTGGCGCTCGACCCCGAGGTGCTGATCGCTGACGAGCCGACCACCGCGCTCGACGTGACTGTGCAGGCCCAGATCATGGATCTGCTGGCCGAGCTTCAGCGCGAGCGGCAGATGGGCATGATCCTGATCACCCACGACCTCGGCGTGGTCGCCGACGTCGCGGACCGGATCGCTGTCATGTACGCGGGCCGGATCGTCGAGGAAGCCGACGTGTACGAGCTGTACGCCAAGCCGGCGCACCCGTACACGCTGGGTCTGATCGACTCCATCCCGCGCCTCGACGAGAAGGGGCAGCAGCTCCGGACGATCAAGGGCCTCCCGCCGAACCTGATGAACATCCCGCCGGGCTGCCCGTTCAACCCGCGGTGCCCGATGGCTCAGCCGGTGTGCCGGGAGAAGGTCCCGCCGCTGCTGCAGGTCGGCCCCGCCCGGGCCAGCGCCTGCCACTTCGCCGAGGAGCTGGTGAACCGTGTCTGAGAACATCCTCGAGGTCAATGACCTGGTCAAGCACTACCCCGTCACGCAGGGTGTGGTGTTCAAGAAGACCGTCGGTCAGGTCAAGGCGGTCGACGGGGTCTCGTTCGGGCTGCGCGCCGGTGAGACGCTCGGTGTGGTCGGCGAGTCCGGCTGCGGCAAGTCGACGCTCGCCCGGGTGCTGATGAACCTGGAGAAGCCGACCGCCGGCAACGTGGTCTACAAGGGCCAGGACATCTCCAAGCTGTCCGGTGGGGCGCTGCGGCGTCTGCGCCGGCAGATCCAGCTGGTCATGCAGGACCCGTACACCTCGCTGAACCCGCGGATGACCGTCGGCGACCTGCTCGGTGAGCCGTTCGAGATCCACCCGGAGGTGGCGCCGAAGGGCAGCCGCCGGGCGAAGGTCCGCGAGCTGCTCGACCTGGTCGGGCTCAACCCGGAGCACATCAACAGGTACCCGCACCAGTTCTCCGGCGGTCAGCGTCAGCGCATCGGCATCGCCCGCGCGCTCGCGCTGCGGCCCGAGATCATCGTCTGCGACGAGCCGGTGTCGGCGCTGGACGTCTCCATCCAGGCCCAGGTCATGAACCTGCTGGAGCAGTTGCAGGGCGAGTTCGGCCTGTCGTACGTCTTCATCGCGCACGACCTGTCGGTGGTCCGCCACCTCTCGGACCGGGTCGCGGTGATGTACCTCGGCAAGATCGTCGAGATCGGCACCGAGGACGAGATCTACGAGCGGCCGACCCACCCGTACACCCAGGCGCTGCTCTCCGCAGTGCCGGTGCCGGACCCGACCCAGCGGAACAACAAGACGATCATCCGGCTCACGGGGGACGTGCCGTCGCCGGTCAGCCCGCCCTCGGGCTGCCGGTTCCGGACCCGCTGCTGGAAGGCGCAGGACGTCTGCGCCGAGCAGGTCCCGCTGCTGGAGATCCGACGGGGCTCGGACCACCCGAGCGCCTGCCACTTCGCGGAGAAGCGCGAGATCGTCGCCAGCCACGAGGTGTGAGTCACCGAAACCGCCTGCCGCCGTCACCACGACGACGGCAGGCGGTTTCGTCTGTCAGCGACCCGGATCGGCCGCGCGACCGCCTGGTAGCCCACGCGGCGTCAGCGGGCCGTGCGCGGCCAACTCGGGCGGTGTGGGCCACCCCAGTCGGCTCACCGGGGCCCGGACGGCCCCGGCGGCTCACAGCGGCCCGCGGCCCGCACGGAGCAGTAGCAGGGCAAGTTGGGTGCCGTCGGCGCCGAGCGCGACCCGGAAACGCTCCAGGATCTCCCGTTCCCGGGAGAGCACCAGGCGAGTCCCACCGGACGCCATCCGGGTCACCCCGACCTCCTGGGACAACGCGGCCCGCTCCTGCCAGAGCGTGATCAACGCGTGGTCGATCTCGTCGATCCGTTCCCTGATCTGCACGATCCGCGCCGAGGCGGACGGCTCCTGGGTGCCGGTCTGCTGCTCGGCCGGCTCGGCATCCGCGCCGGTCGGTGGCGTGGCCACCGCCGGCTCAGCCCCCTGCGCGGCGGGCTGCCCCGGTCGGATCGGGCTGCCGCTCTGCTCCATCACGTCTGTCATCATCGGGTACCTCTCGCACTGTGGTGCCCGGTGCCCGGAACCTGGGACGGAAAAAGCCCCGGACTCCAGGAGCCCGGGGCTTTAGCAGGTCTGAATCGATCAGGCGCGACCTACGGCTGCCGGACTCCCGGTGCCATAGTAAAAGTAGAAGCGCGCAGCGATCACGTGGTCGAGTATGCCCACGTCGTTGCCGGGTGCGCAAGCATTCCGCGTCGCGAAGGGCACCTTTCCCGCCTGTGGGCGTGCCGGGTGGTGGTGCGCGCCGTCGGGCACGAGCTGCTGAGCGCCAGCGGCGCAGTGTCGGGCCGGCGGCATAGACTTGTCGGGCGATGCATCCTCTCTTCGACATCCCCGCGTCCCCGCCTGCGCCGGAGTCCGCGCCGGCCCGCCCGCACCGACCCGGGGCGTCCGCCGCGCGTCTCGATCCGCAGCAGCTGCTCGCCGGGCTGAACGGGCCGCAGCGCGACGCCGTCAGCCATGCCGGCTCGCCGCTGCTGATCGTGGCCGGCGCCGGGTCCGGCAAGACCCGGGTGCTCACGCACCGGATCGCCTACCTGCTCGCCGCTCGGGACGTGCACCCCGGCGAGATCATCGCGATCACCTTCACCAACAAGGCCGCCGGCGAGATGAAGGAGCGGGTCGCCGCGCTGGTGGGCCCCCGGGCCCGCCTGATGTGGGTGTCGACGTTCCACTCGGCCTGCGTGCGGATCCTGCGTGCCGAGCACGAGCACGCCGGCCTCAAGTCGACGTTCTCGATCTACGACGCGGACGACTCCCGCCGGCTGATGCAGTTGGTCACCCGCGAGCTGGATCTCGACCCGAAGCGCTACCCGGCGCGTGGGCTGGCCGCCCAGGTCTCCAACCTCAAGAACGAGCTGGTCGACCCGGAGCAGTTCGCGGCGCGGGCCACCGGGCCCAACGAGAGGGCCCTCGCGGAGGCGTACACGCTCTACCAGCGTCGGCTGCGTGAGGCTCACGCCCTGGACTTCGACGACCTGATCATGACCACGGTGCACCTGCTCCAGTCCCACCCGCACGTCGCGGAGAGCTACCGCCGGCGGTTCCGGCACGTGCTGGTGGACGAATACCAGGACACCAACCACGCCCAGTACGTCCTGATCAAGGAGCTGGTCTCCGGCACCGACGGGCTGGAGCCCGCCGAGCTGTGCGTGGTCGGCGACGCCGACCAGTCGATCTACGCGTTCCGGGGTGCGACGATCCGCAACATCCTGGAGTTCGAACGGGACTTCACCGACGCGCGGACGATCCTGCTGGAGCAGAACTACCGCTCCACCCAGACCATCCTCAACGCGGCCAACGCGGTGATCGACCGGAACACCTCCCGCAAGCCGAAGCGACTGTGGAGCGAGGCCGGCGCCGGCGAGCAGATCGTCGGCTACGTGGCCGACACCGAGCACGCCGAGGCCGACTGGGTGGCTCGGGAGATCGACCGGCTGGTCGACGCCGACGAGACCCGCCCCGGCGACGTCGCCGTCTTCTACCGCACCAACGCCCAGTCCCGCGTCTTCGAGGAGGTGTTCATCCGGGTCGGCCTGCCCTACAAGGTGGTCGGCGGGGTGCGCTTCTACGAGCGCAAGGAGGTCCGCGACGCCCTGGCGTACCTGCGTTCGGTGGTAAACGACGACGACACGGTGAGCCTGCGGCGAGTGCTCAACACCCCGCGCCGGGGCATCGGCGACCGCGCCGAGGCGTGTGTCGAGGCGCTCTCCAGCCGCGACCGGATCTCCTTCGGCGCGGCGCTGCGCCGGGCCCGGGAGGCGCCGGGCATCTCCAGTCGGGCGGCCAACGGCATCGCGGACTTCGTGGCGTTGCTCGACGGCGCCCGCGAGCTGGCCGAGACCGGCACCCCGGAGGAGGTGCTGGAGGCGCTGCTGACCCGCTCCGGCTACCTCACCGAGCTGGAGGAGAGCCTGGACCCGCAGGACGCCGGCCGGGTGGACAACCTCCAGGAGCTGGTCAGCGTCGCCCGCGAGTACACCGAGCGGATCGAGGCGCTGGGCGAGGAGGGGGAGCGGGCCACCCTGGCCGGCTTCCTGGAGCAGGTGGCGCTGGTCGCCGACGCCGACCAGATCCCCTCCGACGACCCCGACCACCAGGGTGTGGTCACCCTGATGACGCTGCACACCGCCAAGGGGCTGGAATTCCCGGTGGTCTTCCTGACCGGGCTGGAGGACGGCGTCTTCCCGCACCTGCGCTCGCTGGGCGACACCCGCGAGTTGGAGGAGGAGCGCCGACTGGCGTACGTCGGCATCACCCGTGCCCGACAACGGCTCAACCTGTCCCGGGCGGTGACCCGCTCGGCCTGGGGGCAGCCGTCCTACAACCCGCCGTCGCGCTTCCTGGAGGAGTTGCCGACCGAGTTGGTGCACTGGGAGCGGACCGAGGGGTCGTACACCTCGTGGGCTGGCGGGGGCGGCGGCGTCGGTGGCCGCGCGGACCGCGCGCCCGGCGCGCGTGGCAACTTCACCGGGGGTACGCCGAAGGCGGCGCAGTTGGCCCAGCGGCTCGGCGTGGACGCCAGCCGGCTGACCACGGCCAGCGAGCTGCCGCAGGGGCCGAAGGTGTCAGCGGGCGACCGGGTCAACCATCAGCGGTACGGGTTGGGGCGGGTGCTCGCCGTCGAGGGGCACGGCCCGGGTGCCCGCGCGCAGATCGACTTCGGCGACCAGACCATGTGGCTGGTGCTCCGGCACGCCCCGGTCGACAAACTCTGACCCCGGCATCCCCAAGATCGCACCAAATCAAGGAAAGAGTGGCCTCGCGTACCGCTGAGGCCACTCTTTCCTTGTTGTTGCGCCCGGACCGCGCGGGGAATGCGGCCTCAGCAGCCCAGGTCGACGCCGCGGGCCCGCATGAACGGGGCCGGGTCGATCTGGTTCCACATGCCCTGGTGCACCTCGAAGTGCAGGTGCGGGCCGGTGGCATCGCCGGTGGCGCCCTCGTAGCCGATGACCTGGCCGGCCTTCACCTTCTGGCCGACGGTGACCGCGATGCGGCTCTGGTGGGCGTAGTGGGTCAGGTAGCCGTTGCCGTGGTCGATGAAGACGGAGTTGCCGTACCCGTCGGAGGCGTCGCCGGCCTGGGTCACGGTGCCGGCGGCCGCCGCGTGGATCGGCGTACCGGAGGGCAGCGCCAGGTCGATACCGGCGTGCAGGGTGCCCCAGCGCTGTCCGTAGCAGGACGTGACGGCTGCGCCCGGCATCGGGTCGACCCAGGCGGGTGTGGGCCTGGTGGTCTTCTTCGGCTTCGGCTTGGCCTTCGCGGCGGCCGTCTTCGTGGGGGCCGGGCTGGCGCTGACCGCCGACGGGCTGGGCGTCGGGCTGAGCGAGGGGACGACCGGGGTGCTCGACTCACGGACCGAACGGTCGGCCCGGCTCGCGGCCTCGGCCCGGGCCTGGGCGTCGAGGGAGACGGCGGCGGGTGCCGGGTGGTCGGTGCCGCTGGTGGCGACGGCGACACCGCCGAGGCCGAGGGCTACCAGGGCGGCGGCCCCGAGCACGATGAGGCGGTTCCGTCGGCCGGTGCGCTGCGGCGCGGTCTGGCTGGTGTCGGGGGTGTTCTCGTTCTGGACGGGGCTGTCTTCCTGCACGGCGGACCTTCACAGTCGAGGGGCACTTGACCTCGAAATACTGCTGTCGGGCCGAGGTGGGGCGGGCGCGGGGACCGAACCCTCGAAGGGAGGGCCGACGGTCGGTGCCCGGATATGACCCGCTGTGCGGCGCTACATCCGGAAAAGTGATCATGTTGGCGGGTGCCGTCGGTCACATTCGACCCTGTGACCCGGGATACATCCGCCAGGACCGCACAACGCAAAACCGCCCGGATTGACAGATCCGGGCGGTCAGCGGTCGTTACGCATCGTCAGCGGTCGGCTACCTCGCTGTAGATTGCCTCGACTTGCAGCTTGATGTCCACTCCGCGCTCCTGGAGGAACGGCACCGGGTCGGTCGGCTGCCCCTTGACATGGATCTCCAGGTGCAGGTGGGTGCCGTACGCGTGGCCGGTCTGACCCACGAGGCCGAGCTGGTCGCCCGCCTTGATCTGCTGGCCCTCCTTGACGCTCACGGCGGAGGAGTGGCCGTAGATGGCCTCGCTGCCGTCGGCGTGTTGGACGATCACCGCGTTGCCGTACCCGCCGAACCAGCCGGCCTTGGTGACCAACCCGTCGTGGATCGCCACGTAGGGCGTGCCCTCGCCGGCGACCAGGTCCACGCCGGTGTGCATCTTGCCCCAGCGGACGCCGTAGGGGGAGTTGAAGTCGTAGCCCTGCAGCGGCAGCAGCCAGACCTCGGGCTCGGCGCTGTCAGTGCTGCGGCTGTCCCGGGAGGCGCGGTCGGCGTTGTCGGCACGGGCCGCGGCGTCCTGGCTGGTGACCGACGCCTGCTTGAGCTCGTCGAGAACCGTCGGGCTGACGTCCTTGGCGTCCGGCAGGGCGCTCGCGCCGAGGGCCACGATGCCGGCACCGACGAACGCGGTGGTGACGACAGCGGCGTAACGGCTGCGGGGTGGGGTGGGTACGCGGCGGCGACCGCGATATCGATCGGGCTCAGACGACAGGCGCTGGCGCACGCACACCCTCCGTTGTCGGGGTTCCGAAGCGGCCGGTGGCGTCCCCTGAAGCTTCAGTGGAACGTCCGCTGACCGCGTCGTCACCCGTCCATGGACCTGATGACAACCGTGGACACGTTAGCCAACCGCCAGGCGAGTCACAAGCTAGACCGAAAAATTGGCGTGTCGATCTGTCCGTTTGCGTCCGTGATTGTCATGCATCGCGACGCCGAACGGTGCCCCCGTCGCTGCCCGTTCGTCGCCGAGCGTGACCGTTCCGGCGGAGTCGTCCGACTTGACTCCGAACCGCGCCGGGATGACGTCCCCGGCCCTGCCAGCGACGCGACCGTGGCGAAGCCGGCACGGCACCGGGCCGGACCTCTCCGGGTTGCGCGGTGGGCACGCCGGGTAACGGCCGGTGACGGAGCCCGGATTTCCCGGGCCGCGCCCGCCGGGTTACCGTTCGTTAAGGTGATGGCGGTCAAGCCGGTGAAAGGTGTGCGCTGATGAGCTCTCGGATTCGGGTCGTCGTCGCGAAGCCTGGCCTGGACGGCCACGACCGGGGCGCGAAGGTCGTCGCGCGCGCCCTGCGGGATGCCGGGATGGAGGTCGTCTACACCGGCCTGCACCAGACTCCTGAGCAGATCGTGGAGACCGCCATCCAGGAGGACGCCGACGCTGTCGGCCTGTCGGTTCTCTCCGGCGCGCACATGACGCTGTTCCGGCGGGTGCTGGAGCTGCTCGGTGAGCGGGACGCCCGCGACATCGTCGTGTTCGGCGGCGGCATCATTCCGAACGGCGACATTCCCGAGTTGGAGAAGCTGGGCGTCGCGAAGATCTTCACGCCGGGCGCCACCACCCAGGCGATTGTCGAGTGGGTCCGACAGAACGTGGCCCAGCCGGTTTCCTGAGGCGCGCCGATCTGCTGCGCCACCGAATTTGGGCACGGGGGAGGGGCCGGACGCACCCCTCACACGTCCGGCCCCTCTATGCACGATGCCCCGCCGCCACCCCTCGACCGACAGGGCATCGGCCGTATCCCGTCTTTGCGCTGTTCAGCGCTCCGACATCTGACTCAACGACGCCCCCACGGCGGGGTTACGCAAGCCGGACAACATCGCCCGGACGGTGGATGCCAACCGAGTCGTGGCCGGAAACCGGCCACACCTGATGTCCGGTTGTGCATTACCGCACACCGCGCACCCGCTCGGTTGCCGGCGGTGTCGACCTCGCTAGGCTGCGGCCAATGGCCTGTTTCAACTGATGACAGGCGTCAAACTGTTTTGTGAACGCTGGTGGCGGCGCGACGGCGCGCCGCGGAGACGGGACGGGACGCGCAATCGTGGACCTGTACGAGTACCAGGGGCGGGACCTGTTCGAGCGGCACGGCTTGCCCGTGCTAGCTGGCGGCGTCGCCACTACCCCGGAAGAGGCCCGCGCGATCGCCGAACGTCTTGGCGGCCGTGTGGTCGTCAAGGCGCAGGTAAAGGTCGGCGGCCGAGGTAAGGCCGGCGGCGTCAAGCTGGCCGAGGGCCCGGATGAGGCGGTGGCCCGCGCCACCGACATCCTCGGCATGGACATCAAGGGTCACACCGTCCACAAGGTCATGATCACGGTGACCGCGGACGTGGCCGAGGAGTACTACTTCTCGTACCTGCTCGACCGGGCGAACCGCACCTTCCTCTGCATTGCCAGCGTCGCCGGCGGCATGGACATCGAGCAGGTCGCCGCCGAGACCCCCGACAAGGTCGTGAAGGCCCCGATCGACGCCGTGAAGGGCGTGGACGAGGCCAAGGCCCGCGAGATCGTGACCGCTGCCGGCTTCCCGGCCGAGGTCGCCGACCAGGTGGTCGAGATCGCCGTCGGTCTGTGGCAGGCGTTCGTCGCCGAGGACGCCACCCTGGTCGAGGTCAACCCGCTCGCCAAGAACGGCGACGGCCGCATGCTGCTGCTCGACGCCAAGATCAGCCTGGACGAGAATGCCGCGTTCCGGCACCCGGACCACGAGGCGCTTGTCGACCAGGCAGCCGTGGACCCGCTGGAGCAGGCCGCCAAGGCCAAGGACCTCAACTACGTCAAGCTCGACGGCGAGGTCGGCATCATCGGCAACGGCGCGGGTCTGGTCATGTCGACTCTCGACGTGGTCGCGTACGCCGGTGAGCGGCACGGCAACGTCAAGCCGGCCAACTTCCTCGACATCGGCGGTGGCGCGAGCGCCGCGGTGATGGCGAACGGGCTGGAGATCGTGCTCTCCGACCCGGCCGTGAAGAGCGTCTTCGTCAACGTCTTCGGCGGCATCACCGCCTGCGACGAGGTCGCCAACGGCATCATCCAGGCGCTGGCGCTGCTGGAGCAGCGCGGCGAGCAGGTCACGAAGCCGCTCGTCGTCCGTCTCGACGGCAACAACGCCGAGGCTGGCCGGGCGATCCTGGACAGCGCTAACAACCCGCTCGTGCAGCGGGTGGACACCATGGACGGTGCGGCCGAGCGGGCCGCCGAGCTGGCAGCTGCGGGGGTCTGATCATGGCTATCTGGCTGACCAAGGACTCGAAGGTCATCGTCCAGGGGATGACCGGTTCCGAGGGTTCCAAGCACACCCGGCGGATGCTGGCCGCCGGCACCAACGTGGTGGGCGGCGTCAACCCGCGCAAGGCGGGTCAGACCGTCGAATTCGACGGCACCGAGCTGCCGGTCTTCGCGTCCGTAGCGGACGCGATGGCCGAGACCGGGGCCGACGTCACAGTCATCTTCGTGCCGCCGCAGTTCACCAAGGCCGCCGTGGTCGAGGCGATCGACGCCGCGATCGGCCTGGCCGTGGTGATCACCGAGGGCGTCCCGGTGCACGACACCGCGTCGTTCTGGGCGTACAACGTGGCGCAGGGCGAGCGGACCCGGATCATCGGGCCGAACTGCCCGGGCATCGCCTCGCCGGGCGCGTCCAACGCCGGCATCATCCCGGCCGACATCACCGGCTCCGGCCGGATCGGCCTGGTCAGCAAGAGCGGCACGCTGACCTACCAGATGATGTACGAGCTGCGCGACATCGGGTTCTCCACCTGCGTCGGCATCGGCGGTGACCCGATCATCGGGACCACCCACATCGACGCCCTCGCGGCGTTCGAGGCCGACCCGGAGACCGACGCCATCGTCATGATCGGTGAGATCGGTGGCGACGCCGAGGAGCGGGCCGCCGAGTTCATCAAGACCAACGTCACCAAGCCGGTGGTCGGCTACATCGCCGGCTTCACCGCTCCGCCCGGCAAGACCATGGGTCACGCCGGCGCGATCATCTCCGGCTCGGCCGGCACCGCCGAGGCGAAGCAGGCGGCGCTGGAGGCCGTCGGCGTCAAGGTCGGCAAGACGCCGACCGAGACCGCGAAGCTGATGCGGGAGATCATGTCCGGCAGCTGAGCCGGTGAGGCAGTACGAAGGGGGTCGACCGGTCACGGTCGACCCCCTTCGGCGTACGCGCGCACTGCGCTGGTCAGTCGTTGTTCCAGAACGGGTAGTTGCCGGTCGAGCGCAGGATCGCCCCGCCGATGATGTTGATCACGCCGAACGCGATGGCGAGGTAACCGAGCAGCGGCGACTGCCCGTACCGCCGGGCGTCGCGGATGGACAGGTAGCCGAAGACGATGCCGAAGATGCCGCAGCAGATCAGTCCCAGCACGATGCCCAGCACGCCCCAGAGGGTGGTGCGGTCGCGTCCCCGGGCCGGTGGGGGTGGGGGAGGCGGGTATGGCGTCGTCACAGCGTCCTCCGAGCGGTAATGGGCGACGTGCCGGCCCGGACCGCGACCGGCGGGCCCGTCCCGGGTGGCGGCGACTCGCGCCCCCTCAGGGCCGAGGCTAGACCGGCCCGGGTGGGCAGGACGTCGGTTCGGTGAACTCGCCGACCTTAGGAGGGGTTAACGGACTGCCACCGCCCGCGCGACGTGCCAGAGTAGAGCGGATGTCCCCCGTCACCCCTGACCGTCCCAGCCGTCCCGGCGGTGTGAGCGCCGACGACCGGCCGGTCGACCGTGCCGCACCGGCCCGGCGGGTGCCCGCGCCTCGCGCGGGCGGGTCGCCGCGCGGGCGGGCGCCGTTGCCAGTCGCCGCCGGGGTGGCCGCCTGCTGGGCCGCCCTCACCTCCTACCTGCCGGTCGCCATCGTGCTCGGCCTGGTGCAGCTCGGCGCGGACGGCACCACAGTGACCGGCACCCTGCGCACCGCGCTGGCCGGCTGGCTGCTCGGGCACGGCGTGCCGCTGCACACCGAGACCGGGCCGCTCGGGCTCGCCCCGCTGGCGCTGACAGTGCTCGCGCTCTGGCGGCTGACCCGCGCCGGCGTGCACGTCAGCCGCGCGATGGGTGCCCGCGACACCCGCTCACCGCGCCGGGCACTGCTCGCCGCGGTCGCGGTCGGTGTGGCGTACGCGCTGCTCGGCGCGCTCGCGGCGGTGCTGGTCGGCACGGGTGGGCCGAATGTGTCGCTGATCCGGGCGGGCGCCACGTTCGCGGCGGTCGGCACGCTCGCCGCGCTGGTCGGCGCGGTCCGGATCACCGCCGTGACCCGGCTGCTCGTCACCCGGCTTCCGGGCCCGGTGCGCGACGGCGTTCGCACCGGCCTGGTGGCCGGGCTGCTGCTGCTCGGTGCGGGCGCGGGCGCGGCCGGCCTGGCGGTGGCCACCGGCGGCGGCGACGCGGCCGACATGATCGGGGCGTACCGGACCGGGGTCGCCGGGCAGGCCGGCATCACGCTGGTCAGCGTGGCGTACGCGCCCAACGCGGCGGTCTGGTCGACCAGTTACCTGCTCGGGCCGGGGTTCGCGGTGGGGACGGACACGGCGGTCCGTACCAGCGAGGTGTCGGTCGGCGCGCTGCCGGCCGTGCCGCTGCTCGCTGGCCTGCCGCGCGGCCCGGTGGACGGCTTCGGCGCCCTGCTGCTCGCGGTGCCGGTGCTGGCCGGGATGGTCGCCGGTTGGCTGCTCGCCCGGCGGGTGGCTCGACTCGCAGGTCCGGAGCGGGCCGCGCAGCGTTGGGCCGAGCTGCTGGCGCCGGCGGTGCTGGCCGGGCCGGTGGCCGGGGTGGTGCTCGGCGCGGCCGCGGCGGTCTCCGGCGGGCCGCTCGGCGCCGGTCGGCTGTCCCAGGTCGGGCCGGTGGGTTGGCAGGTCGGGGCGGTCGCGGCCGGTGTCATAGCTGTCGGCGCGCTGCTCGGCGCCGCCGCCACCCGGGCGCTGACCCGCGGTCCCGCGCAGTAGAGTCGCGGCCACTTGGGCACTGGCCCGCGGTCCAGCGGGTAGACGAGCGCGGGGCGCCCCGGGTGAACCCGGAGCGCCCCGTCGAATCCGAGCCCGTCAGGGCTGGGCGGGCAGGTTGACGTTCAGCACCACGCTCAGGATGATCGAGATGATGCCGAGCGCGACGCCGACCGCACCACAGATCAGACCGGCCTTGGCCTGGCCGGCGTTGCTGGCCTGCCCCTGGTCAGCCTTCTGCTTGCCCAGGTAGCCGGTCACCAGGGCCCCGATGCCGACCGGGATGCCCAGGATGGCGCAGCAGGCCAGAGGGATCGACGCGATACCGAGGATCAGCGCCACCAGGCCGAGGGTGTTGTTCTGCCCCCGTGCCTGCGGGTACCCGGCGTTCGGGTAGGTCGGGCTGGCGCCGTACGGGGGCTGCTGCTGCGCGTACGGGTCCTGGTGCGGCGGCTGCTGACCGTACGGCTGCCCCGGGGTGGGCTGCTGGCCGTACGGGGCCTGCGGCGCGGCGTACGGGTCCTGCGGCTGCTGACCGTACGGCTGGCCGG
Organism: Micromonospora sp. NPDC048947; assembly: GCF_040649495.1. Lineage (NCBI taxonomy): Bacteria > Bacillati > Actinomycetota > Actinomycetes > Micromonosporales > Micromonosporaceae > Micromonospora > Micromonospora sp. NPDC048947. The sequence continues at coordinate 47,781 of NZ_JBEZFO010000030.1, forward strand.
AGGTGGGCTGCTGGCCGTACGGGGCGGCCGGCGGCTGGGGAGCGGTCGGGTCCTGGTTGGGCTGCTGGCCGTACGGGTCCTGACCGGGGTTACCGGGCTGCATTCGAGAAGCTCCTTGGACTGGTTCCGTCAGTTGGTGCTCTTTGTTTCCATCCATGATCGCGGTCAGTCCTCCCAAAGCCCAGTACAGCAACAGGAAGACATGTCTCCCAAAGCAGGCAAAAGGGTCCTTGTCGACCGCTTCGTGTGCCGGATCAGTGGCGGTGTGTGGGCCGGCGCGGCGTTCGGCCCGAGCGAGCGGCAGCGTACCGGGTCGACGCACGTCGGCACCGTCGAAGATCGGCGCACCGCCCGGTCGAAGGGGGTCCCTGACCTGCCCGATAGGGTGGCCCGGTGACCGAGCCCGCGCCCGTCGCCCGCATCGTCGTCCTCATCTCCGGCTCCGGGAGCAACCTTCAGTCGCTGCTGGATGCCGCCGCCGACCCCGCGTACGGCGCACAGGTGGTCGCGGTCGGCGCGGACCGCGACGGCATCGCGGGCCTGGACCGGGCCGACGCGGCGGGGGTGCCGACCTTCGTCGAACGGGTCCGCGACCACGACACCCGGGAGGACTGGGACCGCGCGCTCACCGCGCACGTCGCGAAGCACCAGCCCGACCTGGTCATCTCCGCCGGTTTCCTCAAGCTTGTCGGCCCGCACTTCCTCGCCGCCTTCGGTGACCGCTACCTGAACACCCACAACACGCTGCTGCCGGCGTTTCCCGGCATCCACGGCCCGCGTGACGCCCTCGCCTACGGCGTGAAGCTCACCGGAGCCACCCTCTTCTTCGTCGACGCCGGCATGGACACCGGGCCGATCGTCGCGCAGGTAGCGGTGCCGGTGCTGGACGACGACGACGTCGACACGCTCACCGAGCGCATCAAGGAAGCCGAGCGACGCCAGCTCGTCGAGCAGGTCGGTCGGCTGGTCCGCGAAGGCTGGACCATCACCGGAAGGAAGGTCACGGTTCCGTGAGTCCCACTCAGGACGGGCGCCGCCCGATCAGGCGGGCGCTGGTCAGCGTCTACGACAAGACCGGGCTGGTCGAGCTGGCTCAGGCCCTGCACGCGGCCGGTGTGGAGATCGTGTCCACCGGCAGCACGGCGGGCACCATCGCCGCCGCCGGGGTGCCGGTGACGCCGGTGGAGACGGTGACCGGGTTCCCCGAGGTGCTCGACGGCCGGGTGAAGACCCTGCACCCGAAGGTGCACGCGGGTCTCCTGGCGGATCTGCGCAAGGACTCCCATGTCACGCAGCTCGACGAGCTGGGTGTGGCGGCGTTCGACCTGCTGGTCTCCAACCTCTACCCCTTCCAGGCGACGGTCGCCTCGGGCGCCGACGTCGAGGAGTGCGTGGAGCAGATCGACATCGGTGGCCCGGCCATGGTGCGGGCCGCCGCCAAGAACCACGCCTCGGTCGCCGTGCTCACCGACCCGGCCGGTTACCCGGCGCTGATCGGCGCGCTCAGCGAGGGTGGCTTCACGCTGGCCCAGCGTCGCGCGCTGGCCGCCCGGGCGTTCGCCGACATCGCCGAGTACGACGTCGCGGTGGCCCAGTGGTGCGCCAAGGAGCTGGCACCCGCCGACGACTCGTGGCCGCAGTTCGCGGGGCTGGCGCTGCGCAAGTCGACAGCGCTGCGCTACGGCGAGAACCCGCACCAGGCCGCCGCGCTCTACACCGACCCGGACGCCCCGGCCGGGCTGGCCCAGGCCGAGCAGTTGCACGGCAAGGAAATGTCGTACAACAACTACGTCGACGCCGACGCCGCCTGGCGGGCCGCGAACGACTTCGCCGACCAGCCGGCGGTGGCGATCATCAAGCACGCCAACCCGTGCGGCATCGCCGTCGGCGCGGACGTCGCCGAGGCGCACCGCCTGGCGCACGCCTGCGACCCGGTGTCGGCGTACGGCGGCGTCATCGCTGTCAACCGGCCGGTCTCGGTCGAGTTGGCCCGGCAGGTCGCCGAGATCTTCACCGAGGTGTTGGTCGCCCCCGGCTTCGACGAGGGCGCTGTCGACGTGTTGCAGGGTAAGAAAAACATCCGGCTGCTGCGGGCACCGGCGTGGACGCCGGCGCTGGTGGAGGTGCGGCAGGTGACCGGTGGCGTGCTGGCCCAGGTCGCCGACCGGGTGAACGCCCCCGGCGACGACCCGGCCAACTGGCAGTTGGCGACCGGCGAGGCCGCCGACGAGGAACTGCTGCGGGACCTCGCGTTCGCCTGGCGGGCGGTCCGCGCGGTGAAGAGCAACGCGATCCTGCTCGCCAAGGACGGCGCCACCGTCGGGGTCGGCATGGGTCAGGTCAACCGGGTCGACTCGGCGCAGCTCGCGGTCGCCCGCGCCGGCGCCGATCGTGCGCGCGGCTCGGTCGCCGCCTCGGACGCGTTCTTCCCGTTCGCCGACGGCCCGCAGATCCTCATCGACGCCGGCGTCCGCGCGATCGTGCAGCCCGGCGGCTCCATCCGCGACGAGGAAGTCATCGAAGCGGCCAAGAAGGCCAACGTAACCATGTACCTAACCGGCACCCGCCACTTCTTCCACTAACCCCAGGCCCCCCCGGCCCCCCGGCCCCCAACCCCCCAACCCCCCGGCTCGACCCCGTCGATCATGAAGTTATTGCCCTGCACGTCGGCGTGTCAGGGCAATAACTTCATGATCAATCGCGGGGGGGGCGTTAGGCCGGGGTGGCCGGGCGGAGTTCGGCGAAGTGGCAGGCGGAGGGGTGGGGGTCCGCTGCCCTCGGGACCGTCTTGGGGTCCTCGGTGGCGCAGATGTCCTGGGCCTTCCAGCAGCGGGTCCGGAAATGGCACCCGCTCGGCGGGTCGGCCGGGCTGGGCACGTCGCCAACCAGCCGGATCATGTTGCGCTGGTCGCGGGCCTCCGGGTCCGGCACCGGCACCGCAGAAAGCAGAGCCTGGGTGTACGGGTGGGTGGCCCGCTCGTAGATCTCGTCCTCGGTGCCGATCTCGACGATCCGACCGAGGTACATCACCGCGACGCGGTCGGCGATGTGCCGCACCACCGACAGGTCGTGCGCGATGAAGATGTACGAGAGCCCCAGCTCGCCCTGTAGCTGCTTGAGCAGGTTGATCACCTGGGCCTGGATGGAGACGTCGAGCGCCGACACCGGTTCGTCGCAGACGATCACCTCGGGCTTCAGCGCGAGGGCGCGGGCGATGCCGATGCGCTGACGCTGACCGCCGGAGAACTGGTGCGGGTACCTGTTGATGTGCTCCGGGTTGAGCCCGACCAGGTCCAACAGCTCCTGGACCCGCTTGGCCTTGCTGCCCTTCGGCGCGGCATCCGGGTGGATCTCGAACGGTTCGCCGATGATGTCGCCGACCGTCATCCGCGGGTTCAACGAGGTGTACGGGTCCTGCATCACCATCTGCATGTTGCGGCGCAGCCGGCGCAGCTCACCCCCGGAAGCCTTGAACAGGTCCTTGCCCTCCAGGGTTGCGCGTCCGGAGGTGGGCGTCTCCAACCGCATCAGCAGCCGGGCGAGGGTGGACTTGCCGCAGCCCGACTCGCCGACCACGCCGAGCGTCTCGCCCCGACGCAGCTCGAAGCTCACCCCGTCGACGGCCTTCACCGCCCCGATCTGTCGCTGGAACAGCACGCCCTGAGTGATCGGGAAGTGCTTCACCAGGTTGTCGACGGAGAGGATGGTCTCGCCGCGGACCTTGGTGGGGTTAGCTGGCGACGCTGTCATCACGGACCTCCTGCGCGAAGTGGCAAGCGCTGGTCCGGCCGTCGCCGAGGACCAGGTCGTGCGGCACCTCGTCCACGCAGACCTGCTGGACGTACGGGCACCGGGGGTGGAACGGGCAGCCGGACGGGATGCGCATCAGGTTCGGCGGCAACCCCTTGATCGTCGACAGTTCCTGACCGCGAACGTCCAGGCGCGGGATCGACTCCAACAACCCCTTGGTGTACGGGTGGGCGGGCGCCTTGTAGAGCGAGCGGACGTCGGCGTGTTCGACGATCCGGCCGGCGTACATGACAGCGATCCGGTCCGCGACACCGGCGACCACACCCAGGTCGTGGGTGATCAGGATCATCGCCATGTTGAGTTCCCGGCGCAGGTCCGCCAGCAGGTCCATGATCTGGGCCTGCACTGTCACGTCGAGGGCCGTGGTGGGCTCGTCGGCGATCAGCACCTTCGGGTCCAGCGCCAACGCCATGGCGATCATGACGCGCTGCCGCATGCCGCCGGAGAACTGGTGCGGGTAGTCGCCAATCCGCTTGGCGGCACCCGGGATCTTGACCAGATCCATCAGTTCGACGGCACGACGTCGAGCGTCGGCTCGGGACATGCCGGCGCGCTGGCGCAGCGTCTCACCGATCTGCCAGCCGACCGGGAACACCGGGTTGAGGGCGGAGAGCGCGTCCTGGAAGATCATCGCGATCTCCTTGCCACGTACCTGCCGCCGCTGCTCCTCGGAGCGGGTCAGCAGGTCCTCACCCTGGTAGAGGATCTGGCCGGAGCGGACGAACGCGGGCGGAGTGTCCAGGATGCCCATGATCGCCTGGGCGGTGACCGACTTACCCGAGCCGGATTCGCCGAGCACGGCAAGGGTCTCGCCGGCGTCCAGGTGGTACGACACGCCGTTGATCACCCGGGCGACACCCTCGTTGGTGCGGAACTCGACGTGCAGGTCCCGCAACTCCAGCAGGTGACCGCCCTCTGGTGTGGCAGAGGCGGGAGTTGGATTGACGGTCATGAGGTTCTCACCGCAGCTTCGGGTCGAAGGCGTCACGGATCGCGTCGCCGAGCATGATGAACGCCAGCACGGTCAGCGCCAGGAAGGCCGACGGGACGATCAACGGGGTGGCCGCCTCCCGCATGTGGATCCGGCCGGTGTCGATGTCCTGGCCCCAGGAGATGGTGGGCGCCTTCAGGCCGATGCCCAGGAAGGAGAGCGTGGCCTCGGCCGCGATGAACGAGCCGAGCGCGATGGTCAGCACGACGATCGCCGGGGCCAGCGAGTTCGGCAGGATGTGCCGCCACATGATCCGGCTGTTGCCGGCGCCGAGCATCCGGGCCGCCGCGACGTAGTCCTGCTCCTTCGCGGTGATCACCGAGGACCGGACCACGCGGGCGGCGGTGGTCCAGCCAAGGAGAGCCAACACGAAGACGACAGCGCCGATCCGAGCCCACTGGCTGTCACTGGACACCCGCTTGAGCAGCACGATCGCGGCCAGCAGCAGCGGAATGCCGAGCACCACGTCGATCACCCGGGAGAGCACCGCGTCGACCCAGCGGCCGAAGTAACCGGCCAACATGCCGATCACCAGCGCGATGATGCCGGTGCCGAGCGCGGCGAGCGCGCCGACCAGCAGCGACGCGCGCGTGCCGTAGACCGCTCGGGAGTACGTGTCGCAGCCCTGGAAGTCGTACCCGAAGATGGCCCCGCCGGACGGCCCGGCGTGCTGCCGGGAGAGCAGGCAGTCGCTCGGGCTGTTGGCGGTGAAGACCCCCGGGAACAGCGCCATCAGGCTGAAGATGACGACCAGCGCCAGCGAGATCCAAAAGATCGGGTTGCGGCGCAGGTCACGCCAGGCGTCCCCGGCCAGGCTGCGGGGCTTCTGCGCGGCGCCGATCTGGTTGGGCGTGCCCGGCTCCCCGGAGGGGCCACGTCGCGCGGCCTGGTTCTCGGTGGCCGCCACGGTCTCAAAGTCACTCATGCCTGCACCTCGCTGCGCTCGGCGCCGGCATGAGAGCCCAAGCACGCTGCGCTGATGATTCGTTCGCTGCGCTCACTCATAGCGGATCCTCGGGTCGAGTACGGCGTACAGGACGTCCACCACCAGGTTCGAGACCAGGTAGACCACGACGAGCACGCTGACGATGCCCACCACCAGGGGGCCGTCCTCGGTGCGGATGCCGCGGAAGAGGTTGAAGCCCACGCCGGGGATGTTGAAGACGCCCTCGGTGATGATCGCGCCGCTCATCAGGTTGCCCAGTTCCACACCGAGGAAGGTGACCACCGGGATCAGCGAGTTGCGCAGCACGTGGACGACGACGATGCGCCGCTTGACCAGGCCCTTTGACCGGGCGGTCCGGACGTAGTCGGCGCGCAGGTTCTCCGCCACCGAGGCCCGGGTGAGTCGTAGGGCGGTGGCCAGCGACAGCGAGCCGAGCACGATGCCCGGCAGCAGGAGCGCGTAGAACGTCGGATCCGAGCCGGCGGTGGGCGGGAAGAGCTGCCACTTGACGCCGAGGAAGTACTGCGCCAACGGCGCCAGCACGATGGTCGGGATGCCCAGCACCAGCAGGGTGAGCACCAGCGTCGAGTTGTCGAAGATGCTGGCCCGGCGGATGCCCGCGAGCACCCCGGCGGTGACGCCGAAGATGATCGCCACAGCGAGCGCGATGAGCGCGAGCCGCACGGTGACCGGCCAGGCCTGCTGAAGGATGTCTCCGATGTTCCGACCGGTGAGTGACTCGCCCAGGTTGCCCTGGAGCAGGTTCTTCACGTAGTCGAAGTAGCGGTAGAAGAAGCCGCCGACGCCAGTGGCATCCAGGTGGTACTTCTCGGTCAGGTAGGCCCGCTGCGCTGGCGTCACCGGCCGTTCGCCGGCGAGCGCCTGGATCGGGTCGCCCTGCCCGGCGAATGTCAGCGCGTAGACGATCAGGGTGGTCCCGAAGAACGCCAGGACCATCTGCAGTAGGCGCCGCAGGATGTAGCGGAACATGCTTAGCAGTCTCTCCGGAAATGTGCGAAAGGGTCGCAGGACGGCATCTCTGGTCGTACCCGAAATATCCGAGACGTTCCGTCCGGCCCGGGGGAGCCGGCACCACCGACGCCGGGTCCGCTGCTGCGGCCCGGCCCCGGTGGTGCGGTCCGGGCCACCCGGGCTTCGTCGCCCGGGTGGCCCGCACCATGGTCAGCTCAGCTGGCTGCTTCGATCTTGACGAGGTTGACCCGCTGGAACAGGTCCATCTCCACGTTCTTGACCTTGGACGAGTGGCCGAACACGTTCTCGCCGAAGCGGAGCGGGATCACCGGCATCTCCTTGGCCAGGATGTCCTCCGCCTGCTGGTACTTGGCGATCGCCTCGTCCTGCGTCTTGGCGGCGGAACCCTCCTTGACCAGCTTGTCGAACTCCGGGTTGCTGTAGCCGTAGTAGTTCGACGAGCCGTTCGTGCTGTACAGCGGGCCGAGGTAGTCCTCCATGGTCGGGTAGTCCATGACCCAACCCATCCGGAACGCACCCACCGGCGTCTTCTTCTCGACCTTGGTCAGCAGGTCGGCGAACTTCGGCTCGACCGAGCCGACCGCGTCCACGCCCAGGTTGGCCTTGAGCTGGTTGACGGTGGCGTCGACCCAGTCCTTGTGCCCGCCGTCGCCGTTGTACGAGATGACGATTTTCGCCGGACCGCCGGCGGCCTGGTAGAGCTTCTTGGCCTCGGTCGGGTTGAACTCGGCGGCCTTGCCAGCGGTGTCCTCCCGGTAGCCCGGCAGGACCGGAGCGACGAAGGAGCGCGCCGACGTCTGCGAACCCTTGAAGACCGACTTGGTGATCTCGTCACGGTCGATCGCCATCGAGATGGCCTTGCGCACGTCCGGGTTGCTGTAGTCCTTGTCGAACGTCGGGAACGCGAGGAACTGGAACGACGACATCGGGCTGGTCTTGTACCGGTCACCCAGGTCGCTCGGCGCGGTGCTCAGGCTCTCGGTCGGGATCGTGGGCAGCACGTCCAGGTTGTCCGCCAGGACGTCCGCGTAGGCCGCGGTGAGCTGCTGGTAGATCCGGAACTCGATGTTCTTGACCTTCGGCTTCTCGCCCGGGTACGCGTCGTAGCGCTCGACGTCGATCTTGCTGTCGTGCTGCCAGGTGCCCTTCATCTTGAAGGGGCCCTGCCCGATCGGCGCCTGCTCGTAGGAGTCCTTGAGCACGCCCGGCGCCGAGAACGCGGCGTCCGGCATCGGGAAGAACGCGTTGTAGCCCAGCGTCGTCTTGAAGTCGATGTACGGCTCCGAGAGCGTCACTGTGAAGGTGAGGTCGTCGACCTTCTTCAGACCGGACATCTCCTTGGCCTTCGGCGCCTTGTCCTGCAGGTCGGCGTAACCAGCGATCTTCTCGAAGAAGGGGTTGGTGTCCTGACCGTTCGGGGCGTACGCGCCGTAGTTCCAGGCGTTGATGTAGTTCTGGGACGTGACCTTCTCACCGTTGTGGAAGGTGAAGCCGTCCTTGATCTTGATCGTCCAGACCTTGTTGTCGGACGAGGTGATCGACTGCGCGGCGACCTCGTACGGCTTGTTCTGGGCGTCGTAGTCGACGAGCGGGCTGAACAGGCCGGCGATCACCTGCGATCCGGACGTCTCGGTGGTGTTTGTGGGAACCAGGTGCTTCGGCTCGGCGATCTGGATGCTGACCACCGAACTGTCGCTGCCACCGGATCCACCGTCTCCGCCGCTGCCGCAGGCCGCGAGGCCCAGCGTCACCGCGAGCGGGAGGGCGGTCCAGGCGGCGAGTCTACGAACTCGCATTGAGCCTCCTCATCTCCTCACGCTGCGCAGTCAGGCCCGACGCTGGGTTACGCTGCGCAACAAGCGGTAACGGTAGGTCGGCGACGGGGCTTCGACAACGACGCGGTTGCGGGTGGGTAACAGTCCGGGGTTACCTCAGTTGTCGGGAGCGAGTGAACCTGCTACCCCAAACCGGGCGTATTGGCGTTGAGCTGCGAAAATCCGCGCGAATGACAGTGCGTTCGGCCTTGTCTGGCCGCCTCGACACCGCCTGGGGTGGCCGTCCCATCTCCGCAGTTCCGCCCCGCCCTGTCTGGTTCGACCGTGATCGAATCCACAAATTGTCACCGAAAGTGACTAGCGACACCTCACACACGGTTACTCCAGCGACAGCCACCCCACCATGGCCCGGGCCGCCCGACGGCAACCCGGCAGCACTGGGCGGCGGACGGCCCGAGCGAGGTCGTCTGATCCGCGGGCGGTGGTCGTGAGACGATTCGGTCGTGACGGCGACGCTTCTGGACGGCAAGGCAACCGCAGCGGAGATCAAGGACGAGCTGCGCATCCGGGTGAAGGCACTCGCGGAACGCGGCATCATCCCCGGGCTCGGCACGGTCCTGGTCGGGGCGGACCCGGGCAGCCAGGCGTACGTCAACGGCAAGCACCGCGACTGCGCCGAGGTGGGCATCGCCTCGATCCGCCGCGAACTGCCGCCCGACGCCACCCAACAGCAGGTCGACGACGTACTGGCCGAGCTGAACGCCGACCCGGCGTGCCACGGCTACATCGTCCAACTGCCGCTGCCGGGCCACCTCGACACCCAGCGGGTGCTGGAGTTGATCGACCCGGACAAGGACGCCGACGGCCTGCACCCGGTCAACCTGGGTCGGCTCGTGCTCGGCTACGACGGTCCGCTGCCGTGCACGCCGCGCGGCATCGTCGAGCTGCTCCGCCGGCACGACGTGGCGCTGCGCGGGGCCACCGTCGCTGTGGTCGGTCGCGGCAACACTGTTGGCCGACCGCTCGGCCTGCTGCTCACCAGGCGCAGCGAGAACGCCACTGTCACCCTCTGCCACACCGGCACCCTCGATTTGGCCTCGCACACCCGGGCCGCCGACATCGTCATCGTCGCGGCCGGCGTACCGGGTCTGCTCACCGCCGACATGATCAACCCCGGTGCGGTGGTGGTGGACGTCGGCATCACCCGCGTGATCGGCGCGGACGGCAAGGGCCGCTACACCGGCGACGTGGACCCGGAAGTGGCCGAGACGGCTGGCGCGCTGGTCCCCATGCCCGGCGGCGTGGGCCCGATGACCCGGGCCATGCTGCTCACCAACGTCGTCGAGCGCGCCGAGCGCGGCTGACCCGCGCCTCGGCGACGCCGAACCAGACGGCGGTGACGTTCGCCCCATCCCGGCGATGGCCGCCGCCCCTGGCCTGATCGGTGCCAGGATGACTGATACGGTCCGGAAAACCGACTGGTATCAGGGAGTGGGACGACCATGGGTAAGAAGGTCACTGTCGTCGGGGCTGGCTTCTACGGCTCCACCACCGCACAGCGCCTGGCCGAGTACGACGTCTTCGACACCGTAGTGATCACTGACATCGTGGAGGGCAAGCCCGCGGGCCTCGCGCTCGACCTCAACCAGTCCCGGGCCATCGAGGGCTTCGAGACCAAGGTGGTCGGCGTGACCACCGGCCCCAACGGTGAGGGCTACGAGAGCATCGAGGGCTCCGACGTCGTCGTGATCACCGCTGGTCTGCCGCGCAAGCCCGGCATGAGCCGGATGGACCTGCTGGAGACCAACGCCAAGATCGTCCGCCAGGTCGCCGAGAACGTCGCCAAGTACGCCCCGAACGCCGTCGTCATCGTGGTCTCCAATCCGCTGGACGAGATGACCGCGCTGGCCCAGCTCGCCACCCAGTTCCCGAAGAACCGGGTGCTCGGCCAGGCCGGCATGCTCGACACCGCCCGGTTCAGCAACTTCGTCGCCGAGGCGCTGAACGTGCCGGTGGCCTCGGTACGCACGCTGACCCTCGGCTCGCACGGCGACACCATGGTCCCGGTGCCGTCGAAGAGCACCGTCAACGGCAAGCCGCTGCGCGACGCCATGCCGGCCGAGCAGATCGAGGAGCTGGTCGTCAAGACCCGCAACGGTGGCGCCGAGGTCGTCGCGCTGCTCAAGACCGGTTCGGCCTACTACGCCCCGTCCGCCGCCGCGGCCCGGATGGCGAAGGCCGTCGCGGAGGACTCCGGCGAGGTCATGCCGGTCTGCGCCTGGGTCGACGGCGAGTACGGCATCTCCGGCGTCTACCTGGGTGTCGAGGCCGAGATCGGCGCCGAGGGCGTCAAGCGGGTCGTCGAGACCGACCTGGACGCCGACGAGCGCGCCAGCCTCCTGGAGGCTGCCGAAGCCGTCCGCGCCAAGCAGGGCGACATCTCCAGCATGTAGTTCCCGAACCACAGCATCAGCGCCGAGACGTCGATGCCAACCGATCGGTGGGAACGGTCCATGTGGCTGCAACACCTGGCGGAGGCGGCGACGATGACGGGGAAGATGGGCGCGGC
>NZ_JBEZFO010000031.1:0-51642 GCF_040649495.1 Micromonospora sp. NPDC048947
GCGCCGATGGTACTGCACTCGTGAGGGTGTGGGAGAGTAGGACGCCGCCGGACAATCTTCCAGTCGAGGGCCGCCCCATCCGGGTCGGCCCTCGACTGCGTAGCGCCATTGGTGGCGCAATCAGGAAGGATGTACCTGTGAGTTCAGGACCGCAGGGCGGAGACCGTCCCCGTCATTACGAAGACCGTACTGACGGCGCGGGCGGAAGCGACCGCGGCCCACGCCGCGATGATCAAGGCCGGCCCCCGTACCGGGGAGACCGCGACAGCGGCGGCAGCCGAGGCGGATACGCCGGCGGCCGTGACTCTGGATCCCGTGGTGGTGACCGGGACAGCTCGCGCTCCAGCGCCCCCCGTGAGGGCGGCTACCGTGGCGGCGACCGCCGTGAGGGTGGTTTCCGGGGCGGCGACCGCGACGGTTCGCGTTCCAGCGCTCCGCGCGAAGGTGGCTACCGGGGCGGCGACCGTGATGGGTCACGCTCGGGTGCTCCGCGTGAGGGTGGTTTCCGGTCCGGCGCTCCCCGTGAGGGTGGTTTCCGCGGTGGCGACCGGGACGGTTCGCGTTCCAGCGCTCCGCGCGAGGGTGGCTACCGGGGCGGCGACCGCGACGGTGGTTTCCGTGGCGGCGACCGCCGTGAGGGCGGTTTCCGGGGCGGCGACCGCGATGGTTCGCGTTCGGGCGCTCCCCGTGAGGGTGGTTTCCGGGGCGGCGACCGGGACGGTTCGCGTTCCAGCGCTCCGCGTGAGGGTGGTTTCCGTGGCGGTGACCGCGAGGGTGGTTTCCGTGGTGGTGACCGTCGTGAGGGCGGTTACCAGGGCGGCGACCGCACTCGTTCCGGCCCGCCGCGTGAAGGTGGTTTCCGCGGTGGTGACCGCGACGGTGGCTTCCGTGGCGGCGACCGTCGCGAGGGCGGCTTCCGGGGCGGCGACCGTGACGGTTCGCGTTCCAGTGCCCCCCGTGAGGGTAGTTTCCGTGGCGGTGACCGGGACGGCTCGCGTTCCAGCGCCCCCCGTGAGGGCGGTTTCCGCGGTGGTGACCGTGACGGTGGTTTCCGTGGCGGGGACCGTCGTGAAGGTGGCTTCCGCGGCGGTGACCGGGACGGTTCGCGTTCCAGCGCCCCGCGTGAGGGTGGTTTCCGTGGCGGCGACCGTGACGGTGGCTTCCGTGGCGGCGACCGTCGTGAAGGTGGCTTCCGGGGCGGCGACCGGGACGGTTCGCGTTCCGGCGCTCCCCGTGAGGGTGGTTTCCGGGGCGGTGACCGCGAGGGTGGTTTCCGTGGTGGTGACCGTCGTGAGGGCGGTTACCAGGGCGGCGACCGCACTCGCTCCGGCCCACCGCGCGAGGGTGGTTTCCGCGGCGGTGACCGCGACGGTGGCTTCCGTGGCGGCGACCGTCGCGAAGGTGGCTTCCGTGGCGGCGACCGTCGCGAAGGTGGTTTCCGTGGCGGTGACCGGGACAGCTCGCGTTCCAGCGCCCCCCGTGAGGGCGGTTTCCGTGGCGGTGACCGGGACAGCTCGCGTTCCAGCGCCCCCCGTGAGGGTGGTTTCCGTGGCGGTGACCGGGACAGCTCGCGTTCCAGCGCCCCCCGTGAGGGTGGCTTCCGGGGCGGCGACCGTCGTGAAGGTGGCTACCGTGGCGGGGACCGGGACGGTTCGCGCTCGGGTGCCCCGCGCGAGGGTGGTTTCCGTGGCGGTGACCGCGAGGGCGGCTACCGGGGCGGAGAGCGTACCGGGGGTTTCCGGTCCGACGATCGGCCGCGTCGCGAGGGGGAGTTCCGTCGCGATGACCGCGCGGGTGGCTCCGAGTCGTCCGAGGGTGGGCGTAGCTCGGCCCCGGCGCTGCCGGACGACATTGTCGCGACCGACCTCGACAAGGACGTCCGCGCTGAGCTGCTCTCGCTGAACAAGCCGGTCGCCGAGACGGTGGCCCGGCACCTGGTCGCCACCGGGCAGCTGATCGATGAGGACCCCGCCGAGGCGTTGGCGCACGCGCTGGCCGCCCGGAGGCTCGCGTCTCGTATCTCCGCTGTCCGTGAGGCGGTCGGCCTGGCCGCGTACCGCGCGGGAGAGTGGCAGTCGGCGATCGCCGAGCTGCGCACGTACCACCGGATGAGCGGACTGCAGAGTCACCTGGCCGTGCTCGCGGACTGCGAGCGGGCTCTCGGCCGGCCGGAGCGGGCCATTGACCTGTTCCGTGGCGCGGACCGGGAGAAGCTGGACCAGGCCGTGGCGATTGAACTGCTGATCGTCGCCGCCGGGGCGCGGGGTGACCTCGGGCAGAAGGACGCCGCTGTCGCGATGCTCCAGGTTCCGGACCTCACCAACGAGGCCACAGTGCCGTGGACGGCCCGGCTGCGGTATGCGTACGCCGACGCGCTGCTCGCGGTGGGTCGGCGCGAAGAGGCCCGCGAATGGTTCTCCCGCGCTGCCGACGTGGACACCGAGGGCGAGACCGACGCCGCCGAGCGGCTGCTCGAACTCGACGGCGTGCTCATCGAGGGTGACGACGAGGACGAGGCCGCCGAGGAGATCGCCGCGGGCCCGGGTGCTCCCGGCGCGGTGCCGGCCCGACCCGACGCCGACCTGGCCGGCGACGACGACGATCGCGATGACGACGACGACGACGATGACGACGACGATGACGACGACGACGATCGCGACGACGATGACGACGATGACGATGACGACGACGACGAGGACTTCGACGACGACGAGGAGGACGACGCTGTCGGCCGTCCCGCTGACGACGAAGGCTTCGACGACGAAGACGAGGACCGCCACCCCACCGAGACTGGGAACGCCGACGCGGCCACCACTGGCGGCAGCGGCGTGACGGACGGGGCCGCGGCGAGCAGCGACGCGGCGACCGCCGACGGGACCGTCCCGGCCCGGGACGACGAGTCGGGGTCGACGCAGCGGTGAGCGCGGGCGTGGGGGAGCGGCTGGTCGACGGGTACACCCTGGTCGTCTTCGACCTGGACGGCGTGATCTACCTGATCGACCGGCCGATCCCCGGCGCCGTCGATGCGGTGGCCCGGCTGCACGCCGAGGGACGGGCGGTGGCGTACGCCACCAACAACGCGTCACGCCGGTCCAGCGAGGTCGCGGACCTGCTGACCGGGATGGGCGTGCCGGCCCGGCCGGAGGAGGTCCTCACCTCCGCGGCCGCCTCGGCCGAGTTGCTGCGCGACCGTCTGCCCGTCGGCGCGTCGGTGCTGGTGGTCGGTGCGGAGGCGCTGCGCGCGGAACTGCGCGCGGTCGGCCTGAACCCGGTCACCCAGGCCGACGAGAAGCCGGCCGCGGTGGTGCAGGGGTACGGCCCGCAGGTCGGCTGGGCCGAGCTGGCCGAAGCGTCGGTCGCGGTGCGGGCGGGTGCGATCTGGATCGCCACCAACACCGATCGGACCCTGCCCAGTGGGCGGGGACCGCTGCCCGGCAACGGTTCGCTGGTCGCCGTGCTGCGTACGGCACTGGAGCGGGACCCCGACGTGGTGGTCGGCAAGCCGGAGCCGGCGCTGTTCGAGACCGCAGCCAAGCGCAGTGGCGGTGGGCGGAGCCTGGTGGTGGGTGACCGGCTGGACACCGACATCGAGGGTGCCCGCCGGGCCGGGCTGGACAGCCTGCTCGTGCTCACCGGCGTGCACGGCGTACCGGAACTGCTGGCCGCCGAGCCGCGGCGACGTCCCACGTACGTCGCGAAAGACCTGGCGGGGCTCTTCGACCCGGCTGCCGCCGTGCGGGTCCCGGGCCCGGCGGACGCCGGCGGCTGGTCCGTGACCGACCGGGACGGCACGCTTGAGCTGGCCGGGGCCGGCCGGCCGCTGGACGCCTTGGCGGCGCTCTGCGCGGTGGCCTGGTCGGCGCCGGTGCCGGCGCTGCCGAAGATCCGTCCGATGGGCGCGGACGCGGCCCACGCGGTGGAGAGTTTCGGGCTGACCGCGACGGCGTGAGCCGGGCGGTCGTCAGAGCAGCTTGCGCAACTTGAGCAGGTCGAACGGGTTGGCCTTGATCGACACCCGGCGGGAGGTCACCGCGCTGGTGACGTCCAGGTCGCCCCGGACCAGGGCGAGCAGGTCGTCGCTGGACGTGCTCATCGCGATCTTGGCCTTGGGGTCGTCGCCGTCGGTCAGCTCGACCAGTCGGCCGCCGGTGATCCGGCCGTGGAACGCGGTGTCCAGGTCGGTGATCCGGCAGGCGAGCGTCCGGTCCAGGTCGATCCGTTCGCGCACCGTCTCGGCGTTGCGATCCAACCGGGCGGCCAGCTCCTGCAACGCCTGCCGGCACTCGTCCACGCTGGCCACATCTCCCCCTCGCTGATCGCCACGCCGTCCTCGGCACCGTACCGCACGGGTCGGTCGGAGGTGCCCGGTAGCGTGACACCTGCACACCCCGCCCCGTGGAAGGACTCAGGCATGCAGGACGCGTGGCGCGCCTACCTCGAGCTGGCCATGGGCCTTGCGGAGGCGCCCCGGAAGAAGGCCCAGGACGTGGCACGTCGCCTCGTCGGCTCCGGCGGTGCGACCGCCGCCCAACTCCAGGCCCTCGGCGAGGAGCTGGTCACCACCGGCGCCGCCAACCGGGAGGCGCTGACCAAGCTGGTCCGCTTCGAGGTCGACCGGGCCCTCGGCGCTGTCGGTCTGGCGACCGCCGACGAGGTGGCCGAGCTGACCCGGCGGGTGCACGACCTGGAACGGCAGTTGCGGGAGGCGCGGTCCACCGAGCCGGCCGATGCGCCGACCGCCGGCCCCACGCCACAACCCGACCCGACCGTCGCCGCGCAGCCTGGCACCGGTCTCGTGCCGTCCGACACCGCGGCCGGTGCTCCGGTCTCCGCGCCGGTGGCGAAGAAGGCCGTCGCGAAGAAGGCGGTCGCGAAGAAGGCCATCGCCAAGAAGGCGCCGGCGACGATCAGCCGGACCTCCGACGAGGACGTCCCGACGCCGGCCGTGATGCCCGCCAAGAAGGCGGCGGTCCGCAAGCAGCGGCCGGACGACGCCGAATGACCCGCCCCGGTCCGCCGGCTGGCGGCTCGTTCCCGGCCCGACCCGGTCCGCCGGGTGGCGGCTCGTTCCCGGCCCGGCCGGGCCCGCCGGTGGGTGCCCGCCCCGGACCGCCGCCGGATCTCGGGGACGACGAGCCACGGCATCCGGCGGTGGATGCCGCCGTGCGGGCCATCGCCAACGCGGCGTCGCTCGCTCCCGCCGACCAGATCGCCCAGTACGAGGCGGCCTACGAGACGCTGCGGGAAACCCTCGCCACCATCGACCAGACCTGAGCGGGACGACCAGGCCTGAGCAGACCGGAGAACCACCCATGGCACGTCGTAACCGGCTGGACGCCGAACTCGTCCGCCGCGGTCTGGCCCGCTCCCGTGAGCAGGCCGCCGCGTTGGTGGAGGCCGGCCGGGTCCAACTGCGGGGCGTGGTCGCCCGCAAGGCGGCCGCGATGGTCGACCCCGCCGACCCGCTCCTGGTGACCGGTGCGGACCCGGCCGAGGAGTACGTCTCCCGGGGCGGGCACAAGCTCGCCGGCGCGCTGGCCGCGTTCGCCCCCGGTGGGCTGCACGTGGCCGGGCGGCGTTGCCTGGACGCGGGAGCGTCGACCGGTGGGTTCACCGACGTGTTGTTGCGCGCCGACGCGGCCGAGGTGGTGGCCGTGGACGTCGGCTACGGGCAGCTCGCCTGGCCGCTGCGGACGAACGAGCGGGTCCGCGTCCTGGAGCGCACGAATGTCCGTACCCTCGATGCGGACACGATCGGTGGCCAGGTCGACCTGACGGTGGCCGACCTGTCGTTCATCTCGTTGCGGCTGGTGCTGCCGGCGCTGGCCGGCTGCACCCGCGACGACGGTGACCTGGCGTTGATGGTCAAGCCGCAGTTCGAGGTCGGCAAGGACCGGGTCGGCGCCGGCGGTGTGGTCCGCGATCCGGAGCTGCGCGCCGAAGCGGTGCTGGACGTGGCCGCGACGGCCGCGCGGCTCGGCCTCGGGCTGGCCGACGTTGCGGCCAGCCCGTTGCCCGGGCCGAGCGGCAATGTGGAGTTCTTCGTATGGTTGCGCCGGGGCGCACCAGCGGCCGACCCGCAGCGGGTGCGGGCCGTGGTGGCGGCCGGGCCGGACGGTTCGACGACGGCCGGCGACGTGCCGGACGTGGCGGCGGAGGAGGTCGCAGGGTGAACGCGCGCAGTGAGGGCGTCGTAACGGGCCGCGCGGTGACACGCGGCAGTGCCGAGGTGTCGTCGCCGGTGGCGCGACGCCGCCCGCTCCGGCGTGAGTGGGCGGCCCGATGAGCCGGACCGCGCTGCTGGTGACCCACACCGGCCGTCGGCGCAGCACGGAGCACGCCCGGTCGGTCGCCGCCGACCTGATCGACGCCGGTTTCGAGGTACGGGTGGTCGCCGACGAGGCCGACGACCTCGACCTGCCCGGCGTGGTGCCGGTCGCCGGCCCAGAGGCCGCCGAGGGTGCCGAGATCGTCTTCGCGCTCGGTGGGGACGGCACCTTCCTGCGCGCCGCCGAGCTGGCCCGGCCCGCCAAGGCGCCGCTGCTCGGCATCAACCTCGGCAAGGTGGGCTTCCTGGCGGAGGCGGAGATCGACGATCTGGACACCGCCGTCCGGGACGTCGTCGGCCGCAACTACACGGTCGACGAGCGGTTGACCCTGGACGTCACCGCCGAGTTCGACGGTGGGCCGACGATCGAGTCCTGGGCGCTCAACGAGATCAGCATCGAGAAGGGCGAGCGGGCCCAGATGCTCGAGCTGCTCGTTGACGTGGACGGCCGGCCGCTGTCGCGTTACGGCTGCGACGGTGTCGTCTGCGCCACCCCCACCGGCTCCACCGCGTACGCGTTCTCCGGTGGCGGCCCGGTGGTCTGGCCGGAGGTGGAGGCGCTGCTGCTGGTGCCGATCAGCGCGCACGCGTTGTTCAGCCGCCCGTTGGTCACGGCCCCGACGTCCACCTTCGTGATCACCGTGGACCCGTTCACCACCCTCGCCGTGCTCTCCTGCGACGGCCGGCGCGTCTACGACCTGCCACCCGGCGCGCGGGTGACGGTGCGCCGGGGCGCCCTGCCGGTACGCATCGTGCGGCTGCGCCCCCGCCCGTTCACCGACCGGCTGGTGGCCAAGTTCGGCCTCCCCGTGCACGGTTGGCGTGGCAGCCGCCGGTGACCGCGGCACACACTGTCGGTGGATGTCGGTTGTCCACCTGACGACATGTCGCCGCTGCGGCGGCGGGCGACTAGTGACCTGATGACACGCTCCGACGCAGACTCCGATCGGCCCTCGTCTACGGATGACGGGCCTGGAGGAGTAGAGGAGCCCATCGCATGCACTGGTCCCCACGCTGGCTCGCCGTCGGCGCGGTCGGCGCGTTGGTGGTCGGCGTCGCCGCACCGGCGTCCGCCGACCCGCCCGCCCGGCCCACCGGCCCGACGTCGGGCACGCCCGCCCAGCACGCACCCGTCCGCATCACCCTGATCACCGGCGACCAGGTCGACCTGGTGCAGGCGGCACCCGGTCGGGTCGCCGCCACCGTCCACCCCGGCCCGGGGCGCAACCGGATCGCCTTCCAGACGGTCGAGGCCGACGGCGGGTTGCGGGTGCTGCCCAGCGACGTCATGCCGTACCTCTCCGCGGGGGTGCTCGACCCCGACCTGTTCGACGTGCAGGAGTTGGCGGCCGACGGGTACGGCGACGCCGCGCAGGGCGCGTTGCCGCTGATCGTCCGCTATCAGGAGCCGGCCGCCGGACGGGTCAGGCCGCTGGCCGGCGCGACCGACGCGCGTCCCCTGGAGAGCATCAACGGCGCCGCGCTGCGGGTTGGCAAGGGTGACCTGGGTGGTCTGTGGACGTCGCTGCGCGGCGCGCCCGGGCAGCGGGTGACAGCCGGTTCGCCGGCCCGGCTCGGCGCCGGCGTCGCACGGATCTGGCTGGACGGGAAGGTCCGCCCGACGCTGGAGCACAGTGTGCCGCAGATCGGTGCCCCGATCGCCTGGGCCGCCGGCCGGGACGGTGCCGGCGTCAAGGTGGCGGTGCTCGACACCGGCGTCGACGCCACCCACCCCGACCTGGCCGGTCGGGTCGCCGAGGCGCAGGACTTCTCCGGCAGCGGCAGCGCCCGCGACGGGCACGGCCACGGCACCCACGTGGCCGCCACCATCGCCGGCAGCGGGGCGGCGTCCGACGGGAAACGCAAGGGCGTCGCCCCGGGCGCACGGTTGCTGGTCGGCAAGGTGCTCGACGACGGTGGCTCCGGCTACAGCTCGTCCATCATCGCGGGCATGGAGTGGGCCGCCCACTCCGGCGCGAAGGTGGTCAGCATGAGCCTCGGCGGCGACCCGACCGACGGCACCGACCCGATGAGTCAGGCGGTGAACGACCTGACCGCTGAGACCGGCGCGCTGTTCGTGGTCGCCGCCGGCAACTCGGGCGCCGCGCGTACCGTCGGCGCGCCCGGCGCGGCCGCGTCGGCGCTCACCGTCGGCGCTGTGGACGGTGCCGACAACCTTGCGGAGTTCTCCAGCAGGGGCCCTCGCCTCGGCGACAACGGCCTCAAGCCGGAGATCACCGCGCCGGGCGTCGGCATCGTCGCCGCCCGGGCCGCGGGCACCGCCATGGGTACGCCGGTGGACGACGCGTACACGACCGCGTCCGGCACCTCGATGGCGACTCCGCACGTGGCCGGGGCGGCGGCGATCCTCGCCCAGGAACACCCCGACTGGTCCGCCGCGAAGCTCAAGGACGCGTTGGTCAGCACCACGAAGGCGAACCCGGCGTTGACCGTCTTCGAGCAGGGCGCCGGCCGGGTCGATGTGGCCCGCGCGCTCGGCCAGCGGGTGTACGGGTCCGGCACCGCGGACTTCGGCCGGCTCAGCACCGGTGGTGCACCCGCCGAGCGGACAGTGACGTACACCAACGGCGGCACGGCCCCGCAGACCCTGCGGTTGGCACTGGAGCTGCGCAACCTGGACACCCGGGCGGCCGAGACCGACGGGGTCGCTGTCGGCGGCGGCGAGGTGACGGTGCCGGCCGGCGGCAGCGTCGCCGTGCCGCTGCGGGCGGACCCGGCGAAGCTGGACCGGGGTGTGCACAGTGGATGGCTGGTGGCCACCGGCGCGGACGGCGTCGCCGTGCGTACCGCTGTCGCGCTCACCCTCAGCGGTCCGCTGCACACGGTGACAGTGAAGGCGCTGGACATGCAGGGTCAGCCCGGTCTCGCGTCGGTGCTCACGCTCTTCGGTGAGCAGCCCGAATCCGACTGGCTCGGCTGGGTCGGCGGCGAGGTGCAACTCCAGGTGGAGGAGGGCCCCTACCTGGTCGAGGCGTTGATCGAACACGGCGCACCGCTGGACGAGCAGATCACCCTGGTCACCGACCCGGAGTTGCTGGTCGACCGGGACCTCACAGTGGTGCTCGACCCGCGCAAGGGCACCCCGGTGCGGATCGAGACGCCGAAGCCCACCGAGCAGCGCTCGACGATCAGCTTCTACGAGCACCGGGTCTTCGGCAACGGTCGGCAGGTCGACCACGGCGTGATGACCTACAGCACCATCCAGCAGGTCAACGTCACCCCGACCCGCCCGGTGCGGCAGGGCGAGTTCGAGTTCGCGTCGCGCTGGCAACTGGTCGCGCCGATGGTGGACGCGAAGATCAGCGGGGTGTCCGGTCCGCTGGACATCAACCTGATGGGCTACTCGCCGGCGACGGCCGACCGGCGCAGGCTGCCGCTGGTCTGGGCCGGCACCGGCACCCCCGCCGAGCTGACCCGGGTACGCGGCGCCGCGGCGCTGCTCACCACCAGCCCGGACGCCTCGGAGGAGGAGCAGATCGCGGCGGCGGCCGCCGCTGGCGCGACTGTGGCGCTCGTCGTCCGACCGGCCGACCAGAGCGCGTGGACGTCGTGGACGCCGTTGGGTGACCGGCTGCCGATCCCTTCGATGGCGGTGGCGTACGACGACGGGCAGAAGATCATCGCGGCGGTCCGGAAGCGCCACACGACGCTGGACCTGACGTTGACAGTGGAGAGTCCGTACCTGTACGACGTGTGGCAGGTCTCGAAGGACCGGGTCCCGGAGCGGATCCTGCACAAGGTCACCGAGCGCAACACCGCCGAGGTGACCAGCCACTACGGGAACGTCGGCGGGGAGTGGGCGAGCGAGCAGCGGTTCGGGTGGCGTGAGTGGCAGGACACCGCGTGGAACGACAACCAGCGGCTGGTCCGCGCCGGCACCACCCGGCGAGAGTTCGTCAGCTCCGGCGACAACTGGTGGCAGCAACGGGTGCTGCACAAGCTCATGTTCATGCAGTGGGGGCAGCTGACCGGTGGTCTGACCCAGCAGCCCCGGCGCTACGCCGCCGATGACCGGGTGACCGAGACCTGGCACGCGCCGGTGCTCCGCCCGGCCGTCCCGGCCAGCGGGGCGCCGGTGCCCACCCGCACCGGTGACAACCTGGAGTTGTGGGTGCCGGAGTTCGTCGACGCCGAGGGGCACTACAGCGTGGCCGGCGAGAGCGAGGAGTCGGATACCGTCACCGCACGGGTCAGCCGCGACGGGCAGCAGATCGCGGACCTCTCCGACGGTTGGGCGTCGGTGCCCACGACCGCCGGGGCCGCCCGCTACCGCCTGGACGTGACCACCCAGCGGTCCTCGGCCGACTGGCGTTACGGCACGCGGACCGACACGGCCTGGGAGTTCACCTCGGCCCGACCGCCGGGCGACACCGCCACGCCGTTGTCGCTGCTCCAGGTGGACTACCGGGTGCCGGCCGACCTGCGCGCCACGGTACGCGGCAACCGGCCGCACCAGCTCGGGCTGACAGTGCGGCAGCCGGCCGGGGTGCCGACGCCGATCGGTACCAGCGTCCGGGTGCAGGTCTCCTTCGACGGGGGCGTCACCTGGCGCAACGCGCCGACCACGGGGTCGGGCACCCGGTACACCGCTACCGTGCCGGCGGGGCGCGGAACGGTGTCGCTGCGGGTGCGCGCCGCCGACCGGGCCGGGAACACCGTCGACCAGACGGTGCTCCAGGCGTACGGGCTGCGCTGATCGGGTGGGGCGGGGCGGCCTGGCCGTCCCGCCTCGCCGGTTGAGGGTCCGCCGTCGGTCGACGGCGGGCCCTCTCGCGTCAGAGCCAGCCGCGTCGGGCCACCTGGAACGCCAACCCGGGCCGGGTGTCCACGCCGGCGGCGGCCATCAGGTCGGCGATACGCCGTTGCACTGTCCGCCGGCTCACCCCGAGCTGGGAGGCGATGGACTTGTCCGGTACGCCCGCCACGAACAGCGACAGCAGCCGGGCCTCGTCGGCGTCGGGCTGGTAACCGTCGCCCGGCTGCTCCGCGGGCTCCGGCCGTCGAGCCTCGGGGGCCGCGACGGCGAGGGGGTCGTCGAGGCGCAGCCGGGTGGCCACCCGCCAGTGACTCTCGAAGAGGGCGAGCAGCGCGTCGAGCAGTTGGCTGCGGCCGATCACGGCGGCGCTCGGTTCGCCGCCGTCGCGGTCGGGCACCAACGGGCAGATGGCCGTACTGGCGTCCACTATGGCCAGTCGGACGGGCAGCCGGTCCAGGACGCGGGCCTGCTCCCCGGCGGCGACCCCCTTGGCCAGGTCGGCCAACGCGCCCGGCTCCAGCAGCAGGTCACGCTCGTAGATGGCCCGGTAGCTCACGCCACGGGCCAGCGCGTCGAACTCCTCGACGTTCTCCGGGCCGGCCATGGCCAGGGGATTCGCCCGGCAGAACCAGAGCACCTCGGTACGCGCCGAGTTCTGCAGGTCGCGCAGGCGGTCGCGAAGGACCCGGGCGCCGGTGATCACCTCGACCAGGTGGTCGACGTGGTGTCGGCGCAGCCCGGAGCGGTACTCCTCGGCCAGTTGGGTGACCAGTCGGCGGGCCGACTCCAGGTCCTCCTGACGCCGCAGCAGCGTCCCGCCGAGGGCGACGTCCGGGGCGGTCGGGCGCAGCGGGGCGTCCGGGTCGTTGTCGCTGCGCTGCACGAGGCCCTTGCCGCGCAGTGCCTCGACCTGGGCGACGACCTGCTCATGGGGTCGGTGCAGGCGACGGGCCAACTCGTCGATGCGGGCCGTGGTGAGCTGGAGCAGGCAGCGGTAGAGCTCCTCCTCAGCCGAGGTCAGGCCGATCACGTCCAACACGGGGCAGAACTGTACGTCGGCCGGGTACGGGCCGTACCCGGGCCCGTCGGCTGGTCAAGTGTCGGGCCTCGCGTCTACTGTCGGTGGCTGTGCTGGAAGAGCTGCGCATCACCGGACTGGGCGTCATCGAAGACACCACGCTGCCGTTGACCGGCGGCATGAACGTCATCACCGGCGAGACCGGTGCGGGCAAGACGATGGTGGTCACCGGCCTCGGCCTGCTCTTCGGCGGCCGGGCCGACGCCGGGCGGGTCCGCGCCCAACCCGGCCGCGCCGTGGTGGAGGGGCGGCTGCGGCTGCACGGGCGGGTCGCCGACGCCGTGCACGCGCGGATCGTCGAGGCCGGCGGCGAACCCGACGAGGACGGCTCGGTGCTGCTGAGCCGCACGGTGACGGTGGAGGGGCGCTCACGCGCCCACGTCGGCGGCCGGAGCATGCCGGTGTCGATGCTCGGTGAGGTCGGCGAGCAGGCGGTCGCCGTGCACGGCCAGTCCGACCAGCTGCGGCTGCTGCGCCCGGCCGAACAGCGGGCCGCACTGGATCGGTTCGCCGGCCCCGCGCACGAGAAGCTGCTCGACGCGCTGCGCGAGGCGTACACGGGGTGGCGTCGGGTCGTCGACGACCTGGCCGACCGCCGACGCAACGCCCGCGAGCGCAACCAGGAGGCCGACCTGCTGCGGTTGGGCCTCGACGAGATCACCCGGGTCGATCCGCTGCCCGGTGAGGACGACGAGCTGAAGACCGAGGCGCAGCGGCTGGAGCACGCCGAGGGCCTGCGGACGGCCGCGCAGATCGCCCAGCAGTGCGTGGCCGGTGGCGCGGAGGCCGCCGAGGAGACCCCGGACGCGGCGGCGCTGCTCGGCACCGCCCGGCGGACCCTGGAGGCGCAGTCCGGCACCGATCCCGCCCTCGGTGAGTTGGCGGCCCGCCTGGAGGAGGCGGCCACGCTGGTCACCGACGTGTCCGCGGAGCTGTCGGCGTACCTGGCGGCGCTGGACGCGGACCCGGCCCGGTTGCAGCACGTCTATGAGCGGCGGGCGGCGCTGCGCGGGTTGACCCGCAAGTACGCCGACGACGTCGACGGGGTGATCGCCTGGGCCGATCGGGCGCGCACCCGATTGTCCGACCTGGACATGTCCGACGACGTGCTCGACGAGTTGGAGCGGGAGGGCCAGCGGCTCGCCGTCGAGGTGGCCGACCTGGCCGGGCGGG
The DNA here is from genome assembly GCF_040649495.1 of Micromonospora sp. NPDC048947. NCBI lineage: Bacteria > Bacillati > Actinomycetota > Actinomycetes > Micromonosporales > Micromonosporaceae > Micromonospora > Micromonospora sp. NPDC048947. The sequence continues at coordinate 13,357 of NZ_JBEZFO010000031.1, forward strand.
TGTCCGCCTCCCGGCAGGAGGCGGCGGTCCGCTTCGCCGACCAGGTCACCGTCGAGCTGGCCGGGCTGGCCATGCCGCACGCGCGGATCGAGGTGGCGGTGCTGCCCCGTCCGGCCGGGCGTGCCGAGCCGACGCTTGCGGTGAACGGCGTCGAGGTGGGTGTCACCTCGGACGGCGGTGACGAGGTGGAGCTGCGGTTGCTGGCCCACCCGGGCGCGCCGTCGCTGCCGTTGCAGCGCGGCGCCTCCGGCGGTGAGCTGTCCCGGGTGATGCTCGCCATCGAGGTCGTGTTCGCCGGCTCCGGCGGCCCGCCCACGTTGGTCTTCGACGAGGTCGACGCGGGGGTCGGCGGGCAGGCGGCGGTGGAGATCGGCCGCCGGTTGGCCCGGCTGGCCCGCAGCCACCAGGTGCTGGTGGTCACGCACCTGCCGCAGGTGGCCGCCTTCGCCGACCGGCACCTGGTGGTGGCGAAGGACACCGGCGGCGCGGTGACGACCAGCGGGGTGCGGGTGGTGGAGGACACCGAGCGGGCCCGGGAGTTGGCGCGCATGCTGGCGGGTTTGCCCGATTCAGATCTGGGTATCGCCCACGCCGAGGAGCTTCTGGCAGTGGCCGCCAAGGAAAGGCGGTTGTGACGCCGCGTATTGTGAGCGCAAGCACACCGGCTTGTGCCGGTGTGTGCTTCCCTGGGTAGGCGGCCCTGCTCAGGCATGTCGCGACAGAAAAGCCTGCCTCACATGCCAGGATGGTCACGATGCGTCTACCCACGTTGCGCCGGAACCGGAACTCCGAACCGGGCAGAGTCCTCGGCACCGCGCGCCTTGATCGCCGGACGAAACGCCTGGTCGGTCGGCTGCGCCCCGGTGACATCGCGGTCATCGACCACGTCGACCTGGACCGGGTGGCGGCCGACTCGCTCGTCGCCGTCGGGGTCGCGGCGGTGCTCAACGCCAAGCCCTCGGTCTCCGGCCGTTACCCGAACCTCGGCCCGGAGGTGTTGATCGCCGCCGGCATTCCGCTCCTCGACGACCTGGGGGAGGGCGTCTTCGAGCGCATCCGCGAGGGCGACCAGGTGCGCATCGAGGGCAACACGGTCTTCGCCGGTGACGAGCCGGTGGCCCACGGCAGCCTTCAGGACGCCGAGTCGGTCGGCAAGGCGATGGCGGACGCCCGGGAGGGTCTGTCGGTGCAGTTGGAGGCGTTCGCCGCCAACACGATGGACTACCTGCGTCAGGAACGTGACCTGCTGCTCGACGGTGTCGGGGTGCCGGACATCGAGACCCAGATGCAGGGTCGGCACTGCCTGATCGTGGTGCGCGGCTACGACTACAAGGCCGACCTGGACGTGCTGCGCCCGTACATCCGGGAGTTCAAGCCGGTGCTGATCGGCGTCGACGGCGGCGCGGACGCCCTGGTCGAGGCCGGCTACACCCCCGACATGATCATCGGGGACATGGATTCGGTCACCGACGACGTGCTGCGCTGCGGCGCCGAGGTGATCGTGCACGCGTACCCGGACGGGCGCGCGCCCGGCCTGCCCCGGGTCAACGGCCTCGGTGTGCCGGCGATCACCTTCCCGGCCGCGGCGACCAGCGAGGACCTGGCCATGCTGCTCGCCGACGAGAAGGGCGCCTCGCTGCTGGTGGCGGTCGGCACCCACGCCACCCTCGTCGAGTTTCTCGACAAGGGTCGCGGCGGGATGGCCTCGACGTTCCTGACCCGGCTGAAGGTCGGTGGCAAGCTTGTCGACGCCAAGGGGGTGAGCCGGCTCTACCGGCAGAGCATCTCCGGCTCGTCGCTGCTGCTGCTGGTGCTGTCGGCGATCGCGGCGATGGCGTCCGCGGTGGCCGTGTCGACAGTCGGAAAGGCGTACCTGGGCGTGGTCGCCGAGTGGTGGGACAATTTCGTGTTCCAGCTGTACCGGCTCTTCTAGTTCCCGACCGATCAAGAGGCTGCAAGCGTGATCAACTTCCGCTACCACGTGGTGTCCCTCACCGCGGTCTTCCTGGCTCTGGCGATCGGCCTGGTGGTCGGCACAGCCGCCCTCAACGGCCCGGTCGCCGACTCGCTCAAGGAGCAGGTCACCGGGCTACGCAAGGACAACCAGCAGTGGCGTCAGACGGTCAGCAACATGGAGAAGCAACTCGCGCTGGAAGAGGAGTTCGCCGAGGAGACCTCCCAGATCCTCCTTCCCGGCACCCTCACCGCGCGTCGGGTCGTGGTTGTCAGCCTGCCCAACGGGCGCGACCACACCGAGAGCGTGCTCAAGAAGCTCCAGCAGGCCGGGGCGACAATCACCGGCCAGGTCGACCTCCAGGACAAGTTCATCAACCCGGACAACAACTCCAACCTGCTGGAGTTGGCCGTCACCGCCGCCCGCCCGACCGCGCAGACCACCGGCCTGCCGGGCAACGGGCACGGCGTGGAGACCTCCAGTGCGCTGCTGGCCAGCGTCCTGCTGGACCGGGCCCAGGGCGTCGCGCCGGTCAGTGACGCCGACCGCCGGGCGGTGCTCGCCGCCTACAACAACGCCGGCTACCTGACCACCGACAGCAACAAGGTCACCGCCTCGGCCGAGGCGGTCGTCGTGGTCAGCGGTCAGCCGTACGTCGACAAGGACTCCGACAAGCGGGACGAGTCGGTGGTCAAGATCGCCGAGCAGTTCGACCGCACCGGGGCGATCGTGGTGGCCGGCAATGGTTCCGTCGGCGGCAACCTGGTCGGCGTGGTGCGCGGCGACCCGGTGCTCGCCCAGACCATCTCCACGGTCGACAACGCCAACACCGTGCAGGGCCAGGTGGTCACCACCCTCGCCCTGGTGCAGCAACTCACCGAGAAGAAGGCCGGGCAGTACGGCGTCGGCGACAACGCCGCGTCGCTGCTGCCTAGACTGCCCCAGTGAGCGAACGACGTACCCCCGTGTCCGGATCCGACCAGGTGGCGCGTGACCGAGCCAGCGAGGTGACGGCGTGAGCACCCTGGGCCGCCTGTTGATCGCCGGCGCGGGCGCCGCGGCGGCCCGCTACGCGTTGCGTGAGGCGCGCAGCTCGCCGGCCGGACCCGCGCTGGAGCGCACCAACTTCCGTGGCCGCACGGTGAGCCTGGCCGCCGGGCCGGCGCTCGCCGTCGGCGCTGCCGCCGCCGGCGCGTTCGGTGCCACCGGCGGTGCCGCCGGTGGGGCCGCAGTGGTCGCCGGTCTTGGCGCGGGGGGCGTCGGCCTGTACGACGACGTGGTCGGCGCGCGGCCGGAGCAGAAGACTGCCAAGGGCTTCGCCGGGCACCTCGCCGCGCTGCGCGAGGGGCGGGTCACCGCCGGTCTGGTCAAGGTCGTCGGGGTGGGCGCCGCCGGGCTGGGCGCCGCCGCGCTGCTCGCCGCCGACCCCCGGGTCGCCGCGCACCCGCGCCGGCAGCGGCACGGTGCGTTCGGCCGGGGTGTCGACGTGCTGCTCGGCGCCGGCGTGATCGCCGGCACGGCCAACCTGCTCAACCTGCTCGACCTGCGGCCGGGCCGCGCCCTCAAGTCCGGGCTGCTGCTCGCCGCGCCGCTGACCGGCGGCCCGCAGGGCGGGATCGCCGCGGGCGCGGCCGGCGCCGCCGCCGGCCTGCTCCGCGACGACCTGGCCGAGGACGTGATGCTCGGCGACAGTGGCGCGAACGCGCTCGGGGCGGTCCTCGGCGTCGCGCTCGCCGCCCGTACCGGCCCACTCGGCCGGGCCGGTCTGCTCGCCGTCCTGGCCGGGCTCACCGCCGCCAGCGAGAAGGTCAGCTTCACCGCGGTGATCCAGCGGACCCCGGGGCTACGCGAACTCGACGCACTGGGCCGACGCGCCGACTGACGTGAACAGACCGGCACCCCTCGCCGGCGCCGGCCGGCTGGCCGGGGCAGCCGCGCTCATCGCCGTCCTCACCGTGGCCAGCCGACTCGCCGGCTTCGGTCGCACCGCCGTGTTCACCTGGAGCTTGGCGCCCACCGACCTCGGTGGCACCTACGTGGTGGCCAACGCGGTGCCGAACTTCATCTTCGAGATCGTCGCCGGGGGAGCGCTGGCCAGCCTCGTCGTGCCGCTGCTCGCCGGCGCTGTCGCGGCCGGCGACCGGACGGCAGTGGCCCGGACCACCGGTGCGCTGCTGACCTGGACGCTGGCCCTGCTGGTCCCGCTGGCGCTGCTCGTGGTGCTGCTCGCCGGCCCGGTGGTCGAGTCGCTGGGCCACCACCTGACCGCCGCCCAGCAGCAGAGCGGCGTGCGGATGCTGCGGGTCTTCGCGCCGCAACTGCCGCTGTACGGGGTCGGCATCGTGCTCACCGGGGTGCTCCAGGCACACCGCCGTTTCGCCTGGCCGGTGCTCGCCCCGTTGCTGTCCAGCCTCACCGTCATCGTCGTGTACCTGGGGTTCACCGTCACGCAGGGCCGCTACGCCACTGTCGGCGGGGTGAGCCCCGGCGGTGAGCTGCTGCTCTCCGGCGGCACCACCCTCGGCGTGGTGGTGCTGTCGCTGTCGTTGCTGATTCCGGTCCGCCGGTTGCGCCTCGGGCTGCGGCCCGGGTTCGGGTTCCCCACCGACGCGCGGGCCCGGGTCGGCGGGTTGGCGGTGGCCGGCGCGGTCACCGTCACCACCCAGCAGATCGCTCTGATCGTCAGCCTGAACCAGGTCACCGCCGGTGCGCGGAGCAACCCGGGTGTCTACAACCTGGCGCAGACCGTCTACCTGTTGCCGTGGGCGGTGCTGGCGGTGCCGCTGGCCATCGCCGCCTACCCGACCCTGGCGGCGGCGCGGGCCGCCGGGGACGAGCAGACCTACCGCACGACTCTGGCACCGGCAGTCCGCGGTGTGCTCCTGTTCAGTTGCCTCGGCACGGCCGCGTTGATCGGGACCGCAGGCCCGGTCGGGCACTTCTTCTTCCCGTCGGACACCGCGTCGACCGCCGCCGCCGCGATCATCGGGTACGCCCCCGGCCTGGTCGGCTACGGCCTCTTCGCGGTGCTCACCCGGGCGCTCTACGCCAGGGGCGAGACCCGGGCGGCGACGCTGGCCACGGCGGTCGGCTTCCTGGTGGTGCCGGCCGTCGTCCTGCTGCTCGGCGCGGTGCTGCCACTGCGGGACCGGGTGCTCGCTGTGACGTCCGCGAACTCGGTGGGGATGTTGGTGCTCGGCGCCCTGCTGCTCCTGGCGGTGCTGCGCAGCGCCGGCCGTCCCGCCCTCGCCGGGGCGGCACGGGCCGCAGCGGCCGGTGGCCTCGCCGGTGTGCTCGCCGGGCTCGCCGGGCTGGGCCTCAGCCGTTGGCTCGACCAGTCGGACGGCGGCACCCCGACGACGGCGGCGGCGTTCGGTCAGGGCATGCTGTCCGGGGTTCTGGTTGGGGTTGTGTTCCTCGCCGTGGTCTGGTTCGTCGACCGGCGGGACGTACAGCCACTGCTCGCCGGGGTGCTGCGGCGTCTGGGCCGGCGGAGGCCGTCCGGCGGTGCGCCGACACCGGGCGCGGGCTCCGCGGAGCGGGGCGACGGGAAGGAGACGGCGACGCGATGACTGAGCCAGCTCTGCCTGCCGGCTGGTCGGGCACCGTCGCGTTGGTGCTCGCGTCCAGCACCGGCGGCGTCGGCCAGCACGTCCGTTCGGTGGCCCGTGGCCTCGTCGCGGGCGGCACCACCGTCCTGGTCTGCGGGCCCGCCGCCACTCAGGAGCAGTTCGACTTCACCGGTGTCGGTGCGCGGTTCGCGCCGGTGGAGATCCCGGCCAGCCCGACTCCGGCCGACGCGCGGGCGGTGCTCGCGCTACGCCGGGTGCTCGCTGCCGCTCACGTCGACGTGGTGCACGCGCACGGCCTGCGGGCCGGGTTGGTCGCGGTGCTGGCCCGTCCGGCCGCCCCGTTGATCGTCACCTGGCACAACGCGGTGCTCGCGGGGGGACTGCGGGGCGGTGTGTCCCGGCTCGTCGAACGGGTGGTCGCCCGGGGCGTCCGGGTGGCGCTCGGCGCCTCCGCGGACCTGGTGCGACGGGCCGCCGAGGTGGGTGCCGCCGACGCCCGGCTCGCCCCGGTCGCCGCGCCGACGCTGCCCGCGCCGCGTCGACGCCCGGCGGCGGTACGCGCCGAGTTCGGCGTCCGCCCGGACCAGCCGTTGATCGTCTCGGTTGGTCGGTTGCACCCACAGAAGCGCTACGACGTGCTGATCGACGCGGCGGCCCGCTGGCGTACGCGTACCCCGCCGCCGGTCGTGGTGATCGCGGGCAGCGGGCCGGCGTATCTGCCGCTGGCCGCCCGGACCTCCGCCGCCCGCGCCCCGGTGACCCTGCTGGGGCACCGCACCGACGTGGCCGACCTGCTCGCCGGCGCCGACCTGGCCGTGGTGACCAGCGACTGGGAGGCGCGACAACTCTTCGCCCAGGAGGCGCTGCGCGCCGGTGTGCCGCTGGTGGCCACCGCTGTCGGCGGGCTCCCGGACCTGGTCGGCGACGCCGCGACGCTTGTCCCCGCTGGTGACGTGGACGCTGTCGACGTGGCCGTCCGCGCGTTGCTGGACGATCCGGCGGCTCGGGCGGAGTTGGGCCGGCGTGGCGCCGAACGGGCGGCGACGTGGCCGACCGAGGCGGACACCGTCGCCACGCTTGCCGCCCTCTACGCCGAGCTGGCCGGGAATCCCGGTGGTCCGGCGGCCGCCCCGGGCTCCGACGCCCCGAGAACGGGACACCGGTGATGCTGCGCCGAATCGCCCCCGCCCTGTTGACAGTGCTCGTGGTGGCGCTGGGCGTCACAGCTCTCGCCGCCCGCCCACCCCGGGGCACCCCGCAACGCACCGCCGACTTCGTGGTGCTCGCCGGGATCGCCGGGCTGCGCTGGGAGGACGTGGATCCGCAGAGCACCCCGACGCTGTGGCGGATGGCCCAGGACGGCTCGATCGGCTCGCTGTCGGTGCGGTCCGCGCACCGGCCCACCTGCCCGGTGGACGGCTGGCTGACCCTGGGCGCGGGCAGCTTCGCCGCGTGGAACGGCAGCCGGTCGGTCGACGGTTGCCCGTCGGCGGCGGTGACTGTGGAACAACCGGACGGCATCGGCGCGAACCTGCCCGACCAGGAGAGCGTGGTCCAGTACAACCAGCAGCGGCTGCCCTGGGGAGCCCTGCCCGGCTCGCTGTCCGAGTCGGTGCGGTGCTCCGTGGCCGTGGGCCCGGGCGCGGCGGTGGCCGCCGCCCGACCGTTCGGCCGCGTCGACCGGTACGCCTCGGGGTTGCCGGCCGACCCGCGGTCGCTGCTCGGCTCGTGTGTGCTGAGCATCGTCGACCTCGGCACTGTCAAGGGGGCCGACCCGGCCACCCGCGCCGAGGAGGCCCGCGCGGCGGACGCCGAGCTGGCCCGGGTGCTGGCGGCGCGACCTCCACGGTCGTTGGTGCTGGTCGCGGGGATCTCCGACACCACCCAGCCGGCCCGGCTGCACGTGGCGGTCGCCGACGGGCCGGGCTGGGAGCGGGGGTGGCTCACCTCGGCCAGCACCGGCCGGGACGGGTACCTGCAACTCGTCGACCTCGCGCCGACCGCCCTCGCCGCGTTGGGCCGGCCCATGCCGGAGCGGCTCTTCCTCGGCCGTCCGGCGATCAGCACCGGCGGCCGTCCCGCCGACCTGGCCGAGGCCGTCAACGCGCCGGCGAACGCCGACCGGGAGGCGGCCGCCCAGCGTTCCGTCTCCGGGGCGTTCTTCGCGTTGCTCGCCGGGGTGCAGGTGCTGCTGGCGATCGCGATCCTGCCGCTGCTGCGCCGGGCCCGTCCGCACGCCGGCCCGGCCGGCCCGACGCCCGTCTCCGGGCGGATCGTGGCGGTGATGGAGCTGCTGCTGGTCGCCGTGGCGTTGACCGTGCCGGCGGCGCTGCTGGCCGACGCGGTGCCCTGGTGGCGCGGCGAGCACCCGGGGTGGATCTTCGCCGGGGTGACAGCGCTGCTGGTGGCCGCCGGCACCGCGGCGGTGCGGTTCGCCCCCGGGTACGCGAACACCCTCGGGCCGCTCGGAGCGGTGGCCGGCCTCAGCACGCTCGTGGTCGGGCTGGACGTGCTCACCGGGGCCCGCCTCCAGCTCAACAGCGTGGTCGGCTACTCCGCGTTGCAGGGCGGCCGGTACGCCGGGCTGAGCACTGTGGGGTTGGGAGTGTTCCTCGCCGGTGCGCTGGTCACCGGTGGCTGGTTCGCCCAACGGGTGCACCGGGGCTGGCGGCCGGCGGTGATGGTGGCGGTGGGTGGCCTCGCCGTGGTGGTGGTCGGCAGCCCGTACCTGGGCGCCGACCCGGTCGGCGCGATCGCGCTCACCGCCGGGGTGAGCGTCGCCGCCGTGATCAGCGCCGGTGGCTGGTTGACGATCAGCCGGCTGGCCTGGGCCACCATGGCCGCGCTGGCGGTCGGTATCGGGTTCGCGGTGGTGGACCTGCGGCGTCCTCCGGCGGAGCGAGGCAGCCTGGGCCGGTTCCTCTCCGCGCTCGGTGACGGCACCGGCGGGTTCGCTGTGCACCGGTCCAGCACCGAGAATTTCGAGACGTTGGTCAACAGCCCGCTGACGGTGCTGGCGCTGGTCGGCGGGTTGCTGGTGTGGTTCGCCCTGTTGCAGCCGTGGGGTGGGCTGATGCGGCTGTTCGGCATCTACCCCGCGGTCCGGGCCGCGCTGGCCGGCACCGTGGTCGCCGCGATACTCGGTGGTGTGCTCGACGGCGCGGCCCTGGACGTGATGGGCGCTGCCGCCGCCCTGGTGGTGCCGATGGCCGCCCTGGCGTCGCTGCGGGTGCTCGGGCACGCCGCGGACCGCACCCGCCCGGTAGCGGGCCGCCCCCGCGCCAACGGCGCCGACGACGACTCGGGGTCCGGCGGGGTCGGCCCGGTCGGTGGGGGCGACGGTCCGACCGGTGGCGGTGGGCCACTGGGTGCCGTGCACCCCCGTCCGATCGCCGGTCCGTCTCCGAGCGCCCCGGCGACCCTCGCCCAACCGGCTTCGGACAGTCCGGGCGAGCGTCACGGGGACGCCGACGAACCGGACGAGCCGACCGCGAGCCTCTCGACGCCGGACGCCGCGCCGACGGTGCCCGGGCCGCCCCGGCAGGTCTCCCGGTCATCGACGGAGGTTGCCGCGTCCTGAGCGTCGGGCCTCGCCAAGATGGCCCGGAGGTGTCGCAGCCGGGGTGCGGCCTGCGGGTACCCGGCCGGGAGGTGTTACCGTCGAATCCCGTGGATCGCGTGATCACTTTGCTGATCAAGCACGGCGGTCTGCATGACCGCGACAGACGACACGGGAGCAGGCCTTGGCCCCATCAGCACGGACGACCAGGCACATTTTCGTCACCGGGGGCGTCGCCTCCTCGCTGGGTAAGGGCCTCACCGCCTCCAGCCTCGGCAACCTGCTGACCGCGCGCGGGCTGCGCGTGGTGATGCAGAAGCTCGACCCCTACCTGAACGTCGACCCGGGGACGATGAACCCGTTCCAGCACGGTGAGGTCTTCGTCACCGAGGACGGCGCCGAGACCGACCTCGACGTCGGGCACTACGAGCGCTTCCTCGACCGGGCGCTGTCCGGCAAGGCGAACGTCACCACCGGCCAGATCTACTCCGACGTGATCGCCAAGGAGCGGCGCGGCGAGTACCTGGGCGACACCGTCCAGGTCATCCCGCACATCACCAACGAGATCAAGTCGCGGATCCTGGCGATGGCCGACCCGGACGAGGACGGCCAACTTCCCGACGTGGTGATCACCGAGGTCGGTGGCACCGTCGGCGACATCGAGTCGCTGCCATTTTTGGAGGCGATCCGTCAGGTCCGCCACGACCTGGGCCGCGACAACTGCTTCTACCTGCACGTCTCGTTGGTGCCGTACCTGGCGCCCTCGGGTGAGCTGAAGACCAAGCCGACGCAGCACTCGGTGGCGCAGCTGCGCAACATCGGTATCCAGCCGGACGCGATAGTGCTCCGCTGCGACCGGGAGATCCCGGTGAAGCTCAAGGAGAAGCTGTCGCTCTACTGCGACGTGGACGCCGAGGCGGTCGTCGCCGCCCCGGACGCCCCGAGCATCTACGACATCCCGAAGGTGCTGCACCGGGAGGGGCTCGACGCGTACGTGGTGCGCCGGCTCGGCCTGTCCTTCCGGGACGTGGACTGGGCCAGCTGGGACGACCTGCTGGAGCGGGTGCACCGCCCCCGGCACACCGTCACCGTCGCCGTGGTCGGCAAGTACGTCGACCTGCCCGACGCGTACCTGTCGGTGAGTGAGGCCATCCGGGCGGCGGGCTTCGGCCACCGGGCCCGGGTGCAGCTGCGGTGGGTGCCCAGCGACGAGTGCGTCACCCCGGCCGGCGCCGCCGCGGCGTTGGCCGGCGTGGACGGCATCCTCATCCCCGGCGGCTTCGGCGTCCGCGGCATCGAGGGCAAGATCGGCACCGCCCGGTACGCCCGCGAGGCCGGCATCCCGCTGCTCGGTCTCTGCCTCGGCCTGCAGTGCATGACCATCGAGGTGGCCCGGCACCTGGCCGACCTGGACGGCGCCAACTCGTTGGAGTTCGACGAGCAGGCGGCCCACCCGGTCATCGCCACGATGGCCGACCAGGAGGACATCGTCGCCGGCCGGGGCGACCTGGGCGGCACCATGCGGCTGGGCGCGTACCCGGCGACGTTGACCGAGGGCTCGATCGTCGCCGAGGCGTACGGCAGCACCGAGATCAGCGAGCGGCACCGGCACCGCTACGAGGTGAACAACGCCTACCGGGACGCGCTGACCAAGGCGGGCCTGCACATCTCCGGCACCTCGCCGGACGGCCGGCTGGTCGAGTTCATCGAACTGGACCGGAGCCTGCACCCGTTCTTCGTGGCCACCCAGGCCCACCCCGAGTTGAAGAGCCGCCCGACCCGCCCGCACCCGTTGTTCGCCTCGTTCGTCAAGGCCGCTGTGGCGTACTCGCAGGCCGACCAGCTGCCTGTCGACCTGGACGCGGCGGCGGAGGCCCCGACGACGCGCAAGGCCGCCCGCAACGGGGCCGCGACGAAGGCGTCGTCGGCCTCGTGAGCGAGCGCAGCGAGCGAACCAGCAGGCTCAGCAGCGTGGCGCCTCGCGCCGTCGTCGAAAGCAGCGAGGCGACGGCGTGAGCGAGCTGGAGCACCGCTACGAGGTGCGTTCCCGGCAGGAGCGGTACCGGGGGCGGATCTTCGACGTGGTCACCGAGGAGGTGACCATGCCGGGCGGTGGGACCGGGCTGCGGGACCTCGTCCGGCACGTCGGGGCGGTGGCAGTGGTGGCGCTCGACGACGCCGGCCAGGTGGTGCTGATCCGGCAGTACCGGCACCCGGTGGGGCGGCACCTGTGGGAGCTGCCGGCCGGTCTGATGGACGTCTCCGGCGAGGAGTTGCCGGTGGCCGCGCTGCGGGAGTTGGCCGAGGAGGCCGACCTCACCGCCGGGCGGGTCGACGTGCTGGTGGACCTGCACAGCTCGCCGGGGTTCACCAACGAGATCGTCCGGGTGTTCCTGGCCCGCGACCTCGCCGACGTGCCGGCCGACGAGCGGCACGAGCGCCACGACGAGGAGGCCGACCTCCAGGTCGTCCGGATCGACCTGGACGAGGCGGTCGCCATGGTCCTGGCCGGTGAGATCACCAACGCGTCAGCGGTGGCCGGGCTGCTGGCCGCAGCCCGCGCCCGGGACACCGGCTTCGCGTCTCTGCGCCGGGCGGACGCGCCGCTGCCGCGCTGAGCGTCGCCGCCGGTCCAGCCGGTGGGGGAGTACGCACGAGAGGGGCCCCGCGGTCAGCCGCGGGGCCCCTCTCGCTGGTTGGTCTAGGAGTCGCGCAGCGGACGGCCCTGCGCGTCCGTGCCGCCGTTGACCAGGATGAGGATGCCGTCGACGACGCCCCAGAGAGCGCCGACGCCGCAGGTCACCAGGCTCACGACGAGCTGGAGAACGGCGATCTTGGTGTGTCCGGTGTAGAACCGACCGGCACCGAAGGTGCCGAGCAGGATGCCGAGGATGCCCGCGACGATCTTGCTCTTGTCGGAGACGCCCTGGGGGTACCCCGGCTGGGGGTACCCGGGCTGGTAAGGAGGAGTGGTCATGGGCGGACACATTAGTGATCCACTCGCCGGCTGTCCGCACCGCCGCCCGGCAGATGGGACGATAATGGTGAAACACTGTCCTGTTGGCTGAGGTGACGCCCGGCCGCCGAATCTCGGCGCCGCCCTGACACTTCGTCAGGACACCCGGGCACCGGGTGCCACTGTGCTGGCTCGCGGCGGCACCGGGCGCGCCTAGACTGCCGCCGCAGGACCGGTGTACCGCGATGGCAAAGGGGCCGTCGTGGCACCGAGCAGTCGGGGGAGAGCAGCCCCGAAGAGAGGTGTCTGCATCGTGAAGGTCGGAATCCCACGCGAGGTCAAGAACCACGAGTACCGCGTGGCGATCACGCCAGCGGGTGTCAACGAGTTCACCCGCAGCGGCCACCAGGTCTTCGTCGAGTCCGGCGCCGGGGTTGGCTCCAGCATCACCGACGAGGAGTTCGCCGCCGCCGGCGCGAAGATCCTCGCCACCGCCGACGAGGTGTGGGAGACCGCCGAGCTGGTGCTCAAGGTCAAGGAGCCGATCGCCGAGGAGTACCACCGGATGCGCGAGGGGCAGGTGCTCTTCACCTACCTGCACCTGGCCGCCTCCAAGGAGTGCACCGACGCGCTGATCGACCGCCGGGTCACCGGCATCGCGTACGAGACCGTCGAGCTGCCCGACCGGTCGCTGCCGCTGCTCGCCCCGATGTCCGAGGTGGCCGGCCGGCTCGCCCCGCAGGTGGGCGCCTTCTACATGATGCGTACCGGCGGTGGGCGCGGTGTGCTGCCCGGCGGCGTCTCCGGCGTGTACGCGGCCAAGACCGTGGTCATCGGCGCCGGCGTCTCCGGCATGAACGCCGCCGCGATCGCGCTGGGTCTGCAGTCCGAGGTGCTGCTGCTGGACAAGAACGTCGCCCGGCTGCGGCAGGCCGACGCGATCTACCGGGGCCACCTGCAGACCGTCGCCTCCAACGCGTACGAGGTCGAGCGTGCCGTGCTCGACGCCGACCTGGTCATCGGCGCGGTGCTGGTGCCCGGCGCGAAGGCCCCGACGCTGATCTCGAACGAGCTGGTCTCCCGGATGAAGCCGGGCAGCGTGCTCGTCGACATCGCCATCGACCAGGGCGGCTGCTTCGAGGATTCGCGCCCCACCACCCACGCCGACCCGGTCTACAAGGTGCACGAGTCGATCTTCTACTGCGTCGCGAACATGCCTGGCGCGGTGCCGAACACCAGCACCTACGCGCTGACCAACGTCACCCTGCCGTACGCCCTGGAGCTGGCCAACCAGGGCTGGCGCGAGGCGCTGCGCAACGACCCGGCGCTGGCGTTGGGCCTCAACACCCACGCCGGGCAGGTCACCTACGGCCCGGTCGCCGAGTCGCACGGCATGGACGTGCTCCCGCTGGCCGACGCGCTGGCCTGAGCGGTGGCGGGCTGACCAGCGGCACGGACTCCGCCGGCGTGGGCACAGCACCCACGCCGGCGCTGCGCCGTGCCGTTCGCGGTTACCTCGACCACCTGACCGTCGAGCGTGGCCTCTCCGCCAACACGCTCTCCTCGTACCGCCGGGATCTGGACCGCTATCTCGCCACCCTGGCCGATGCCGGCGTCACCGACCTCGCGTCGGTCGGCGCCGGCCTCGTCGAGTCGCACCTGGCGCGGCTACGCGCGGGCGACGACGCGCACCCACCGCTGGCGGTCTCCTCCGCCGCCCGCGCGGCCAGCGCGGTACGGGGCCTGCACCGCTTCGCGTTGCGCGAGGGCCTGGCCGGCGCCGATCCGAGCCGCGACGTTCGCCCGCCCACGCCGCCCCGCCGGCTGCCCAGGGCGCTACCTGTCGACGACGTGGTCCGGCTGTTGGAGACCACCGGCCCGATCACCGCGACCGGCGACGAGGCGCCCCTCGCGCTGCGCGACCGGGCACTGCTGGAGTTCCTGTACGGCACCGGCGCGCGCATCTCCGAGGCTGTCGGCGCCGCGGTGGACGACCTCGACACCGACGACGGCGCTGTGCTGCTGCGCGGCAAGGGCGGCCGGGTGCGGCTGGTGCCGATCGGTGGGTACGCCGTCGACGCCGTCCGCGCCTACCTGGTCCGGGCCCGTCCCGGGCTGGCCGCCGCCGGCCGGGGCACCCCGGCGGTGTTCCTCAACGCCCGCGGCGGCGCGCTGTCCCGCCAGGGCGCCTGGGGCATCCTGCGCCGCGCCGCCGACCGGGCCGGGCTGCCCGTCGACGGGCCCGCCGCGGTCTCCCCGCACACACTGCGCCATTCCTACGCCACCCATCTGCTCGACGGCGGCGCCGACGTTCGGGTGGTCCAGGAGCTGCTCGGTCACGCGTCGGTGACCACCACCCAGGTCTACACGTTGGTCACGGTGGAGCGGTTGCGCGAGGTGTACGCGACCGCCCACCCCCGCGCCCAGGGCTGAACCGGTCGCTGTCGACGCCGACACGCCGGGCCGGTGCCGAACCCCCTGCTGGTCGGTGGCGTACAGTCGGCATCGGCGCGGACCTCCTGGAGCGACACGACCGGGGTGCGCAGCGGCGCCGCGAAGGACGTCGGACGGCTCCGACGCCGGGTGGGTCGTCGGGAGGGGGCAACGAGCACATGGCTGGCAACGGTGACCGTGCCGAGACCTGGACGTCGGAGCTCCGCGAGCAGCAGGCCACGCTCGGCGCGGACCTGGGTCCTGCGGACCCGGCTGCCTACACGATGCGCAAGCCCATTCCCGAGCCGATGCCCACCGACCGGCACGGCCCCGCGCGCATCATCGCGATGGCCAACCAGAAGGGTGGCGTCGGCAAGACCACCACCACCATCAACCTGGGCGCGGCGCTCGCCGAGTACGGTCGCAAGGTGCTGCTGGTCGACTTCGACCCGCAGGGCGCGCTCTCGGTGGGCCTGGGCGTCAACCCGCACAACCTCGACCTGTCCGTCTACAACCTGCTCATGCAGGACGACGTGATCGCCGAGGACGTTCTCATCAAGACCGACGTGGCGGGCCTGCACCTGCTGCCGGCCAACATCGACCTCTCCGCCGCCGAGATCCAGCTCGTCAACGAGGTCGCCCGGGAGATGGCCCTGGCCCGGGTCCTGCGCACGGTCCGCAAGGAGTACGACTACATCCTGATCGACTGCCAGCCGTCACTCGGCCTGCTGGCGATCAACGCTTTGACCGTCGCGCACGGCGTGCTCATCCCGCTGGAGTGCGAGTTCTTCAGCCTGCGCGGTGTGGCACTGCTGCTGGACACCATCGACAAGGTGCGCGAGCGCCTCAACTTCGACCTGGAGCTCGAAGGCATCCTCGCCACCATGTACGACAGCCGCACCACCCACTGCCGCCAGGTCCTCCAGCGGGTCGTGGAGGCGTTCGGCGACAAGGTCTACCAGACGGTCATCACCAAGACGGTGAAGTTCCCCGAGTCCACCGTGGCCGGTGCCCCCATCACGACGATGGATCCGGCCTCCTCCGGGGCACGTAACTACCGTCAGCTGGCCCGCGAGGTGATCGCCGCCCAGTCGGAGCGGTAGCCGGAACGCCCGGTGCCCGACTCGTGGACTACGGTCGTCCGGTGACCGCGCCACCCCTCGACCCACCAGAGACCGCCGACGCGGCAGTGGTCGACGGTGTGCCGCCCGCCGACCCGGTCGCCAGCGGTTTCACGGTCCGGCTGGCCAACTTCACCGGCCCGTTCGATCTGCTGCTGCAACTGATCGGCAAGCACAAACTCGACGTCACCGAGGTGGCCCTGCACACGGTCACCGACGAGTTCATCGCCTACATCAGGGCGATGGGCGACAACTGGGACCTGGACGAGGCCAGCGAGTTCCTGCTGATCGCCGCGACCCTGCTCGATCTGAAGGCGGCCCGGCTGTTGCCCGCCGCCGAGGTGGAGGACGAGGCCGACCTCGCGCTGCTGGAGGCACGGGACCTGCTCTTCGCCCGGCTGTTGCAGTACAAGGCGTACAAGGAGGCGGCGGCGCACATCGCGGAGCTGGAGGCCGTGGGCGGCCGACGCTATCCGCGCGCCGTCAGCCTGGAGGCCCGCTACGCCGAGGCGCTGCCCGACCTGGTGCTCGGCATCGGCCCCCAGCGGCTGCTGAAACTGGCCGTGAAGGCGATGACCCCGAAGCCGGTGCCGGAGGTCTCCATCGCCCACGTGCACATGGTCCGGGTCAGTGTCCGGGAACACGCGGCGATTCTCGCCGCCCGGCTGCGCCGGGCCGGCACCGCCACGTTCTCGCTGCTCTGCGCCGACTGCGAGGCCACCCTGGAGGTGGTGGCCCGGTTCCTGGCGCTGCTGGAGCTGTACCGGGAGGGCCTGGTGTCGTTCGTGCAGGAGCAGGCCCTGGAGGAGCTGACAGTGCGCTGGACCGGCCCGGTCGACGGCGACACCGAGCTGCACGTCGACGAGTACGCCGGCACACCGGCCGACCCGGAGTCGCCTGAGCCTGAGCCGGCGAGGGCTGGGCCTGAGCCGGCGGTGGCAGAACCTGCGGGGAATGGGCCTGAGCTGGTGGGGGCTGACCCCGTGCCGGCGGGGGCAGACCTTGTGCCGACGGAGGAGGCCGGCGGGCCGGACGGGACGGGAATGACGGAGGGTGCGCGGGATGAGTGACGAGCAACGTCGGGACTCGCTGGCCGATCAGGCCGCCGCCTGGGTCCCCCCGTGGGACCGCCCCCGCCCGCCCGCCGCCGCCGACACCCCCACGGAGCCGGACGACTCAGCCGCAGCACCCGACACCGAGGAGCTGGCCGAGCCGACCACCGATCGGGCCGCGGCGGCCGAGGCACTGCCCGAAGCGGCGGCGCGCCGACCGGAAATCGACGCCGCCGCCGATTCCGCCGAGCCGGACATGGTCTCGTCGGGTTCTGCGCAGGTTGACCCGGATGGGCCGGGCCCAGACGACGCAGGCCCGGGTGGGCCAGACCCGGTCGAGGTGACCGCGGGTGGGCCCGATCCCCTTGAGGTGGCCTCGGACGAGGCGGGCCCGGGTGAGCCAGATCGCGTTGAGGCGGCCGCGGACGAGGTGGGCCCTACGGGACCGGACCTCGGTGCGGTGACGGACGGCACGGTGGGGGAGCCGGGCGGCGCTGGGGGCGTACCCCGGCGGCAGCTGACGGGGCGGCGGCGGGCGACCGCCGCGCCGGAGCCCGCGCCCGAGCTGTCCGACCCGGAGCTGCGCGGCGCGTTGGAGGCGATTCTGCTGGTCGTCGACGAGCCGGTCAGCGAGCTGGTGCTGGCCCAGGTGCTGGAGCAGCCCGCCGAGCGGGTCGGGCCGATGCTCGACGAGATCGCCGCCGGTTACACAGCGGCCGGGCACGGGTTCGAGCTGCGCCGGGCGGCCGGCGGGTGGCGGCTGTACACCCGGCCGGAATACGCTACGTACGTTGAGCGGTTCGTGTTGGACGGGCAGTCCGTGCGGCTGACCCAGGCGGCGCTGGAGACGCTCGCCGTGGTTGCGTACAAGCAGCCGGTGACCCGTTCGCGAATCTCAGCCATCCGGGGTGTGAACTGCGACGGGGTCATCCGTACGCTGGTCACCCGTGGCCTCATCGAGGAGTGCGGCACCGAAACGGACAGTGGGGCGTTCCTCTACCGGACCACCACGTTGTTCCTGGAGAAGCTCGGGCTGAACACCGTCGACGAGCTGCCGCCCCTCGCACCCTTCCTGCCCGACGACGTAGAAGAGCTTGCTGATGCGACCCGATAACCGTTCCCCCAAACCCGACGCGCCCGTCTACGAGGGGGCTGAGCGCCTGCAGAAGGTGCTCGCCGCCGCCGGCGTGGGCTCCCGGCGTGCCTGCGAGGATCTGATCTTCCGGCGCCGGGTTACCGTGGACGGGCGGGTCGCCAAGCTCGGCGACAAGGTCGACCCGGCCACCTCCGTGATCCACGTGGACGGGGAGCGCCTCCAGGTCGACATTCGCCTGGTCTACGTGGCGATGAACAAGCCGCGCGGAGTGGTTACCTCCATGGCGGACGACAAGGGGCGCAACGAGCTGGCCGAGTTCATCGGCAACCGGGTGGAGCAGCGGGTCTACCACGTGGGGCGGCTCGACGCGGACAGTGAGGGCCTGCTGCTGCTCACCAACGACGGCACCCTCGCGCACAAGCTCATGCACCCCTCGTACGAGGTGCTGAAGACCTATCTCGCCGAGGTGGTCGGGCCGATCCCGCGCAACCTGAGCAAGCGGCTGCTCGCCGGCGTCGAGCTGGAGGACGGGCCGGTGAAGGTCGACTCGTTCAAGGTGGTGGACACTCTGGGTAAAAGCGCCCAGGTGGAGCTGAGCCTGCACGAGGGCCGCAAGCACATCGTCCGACGGCTGATGGAGGAGGTCGGACACCCGGTCACCCGGCTGGTGCGTACCTCGATCGGTCCTATCCGGCTGGGTGAACTGCGGACCGGACGGATCCGGCGGTTGACGAACGCCGAGGTCGCCGCCCTGTTCAACGCGGTGGGTGACTGACCCCCGAGTTCGGGGTACGGCAGCCGGTAGGCTCCACCGATGGCCGGGACGCGGCCGCCGGGTGGCGTGGGTCGCCTCCGGCGGCGTCGCGCGCGGGTCCGCCAATGGACCCGGGCATGATTGATGACGATTGACAACCGCTTGCGGCGCCAGCTCACCGGGCGATCCGTGAGGTACGGGCTGAGGAGGACACGGTGGAGGAAAACGTACGGGCCGGGCGATGTGTGGTCGCTGTGGACGGGCCGTCCGGTTCGGGTAAGTCCACCGTGTCGCGGCGGCTCGCCGCGAGCATCGGTGCGCGCTACCTGGACACCGGGGCGATGTACCGGGCGATCACGTGGGCCGTGCTGCGCTCCGGCGTGGATCTCACCGACGCCGCGTCGGTGGCAAAGGTCGCCGGCGAGGTCAACCTGCGCATCGGCACCCACCCGCAGGGGTACGCCGTGACAGTCGACGGTGTGGGCGTGGACGCGGACATCCGCGGCACCGAGGTGACCGGCGCGGTTTCCGCCGTCGCCGCCGTGCCGGCTGTCCGTGAGCTGCTCGTCACCAGGCAGCGCGAGATGATCGCCAACGCTGGTCGGATGGTGGTCGAGGGTCGTGACATCGGCTCTGTCGTGGCGCCGGACGCCGACCTGAAGGTCTTCCTGACCGCCTCCGAGGCGGCCCGTGCCGCCCGGCGCAGCGCCGAGGACGCCGCCGACGTGGCGGCCACTGCCGCCGATCTGGCCCGGCGGGACCGTCTCGACTCGACCCGCAAGGTCAACCCGCTGGCCCAGGCGCCCGACGCGGTGGTGCTGGACACCACCGAGCTGGGCATCGACGAGGTCGTGGCGCGGATGCGCGACCTGCTCACCGAGCGGGGCGTGGCGATGAGCCGTGCTGTTGTGTCTCATGACGGTCCGGAGCGAAGCGGAGGAGCGGCATGAGTAGCGATGGCGGCGGGTGGGTCGAGCTGCGTGAGCCCGAGGTCGCCCTCGAGGAACCGAGCGGCCCGCAGCCGGTGGTGGCCGTGGTCGGCCGCCCCAACGTGGGCAAGTCGACGCTTGTCAACCGGATCATCGGCCGCCGGCAGGCGGTCGTCGAGGACGTCCCCGGCGTGACCCGTGACCGGGTGCCGTACGACGCGCAGTGGAACGGCCGGGCGTTCACAGTGGTGGACACCGGCGGTTGGGAACCGGACGCCAAGGACCGGGCCGCGGCCATCGCGGCGCAGGCCGAGACGGCGGTCGTCACCGCCGACGTGGTGCTCTTCGTTGTCGACGCGATGGTGGGCTCCACCGACGTCGACGAGGCAGCGGTGAAGATGCTGCGGCGCAGCGCCAAGCCGGTGATCCTGGTGGCCAACAAGGCCGACAACAACTCCATCGAGATGGAGGCCACCTCGCTGTGGTCGCTCGGTCTCGGTGAGCCGTTCCCGGTGTCCGCGCTGCACGGACGAGGCTCCGGCGACCTGCTGGACGCCATCCTCGCCGCGCTGCCGGAGGCACCGGCGATCGTGGAGAACCGTCCGCGTGGACCGCGCCGGGTGGCGCTGGTCGGGCGGCCGAACGTCGGCAAGTCCAGCCTGCTCAACCGGTTCTCCGGGGAAGAGCGGGCGGTCGTCGACTCGGTGGCGGGCACCACTGTGGACCCGGTGGACAGCCTGGTCGAGATCGGCGGTCAGACCTGGCAGCTGGTCGACACGGCCGGCCTGCGCAAGCGGGTCGGCAAGGCCAGCGGCACCGAGTACTACGCCAGCCTGCGCACCGCCGGCGCGATCGAGGCCGCCGAGGTGGCAGTGGTGCTGCTGGACTCCAGCGAGCCGATCAGCGAGCAGGACCAGCGGATCCTGTCGATGGTGACCGAGTCGGGCCGGGCGCTGGTCATCGCGTTCAACAAGTGGGACCTCGTCGACGCCGACCGTCGGTACTACCTGGACAAGGAAATCGACCGGGAGCTGCGCCGCATCCCCTGGGCGATCCGGCTGAACCTGTCGGCGATGACCGGCCGTGCCGTGGACAAGCTGGCCCCGGCCCTGAACAAGGCGCTGGCCAGCTGGGAAACCCGGGTGCCGACCGCGCACCTCAACCAGTGGCTGACCGCGCTGGTGCAGGCCACCCCGCACCCGGTGCGTGGTGGGCGGGCGCCGCGGATCCTGTTCGCGACGCAGGCCGGTGTGGCACCGCCACGGTTCGTGCTCTTCACCACCGGCCCGCTCGACGCCGGCTACCAGCGCTTCGTCGAGCGCAAGCTCCGCGAGGAATTCGGGTACGAGGGCAGCCCGATCGAGATCTCGGTCCGCCCGCGCAAGAAGCTCGGCCCCGGCGGCCGAGGCAAGGCGCACGGCTGACCCGGTTCAGTTCTGCCAAATGCCGGATGGGCGCCCCGCCCATCCGGCATTTCCCTACCCAACCCCACCCTCCTAGGACGCTCTAGGGGTTGTGCGGTAGCTCTTCACGGGGTGGTTCGGCTACATCGCGGTGCCGGTGGGGCCTGTGCGGACGACTCGGAGCTGCTGCGCTAAGCTGTACCGGCTGCCGCGGGGGAAACCACGCGGGGGCGGGACGTGGCGCAGCTTGGTAGCGCACTTGACTGGGGGTCAAGGGGTCGTCGGTTCGAATCCGGCCGTCCCGACAGAGAAGAAGCCCTGACCAGCGGAAACGCTGGTCAGGGCTTTAAGTTTGTCTATGGGGTTTTGAACCGCCCCCCGAAAACCCCCCATTTACCGGAGTCGGCGACCAGGTTCGTCATCCCTGCGCATCGTTGGGCAATGCGTGTGTGGGACGTCGCCCGCGGTCTGCACCGAGTCGCTCGAGGATGTCCGAGACGTCCGGGGCTTGGGCGGGCTTGGCGATGTAGTACGTGGCGGTGACCTCCTCGCTGGAGTGTCCCAGCTGTGCTGCGGCGCTTTTCGTGTCGGTCTCTTCCTTGATGAGGGTGGCGACGGTCTTGCGGAAGGTGTGAGGGGTGACCCAGGCGAGGTCGGTGTCGGAGCGAGCCTCACGCCACTGGCGGCGGACGTTGTTGGGCGAGAGCCAGGTGCCGCGTCGGGAGGCGAAGATCGCGTCGTGGGGGTTGTCGGCGGCGACGAGCTTGCGGGCCATGATCATGCCGACGGCGAACCGGGGCAGCACGACCATTCGCCAGCCGGCGTCGCTCTTGGTCCAGGGTTGGCGGAAGAAGCCCTGGCCTTTGACGAAGACGAGCGTGCCGCAGATCGTCAGGGTGGGGCGTTCGGCGGCGAGGTCGAGGTCCTCCCATCGCAGAGCAAGGATCTCGCCGATGCGGGCGCCGGTGGCGAGCATCAGGTCGACGACGTCCGCCAGGTCGCCGCTGTGCCGTGGTCCGGGCTTGCCGGGGATCGGTCGCTGCCAGTCACGGATAGCCGTGCGGACGGCCTGGAGATTCTCGTCGGTGAGGGCGACGACCATGCGGCGGGGTTTACGGAGCCGGCCGGTGTCGCGTACGGGGTTGGTGGGGATCGCGCCGTGGCGAACGGCCAGGGCGAACATCTGACTCAGGACAACTTTCGCGCCCTTGGCTGCCGAGGGACGGTCTTTGGCGATGTCGCGCAGGAACCGATCCAGGCGCCCGACGCTGGCTTCTCTGATTCGGAGGTTCCCCAGGGCGGGCAGGATCGCGTTGCGAGTGCTGGTCTCATATCGCTGGATGGTCTGTGCTGCGATCCGCTCCTCGGTGGTGATCTCTTCGATCCACAACTCGGCGAGTCTGCTGACGCGGGTCTCCCGGGTGATCTCGTCGTCGTTGGGGGTGGTGCGGTCACGTAGCTTGACCTTCAGCGCCCGTTCCGCGGCCGGACCGGTGGTGCCGGTGGCCTCGATGTCGCGGGTCTTGCCGTCGTAGTCGCGAAACCGCGCTCGGGCGCGGAACCGATTAGGCCCCAGCTTCTGAGCGCGGATCTTGCCCCAGGTGCCGATGGGCAGTTCAGGTCGGGCCATGGGGTCAGCGCTCCGCATCGGTGTGGTCGTCGAGCCAGCGTTCGACTTCGCTGCGCCGGTAGCGCAGGGTGTTGCCGACGCGGATGGCGCGGGGTCCCTTGCCTCGGCTGTGCCAGGCGTAGAGGGTGTTCTTGGGCTTGCCCAGCCAGGCGGCGACGTCGTCGATGCTCAGGAGAGGGTCTGGCCGCCATTGCGGGGCGGCTGAGACGTTCATCGGCGACCCAACATGTTGGTGGAGCCGGGCAGTCGGCGCGGCGTGACGCGGCCGGCAGGCTGCCGGCCACCGGGCGGTGAGGAACCGGCTGCGGTGCGGGGGTGGGGCGGGCATGGATCGGATGTCCTTTCAGGATTCCAGCATGATTGGTATCGGGGGTCCTTGGCGCTATCACTGCCATAGACGGTCGTGAGACTTATCGACTGTGGCCGTTTATCCACCCGGTTTGGTCGTATGGTGTCAAGCTTCTCGTTGATTGTTGTTACCGCAGGATCCCGTGGGAATTGCGGCTCGTCTCGGCGGAAATGCTTGCTCTGGATCTCGAAGCTTGACGTCGGCGATTGGTGGGTGCCCGCTGATTTTCCAGTCAGTGATGGTTTGCCATCGCGGGATCTCATACGAGGCTGAGGTGCGTAGGAGTTTGTTGAGCAGGTTGTAGAGTACGTCCGCTTGGCCTGCTCGACATCAATACGGATCCGGAAATTCTGGAACGTTCCCATGTTTGTGCCCTTTCGGTGAGGTGCGGTGGCCGCATTCGCTCGGCGCGGTTGGTCCACAATGGCGTTCGAGTGTCTGCCGGCGCGGCTGAGTTGGAGGTCCTAGGGTCGGCGCGCTGGTCGGATTGCTGGCCCGTGCGTTGGGAGGACTGGCCGGCTCGAAGTCTCGTGGTGCTTGGGTCACTCGAAGTTTGTTCGCTCTCGGGGCTCAGTCGGCCATCGTGGTGGCCGGGTTGGATGGCCAGGGACTGTTGGTGGCTGCGGCGATTTTGGAACTCCTTCCGAAAATGCGAGTGCCGGCTGAGTCTTCGCTCAACCGGCACTCGTCTGCTGCTATACGTATCGCTGTATGTAGGTGTGGCTTTCGGCCTGCCTCCTCCTCGGCGGGCGTGTCAGGCGTTCTCTTGTCGCTTGTTGACGTTGGTGGACTGCTGGCTCAGTTGCCTTGACGCGGCTAGGCAGGAAAGCATGGACGAGTAATGGGTCGAGTTGGGCGAGGATCTACTGCTGGCCGACATAGACGCTGCGCGGATGGTCGACGCGCCCGGCGTCGCTGCCGTCACCGTTGTAATTGCGGTGGTAGCAGTCCGAGGGGCTTCGCGGTCCTTCAGCTGCCCGTCCGGTCGGCGAGGCGGCGCAGTGCCGTTCCTGGCTGGGGACAGGCGAGCCGCAGGGTGTGTGCGGTGAGTCGGATGCCCCACCAGGTGAGGGCGGCGAGGTATCCAACGATGAGGGCGCTGGTGGTGTCAACGGTGAAGACGAGGGCGTAGCCGATGGCGAGACCGGGTGCGGTGATGGCGCGGATCGTACGGCGGCGGCTGATGGTGAGGGCGGTGGCAATGCCGACGAGGGCTGCGCCGATGCTGCCAGCGATGGGGGCGACGGCGTTCGTGGAGATGGGTGTGGTGAGGGTGATTGCGGCGCGCATGAGGTAGATGCCGGCGGTGGCGGTGATCGCGTGGGTGACGGCGGGGCGGGTCATGGCGAGCCACGTGGGTAGCGCGTTGGCGGGGATGCGGGGTGCGGTCGTGGCGATGAGGGCGGCGCAAGCGGCCAACGGTAGGGCTGCCCCGAGGGTCCATTTGAGATATGGGGTGTAGTCGTATTCGACGGCGGTGCCGGTGGCGAGGCCGTAGAGCGCTGCGGTGATGGCGCCGCCGACGGCGGTGGTGAGGTATCCGCGTCGAATGAGGCTGCCTGTGGTGGGTTCGGGTGTTGATGCGGTGGGTGTCCCGGCGAGCAAGGTGGTGGGCGCGAGGTGCGCAACGGCGAATGCGGTGAGCATGACGAGTGCGCCAGCGGTGCCGAGTTGCGGTAAGGAGGTGCGGACGCCGACGACCCAGGTGCTGAAGGTGGTGATGTAGGCGCTGAGGATGGCTTGTAGGAGCAGGACCAGGGAACAGGCACCGAGGAGTAGGGCACCGGTGAGGTCGCTGATACGTAGGCGCACGCGGGGTAGCCGTGCGGCGTCTGCCGAGCTTGATTGGTGCGTGGTGGTGAGGGAGAGTGCGCCGTCGGCGAGGGCGTGGGGGTGGTCGATGAGTGTGGGGGTTTTGCCGGTGGCCGCGGCGAGCGCTTCGGCCAGCGCGGGTACGCCGGGGGCTGGTCTGAGGACGACGTCAGCGAGGTGCGTTTTGTCGATGTCGGCCGAGTCGAGGAGTCCGTCGACTGCGTCGGGGATCTGGTCGAGGAGGGGCTGTGCGGCGGCCGTGACGTCGTGACGGGTGATGACGGCGGGTTGGCGGGGCGCGGGCAGCAGGATCGGGGCTTGGTCTTGGGTCGTGAGTAGCTGCCTGGCGGTGCGGACGGATTCCAGGAGGGCACGTCCGGCGTCTGCCTGGTCGCTACTGGGCGCAGTGATGATCGTGTAAAGCGGGTCGGAGTCTGTGGTGGTCGTCTGGACGACGTGGTGGGCGATGAGGTGGTCGAGGTCATGGGCAAGGCTGATCTGCTGTGTCGCCAGTTCGCGGTAGCCGTCGGCGGCGGTTTGCAAGACGGTGAGGGTCGCCGGTTCGCGGTCTGCCTGGCATATCAGCACGCAGGAGCCTGCTGGCGCGGTGACGCCGAGGATTGTGGCGTAGGCGGCGAGGGCGGCGGGTGCGGTGACCAGGGCGGGAGGTGGAAAGCCGGCGCGGGTTGCTGCCTCGCTGATGTGTCCGCAGCGGCGTGGTCCCCAGCTCGGCGGAACGGTCACGGTGAGCGCGGTGATCGGCCCGTTGACGTGGACGGCAGCGTGATGGGTGACGTGCCGCAGCACGGTGGCGAGTAGATCCACCGGGTCGGGTTGCGTCGTATCGGCGGTGTTGATGGGCCGGCCGAGGAGGTCCGTCGGGTTATCGACGAACCGGTGGTCTACCGGCAAAGTCGTCGCGGCCATTGGGTCGAGACCGACATAGATTTCCCCTGCGGGCCCGATAACGACGCCAGGTGGCATGACGAGGCGACCGTCGATGAGGATGGGGATCTTGAGGCCTTGCCGGCTGACAGTGGCGGCGATGGCCGACGAGCTTAAGTCGATCGACAAGACAGTGCCCCCGCTTGGCATGAGGGGCAGTCTCGTCCCTGAAGGCATCCGGGTGTCAACCGTGATCCGCAGAGCGTGACTCGTTGTACGCGGATGGTGAGAATCTCTCCCGATGGGATAGTCGAAGGCACTCACCCTCGTGTATTTGAGAAAGATCGGGGATCAACGGCAGGGGGACAGGTGCCGCAGACGCACCGAGGCAGAGACGACAAACTCGCCGAGTACGGTGCACGCGCCACCGTCCGCATCTCAGCAGATTCGCGACCGCGTGCGCGACCGTCCCTCGGCGGGGCTGTTCGCGGCGTCATCGGCGCGGGACTCTTCCTAGTCGCCGCTCCGGTGCTGCTGTGGGCCGCGGGTGGAAATCCTCTCCGCCGGCTGCCGGCCTGGTCGCAGATCCCCGACTGGTTCGCGCGCTCCAGCGGGCGGTTCACCCCGGACTTCCTCATCGGCGCGGCCCTCTGGACTATGTGGCTGCTGTGGGGCGTGTTCACACTGCTCCTGCTCGCTGAGATCCTCGCGGCGGTGACCCGGTGGCGTATCCCCATACTCAGGTTGCCGGCCCCGTTGCACCGGCTCGTGTTCGGTCTGGCCGGCACCGCAGCGCTCGCCGTCACCCCCGCCGGCTCCCTCGACGCGGCGGTGCACGGGGATCGGCCGTCTACGCCCGCCGCCGCAACAGAGCGTGCCGAAGTTCCCCGGCAAGCCGCAGCCCGTGGACCCGCCATCATCCACGTCGCCGACCAGCGCTACCTCTACACCGTCGAGCGACACGACACCTTGTCCAAGGTCGCGAAGGAGTGGCTCGGCGACGCGGGTCGGTGGCCGGAGGTCTGCCGCCTGAACAAGCACCGCCACTTTCCCGTCGGCGGTGTCCTGCGTAACTGCGACCTCATCTACCCCGGCTGGGAGCTTCGCCTACCCGCCGACGCCCGCCCACCACAAGCCGCCACACCAGCAACACCCCCCACCCCCCGGTCGGGCCGGCCCGCCACACCACCCGCCTCGCCGAGCGCCGCACCGGACCCGCCCGATCCCACGGTGCCGCCACCTGCGCCCCAGCAGTCGGCCGCCACGCCCATCACCACGCGGTCCGCAGCCCCAAGCGGGTCCGCTTCGTCGCCAGCACCGTCGTCGGAGATCCCCAACCCCGCCACGTCGCCACCCGCCACAAACAGTCCTACGGCGGCCACAGACGACCAGGGTGTTGATCTGTCCGACTCCGGTTGGCTGCCCTGGTCGCTCGCCGCCGCGATCAGCGCCGCCGCCGCGATGCTCTGGCTCCAACGCCGCCGTCGATACACCGCCAAGCCTGACGATGATCCGCCCACCGAACTGCCCCCGACCGTGGTCCAGGTCCGCCGCGCTGTGGCCGCCCGCAACCCCGAGCCGTCGGCAGCGAGCAGCGACGGTGGCCCTCCACTCACTCTCGTACCCGACCTCCGGCTATTGCCGGTCGGCGGAACCGGGATCGTCGGAGACGGCGCACACCCTGCGGCCCGTGCCGCCCTCGTCGCCGTGCTGGCCTCCGGCGACCCGCACCACCCCGACGCCCACAGCGAGGTCGTCATCGACGCCACCACCCTGACCACGCTGCTCGGCCCGGACGCGGTGACCCTCAGCCCATGGCCGCGCCTGCACGTAACCGACAGCATCACCGACGCGCTCACCGTCATCGAGTCCCGACTGCTGCACCGCAGCCGCATCCTCGACGAACACGCCCTGACCGACCTGGATGAGCTGCGGCGGACAGTGCCCGACGAGGAAGCCCTACCGCCCGTCATGCTCATCACCGAGACCCCACCCGCCAGTGCCCACCTGCGCACCAAGGTCGCCCTCGCCTTGGGCGAAGGTCTGCACGTGTCCGCGCTGCTACTCGGCGAATGGGCCTACGGCGCAACCGTCGATGTCAGCCCGGATGGATACACCACGCTCATCTCCGGGCAGTCGGCCGAACCGGTGCCACCGCGGCTGCCGATACTCGAACCGGCCGCCGCCCTCCAGATCCTGACCACGTTGCGCGAGGCGCAAACCGGCGAACCGCCCGCGATCTCCTCACCAGCCGCCCCGGTCACGATCGTGCCCCTGCACGCCAGCCGCACCGACATCACGCCCACCGCCACGGACCCGGCTACCCCGATCGTCGTCAACCACACCGCCGATACGCGGCCGGGACGGGCGCGGCTGCGCGTGCTGGGCGCCCCGCGCATTGAAGGCATCACCGCGGAAGGTCGGCCGCTCCGAGCCAAAGCCCTGGAACTGGCGGTCTACCTCGCCGTCCACCCCGACGGAGCCGGTACTCGCGATATCGGCGAATACCTCGAACCCGACGCCCGCATCAGCCAAGCCGACCAACGCGTCCACACCAACGCCTCGAACCTGCGGCACGTCCTCGGTCGCGCCGGCACCGCTGAGACGAAGAACGCCTACGTCATCAAGTCCGCCGGACGGTACCTGCTCGACCCCGCAACCGTGGAAGTCGACGTATGGACTCTGCGCGACTTGATGCGTAACGCCACCATCGCCGCCGAACCGCGCCGCCGCGAACTTCTCACCGCCGCCTGCGACCTCTACACCGCACCCCTCGCGGACGGCCAGGACTACGAGTGGCTACAGCCACACCGAGAGATGGTCCGCCGGTGGGGCACCGAAGCCCACCTACTCCTGGCCGACGACCTACTCAGCCGCAACCCGCAGAAAGCCTCCGACCTACTCGAAAAAGCTATTGGACTGGACCGCTACAATGAAGCCCTGTACACCAGCGCGATGCGCGCTCGGCACGCCCTCGGCGACGCCGGCGGCGTCCGAACCCTGCTGCGTGCCCTGACCAGAGCCCTCTCGGATCTCGACGCCGAACCGCAGGAAGACACGATCGCGCTAGCCAATCGACTTCGCATCGGCCTGGATGACAACGGAAGCTGAGCGCCCCCGCATTAACGCGTGTGCGCAGCAGGCCGCAGCGAGGTCAACGGACTTCACGGTGTAGATCTTGAGCTCGGACTGCCCAGCCCATCTAAGGGACCTGCCCACCGCTAATCGCATCAGATGGGCTCACTGATCTTCAACGTTGTTTGACAGGGTCTCTAGCCACTTCGCG
Source organism: Micromonospora sp. NPDC048947 (assembly GCF_040649495.1). NCBI lineage: Bacteria > Bacillati > Actinomycetota > Actinomycetes > Micromonosporales > Micromonosporaceae > Micromonospora > Micromonospora sp. NPDC048947. Next base: position 42,148 of record NZ_JBEZFO010000031.1, read on the forward strand.
GCGTTCGGCTCGTTGGCGGCTAGCGCCTCTTGCCAGAGTGCGATGCACTCGTTGAGCCGTCCGGTCCCTAATAGAAGGTTGGTGAGTTGCGCCCGGGCATCAGGTACACCGGCGGCGATCGCGGCGCGCCAGGCGTCGATGGCGTCTTCGGTCCGGCTAGCTCGTTCGAGGGTCTCGGCGAGACCGCGGATGGCGTCTCTGTCCTTGTTGCTGGCTCCTTCGCGCTGCACGTCGATGGCCTCGTCTAGCCGGCCTTCGAATTGGAGCATGACGGCGAGTCCTGCACGGGCACCCGGTTCGCCGTTGCGGACGCCGTCACGCCAAACCTGCAGGGCATCTTCGACGGAACCCCGCTGATGTAGGAGTTCGGCGAGGCGGGGACGGAGGCCTGGCGTTCCGAGAACCACTGCTTGCTGAAGCTCTTGGATTGCCTGGTCAATTTGGCCGCTGGACTGTAGTAGTAGCGTTAGGCCCTCACGAGCGCCGTCCTCGCTGTCAGCGACACCCTGCCGCCATACATCGATGGCCTCGCTGGTGCGGCCGGCATCATGCAACGCTGCTGCGAGCCAGGCTCGGGCGCCTTCGGCTCGTACCGTCACCGCGCGGCGGAGTACGTCGACGGCCTCCTGATCTAGCCCAACCGATCGCAGCAGGGACCCCAATCGCAGATGAGCGTCTGGGTCACCCGCATCGGCAGCGGCACGCCATACGTCGATGGCCTCGTCTATCCGTCCTTGTGAGAGCAGCAGAGACGCCAGTCGCAGGCGTGCTCCGGGTTCCTCAGCTTCTGCCGCTGCACGCCAGACGTCGATGGCTTCGTCAACACGATCTAGGCTCGTCATCAGCCGCGCAAGGCGTGGGCGAACGTCTGGGTCGCTCCCGCGTCCAAGCGCGGTTCGAAGTAGGTTCTCGGCGTGTTCGGCTAGCGACCGTGCCTCGGCGGCGCGAGCAGCGGCAAGAAGGTCGGCCGGCTCGGTCAGATAGGCCTGGTACGCCTCCCACGCCGATTGTGGAGGTGTGACCAGCCGGCGGGCTTCGACACCGTGCTGCAGAAGATAGTCAGCGACCGTGTAGCCGGCGATGACGCCCATGCCAATCCCGACCGGCATCAACGCCGCGACCGCGCCGTGTAGGTCGTGAGTAGCGTAGGCCAAAGCCTCCTCGAACCAGTTCGCTGGCGCTTTTGCCTGCTGAATGGGTGTCAGGTAGCCCGGCACCGCAGCGCGGAGCAGATCCGCACCAAGCGGTCCATCGATACCCATCCGACGTGCGTCGATCGCTGCTGTCAGCAGGGCCCACGTGTGGCGGTCGGGAGCATGCTCCCAACGCTGCACGAGTGCTGGGGCGGCAGCAAGGGCTTGTGTCAAGCCATAGTCGGAATTCAGGGCCCTAGCGATGCGGGCGTCAACGGCTGCCACGAGCCGAGCACGTTCACGTTCATCAAGGCTAAACTGCGCATCAATTGTCACTACTTCCGCTTGATTGAGCAGCTCCCGTTCTGCTTGGTAGGGGTCCTCCTTCGCGCGCGGTTGCGGAATCACGATGTAACTTTGGTACCGCAACGGCCACAGTGTGCCAACGACGATCAGCGGATCATAGCGTCGACGCAGAACTCGTATATCACCAGCGGCTAGCCCACTCCGGACGAAATGCTGGAATTCGTCCAGCCAGACGACGGCTCGAGAGGTCAGCCCGGGTGGTGGCCGCCTTAAATCTTCAGTGCTCGTGGGCTGCCAAAGTAGGAAGTCCGGCACGATGCGGCGCGTCGCTTCGTACAAGGTGCGGGTCTTTCCCGTAGATGACCCGCCGACTAATAGGATGAGGCCGCCCTTCACGGCGGCATGGCCCAGTAGGTCGTGGACGAGACCGTCAGCGTCGCGATCGACATACGGCGGAAGGCGTGGGCGGGCCTCCGTCGTGACAATCGCGGCGTGGACGCCGAGGGCACGCGGTTCGGATTCTATGACGCGAATGATCCGATCTTGTTGCTTCTCCGCGCTGGTGGCGCTACCGGGCCGCTGGGCCCGCGCCGCACGGTACATGGGCACAGCTTGTATCACATCGTCGTCACCGCCACCGAGTGCCCGAACAAGTCTCTCAAGCTGGTCCTCATCAACCGGCAATCCGCCCTCGACCCCTCGTAAGAGACCGCTGACTCGTGACCGCGAGGTGAGACTCATGCCGGCGGCGATGTCGCGCAGGCTCTTGAGTCCATTGTCTTCATGCACACGGGCAACAAGTTCGAGCAACGCGCGGTGTGGCCCGGATGCTGGCCAGCCAGTGCGATCGATCGGTCTGCCTGTCACCGCCGCACCCACCACCCTTGGCTCTTCACCGATGCCTGCCTTCATACAGGATCTCAGCTCAGCAGCGACGTGGCCAAGGCGAGGTGTACCGCCGGTGTAACCGCAACGTCGGCGTACGTCACCTACCCGGCACGATGGTGCCTGTGCGCTTGAACAGCGAGCCGTCCCCGTTACCCGCGGTACAGCCGCGAGCCGAATCGGCCCGCGATCATCGGTCACGACACACCGGAATTGCCAGTGTGGCCAAACGGCAGGAGTGGCAGAATGATCGAAAACTCTGCGGCAATCATCGGATTGATCAGCGCGCTGATAGCGATGAGCACAGCGCTCATTAAACTGATTACCGCGCTCCGGGCGGGCGTTGTGCGACCTAACGAAGCAACGTCTACAGAGAAGCCGGCAGGGTCAAAGATCGTGGATCACTGAGAGGGTGCGGCCCCTGAGAAAGGGCTTCACAAGGAAGAGTTGGTCGATCGCCCGCTCACCCGCTCAGCTCATGAGCCCAGGGAACCACTCATCGGCCAGATCAGATGCAGAAGCCCTCACTTTCCACCACCATCGGCGCGCACGGACGTTCGTCTCATCCTCGGAAGCAACATTCAAGACGACACGAGCGGCGCAGTGTCATCAGGAATGAGAAGCTGCGAGCGGCCAGCGAATTTCGATACGGCGTGCCGCCGCGATCTCGTCGATCCAGCTGATCAACTTGGTGATCTTGACGATGTCGCCGGTTCTCGGGGCTTGGATGATGAGTCCCTCGCCGATGTACATGCCGACGTGGCGTGGGTTGGCCATGGTGCCTTGGTGCCCGGGGATGAAGACGAGGTCGCCGGGTAGCAGAAGCGTGGGGTCGGCCACTGGCTTTCCGGCGTCGACTTGGTCCGTGGTGATGCGCGGGATGGAGATGCCTGCGGCCCGGTACGCCGCTTGCATCAGCGAGGAGCAGTCGCATTGTTTGTCGGGGTCGCCGGAGTGCGGGTCGGTGCAGGTGCCGCCGAAGTGGTACGGCGTGCCGAGTTGGTTGACGGCCCAGGTGATGGCGGTCGCTACGGCGGGTGGGGTGTTGGCGGGTAACGCGAACCCGGTGGGGAGCGCGTCCAGGGCATCGGTGGCGCAGTCCGCGAGGGTGCTGGTCAACTGCTCTACGAGTTGCAGGGCGTCGTCGGTCCACGTGGCGTAGGCGTCGGGGAACGCGGACACCTGCACGGCCTGCGCCGCCTGGGTGAGTGGCATCGTCTGCCAGCCGGGCACGGTCTGGAGCTTGTCGAAGAACGTGCCGGCCTGGTAGGCGGGCTTGGACAGTTGTGCGATGGTGCCCCAGCCTTGGCTGGGGCGTTGCTGGAAGACGCCGATGGAGTCGTGATCGTTGCGGTCGCCGAGGTGGGGCAGGTTGCGCAGGCCGGATTCCTGTATTGCGGTGGTGACGGCGACGATCCAGCCCCAGCGGGGTACGCCCTTGGTGACTCCGACGTCGATGATCGTGGCGGCGATGTCGAGTTGCTCGGTGTCCCATCGGCTGGCGCCGGGCGGCTGCCCGGAGGGGCGTAGGCCGGGTGGGGCGGCGATGGCGCATCGGCCGGGGCCGCCGCCGGTGACGGAGGACAGCAGGAGGAGGGGCAGGCCGAGACAGGCGATGACGACGACGGTACCGACGCCGACGATGATCTTTGTCATGGTGGTGACCTCTCGGGATAGCGAGAAGGGGTCGGTCTGCGTGCGGTGCGCGGCTGGACGCCGCGACGTGCGTTCTAGAGGCGGTAGAGAAGGGGGAGCAGTGCGGCGTGGGTCTCGCGCAGGAGACCGGTGATCAGGGTGCTGGCCGGGAACAGCGGGTGGCCCACGTCGACGGGGGTGGCGTAGCGCCAGTCCCAGTGGCCGGGCTCCAAGCTGGGCACGTACCAGAGGGCGTCGGCGGCATCGAGAAACACGGCGCCGTTGATCTGTGGGGCGAGCAGGGTCATGGGTTGGCTGGCGCAGGTGGCCAGGCAGTGGCAGTCGGGGTTGTTGTAAATCGAGCGCGGTTGGCCGTGGTGGATCGGGCAGCGGCAGTCGCAGGCGCGCACGCGGGCGTTGCGGTAGGTGCGGTGCATAGATGTCTCCCTTGGTCGTGAAGCACGAAAAGGCCGTGGGCCGCCCTCAAGGGCGGCCCACCTTGAGCGGGCGGGTCAGTCGGTGGACTTGTCGAGGACGTTGGCGGCCTGGCGTAGCAGGTGCTCGATGACGAGGCCGGCGTCGTAGACGTCGGCACGGGTGTCGATCTTGGTGGCGTTGTCCCAGTCCCAGGTGCCGTTGGCCATGGCGGGGACGTGCCAGAGGTCGCCGTCCTGGTCGAGGAAGAATGCGCGGCCCTGCTGATGGGCCAGCAGTGTGAGGGGTTGGGTGGCGCAGGTGATGGTGCAGGCGCAGCCGGGCTCGTTGTAGGTGGTGCGCGGCAGGCGGTAGTGGATGATGCAGCGGCAGTCGCAGACCCTGCGCCACGGTGGCGTGTGCGTCACGGGTTCCTCCGCAAGGGGTGAATGCGCGTACGCCTCGGTCGCCGCCGGCGTTGGGGCGGCTTCCGAGGCGTACGCGGAGGGATTGGGTTGTGTCAGGCCGTCCTGGGTTCGACGGCGAAATGGCGAAGGTTCTGCCTGGTCCGAGGAGCAGGTCGTTCTGGACCTGTCGGGTTTCCTCGACGGTGAGCACGTAGGCCGGCAGCCGCGGTATGTGCTTGCGCCAGGCGTGGCAGAGGCGGTGGGTCCCGTCGATGAGTAGCGTGGCGGGCGGCTGTTCGTTGACGCTGATCTGCGCCACGATCAGGGGCTCGGCCAGGTCGGTGGTCATGGTGTAGGTCCGGTTGAGTGCGGTGTTGGTCGGGCCGATGAAGCTGGTTGCCCACGGGTTGGGGTTGTCGAGATGGGCAAGGCCGTATGCGGCGGCCCACGCCGGCACGTCCAAGGGGTCGGGTGTCGCGGGGCGACGCCGCGATTAGCGCCTGCGCGGTGTCGATCGAGAACACCCACGGCCCGAAGTGGAACCACTGAGGTAGGCGGAGGCCGGTCACTGGTGGTCCTTCTTCGCGCTGACGCGGGTGTAGATCGCGATGCAGCGCAGGATCAGCTCGTGTGACGGCAGGGTCAGCAGCTGTTGCCGCTTGTCGTCGCGGAGTTGGTCCCAGATGAGGACGGTGACGCTGGCCGACCACAGGTCGACGAGGACGCCGTCGATCTTGGCGTGCTGCCGGTCGGCGATGATGCGCCGCAGCGTGTCGATGAGGGTCGCGTCTCCGGGTGGGTGGTTGGCGTCGTCGGGTCGGGCGGCTTCGGGGAGCAGGGTGTAGCAGTCTTCGCAGGTGGACGCGACTCTCGGCGGATCTTCGGTCTCCCACCGCTGAACGTCGGCAGCGGGCAGGCCGCACACCGACTGTCGAAGTTCGCGTGGGTGACGGATGTGGCGAATCATCGGCGTGCCGTCTCGTCTGATCCGCGTCGCCGGGTGCTCGGTGCTGCCATGGGCGTGTCCGTTCTGTGTGGGTCGGGGCAGCGGTCGGTGGACCGCCGCCCCGAGGGGCCGAGGCGCGGTCAGACCCTCAGTAGGTCGAAGGCGGCCACTTTCAGTTCGCCGACGTTGCCGGTGATCACCCGGTTGGCGCGGGCGAACTCGTTCTTAGCGGGCTGGTAGTGGTCGAGGTACTCGGTGATGGCCTGGTAGCCGGCCCACCGGGTGCCGGAGATGGCCTTCTGGGTGTCGGCCTCGCGGATCAGGTACTTGAGGGTGCCGAGGCGCTGCTTGGCGTTGTTGTAGGTCTGCTCGGACGCGTTGTTCTTGACCGGCCACACCTGGCCGACGATCTTCTTGAACTCGCGCATCGTCAGCTCGGTCTGGAGCATCCGCTCGGCGGCCTTCTCGAAGGTCTCCATGTACTTCCACATCAGGCCCAGCGCCTCGCGAGCCTGGCTGATCTGGGAGTTGACGTTGGAGGTGTGCCGGAACGTGTAGTGCCCGGCAGAGTGGGCGAAGGCGGCGCGTTGGGTGTTGGCGCAGACGACCCGGATCGGGCTGGCGTCCACCCGCAGGGCGGCGGTGCCGTCGTGCGAGGTCGTGCCGATGAGGTAGAGGTCCAGCCGGTCCACCCCGGCGATCTCCATCGCCGTCGGCAGCTTCATCGTGACGAACACCGACTTGCCGCGGCGGAGGCTGCCCGCGGTCTCGAAGTGGGCGCCGCCTACCTGATCGACGAGGCGGTCGAGCATCTCGGCGCACTGCTCGTTCTGGACCACGGTGTAGTCGGTGCCGACGATGCCCAGGTACTCGGTTTCGCCGGTGACCGGGTTGCGGCGCACGGTCATGCGCTTGTCGTCGGCGGGGATCTGCACCTCGACGCCGTTGACGATGTCGATTCCGACGGTGCGGATGGTCCGTACGCCCCAGTCGCCGAGCCGGGCGGCGGCCATGATCTCCTCGGCCTTCATCGTGTCCTGGGTGACGGTGCCCAGCTGGTGCCAGGCCGACAGGCGGGCGCTGGCGAAAGCGGTCGTTCCGTCGGCGAACGTCTCAAGTTCGTGCGGCACGGGGTTCTCCTTCTCGATATATGCCGCGAGGGCCGAGCGCATCCGCTCGGCCCCCGCGATGAGTTGGGGATGGTGCGGGTCAGGACTGCTCGGCGTCGTTGTCGTCCTGCCGAGGTTGGTCCGCGTTGGTGCTCGCGGTGGGGCTCGGGTCGGCCTGGGCCGGGTAGGTGAAGGTCAGCGGCGTGTCGGAGACCAGGAGGATCCGGCCGGCGGCGGCGGCCTTGGTGCAGTTGTTGCGCACCGCCCCGGAGCTGACCGCGCGGCCGAGCTGTGCACTGATGGAGGTGGCGATGTCCTGCGGGCTCATCGTCTGGCCTGGGTTCGCGGCCAGGACGTCGAGGGTCAGCTTCTCCAACTCGCCTCGGCCGAACGGCTGGCTGCCGTCGGCGTTGGCGGTCGCGTCGCTGCGGCCCACGCTCGCGGTGATGCCCGGCGCGCGTGGCGGCATTCTGTGGGGCAGGGTGACGATGTGGGTCTCGCCGTCCGATGCGACGACGTGCAGCGTGCCGTCCGGCCGGATCAGGGGCAGCACTGCCGCCGTGGCGCTCGGCGCGGTCGCCAGGCCGCGGATGACCTGGTAGCAGAGCGGGCAGCGGGGCGGCTCCGGGTTCGGGTCGACCTCGCTGGCCTTGGTCGGGCCGGCGATCCACCGCTGCGGCAGGCCGGGCAGCCGGCGGGCGGCGTCGGCCTGCTCCATCGCGGTCAGTAGCCGCGAGGCGGTCGGGTGGCTGATACCGCTCTCGCCCACGATTAGGTCCAGCGTGGCGCCGATGTCCCCGTGGTCTGCCAGGACGCCTTTGATGGCCATGACCTTGCGGTCACCAGGGCGAGCGGGCGGCACGGCCGCGACCGTCAGCGCCTGCTCGTCCTCGCCGCGCCCGACGTCGTCCACGGTTAGGCCGTCGGGCTCGGTCGCGCCGTCGCTGTCGAGCTGGCTGCCCGATTGGCCGGCCGTCTCGGTGTGCGGCGTGTCGGCGCCGGCACCGCTGCCGTCGTCCGGTCCGTCGTTCTCGGCGACGGCGCCGTGGACCGCATCGGGGGGCTGGTGGCCCATCTCCGTGTGCGGCTGGTGGGCTGCGTTGTCGGCGTTCGGGTCGCCGATGTCGGTCTCGCCGGCCGCGTCGGCGGGCAGGTGGGCATCGGCGTCGCTTGGCGTGGCGAGGGTCCACCGGGCGGGGGTGCCCTCGGCCGGGTCGGCGTTGGGGTCCACCGCGACGATGACACCGGCGTCGGCCAGGGTCTTGATCGCCTTGTCGGTGGTCGAGCGGGCCTTGCCGGACTTGTCGGCCAACTCGTGGACGTCGCCCTGACCGAGGTCGGTCAGGGCGTCGAGGACGGCCTGCGTGGCAGGCGTCAGGGACAGGTGTTCCATCGGGGTTTCCTTTCGTGGGACGTGGTGGGGACGCCTGGCACGGGTGGTGTGCCGGGCGGTGGTGCGCCGGGTCGCGGGCAGCGGTCAGTGCGGCAGGCGCGTGACGTCGTGCGCTGCCGAGGGGTGCGGCCCGGTGGTCGTGGCGGTGGGTGGTGCCGCGTCAGCCGGTCAGTGGCCGGGGACGGCCTGGTCGGGCTGAAGGGTGTAGAGGCGGTCCTCGGTCGGGTCGCGGTAGATACCGGCGTCGGGGAGGTGGGACAGCCACAGCGGGTTGACGCTGCCGGGCGGGCGGAGCCTGGCGTCGGACGTGCCGACCTTGACGTGGGTGGCGTGTCCGACGAGGTTCTGTCGGCGGCAGGAGTCGGTGTCAGCTCCCCCGCTTCAGCTGGTGAGGTGGGCGAGTTCGGCGGGGTCGAGTTGGTTCGGGGTGCGGTTGCGCCAGGTGTCGGAGTGGCGCAGGTGCCACCAGCGCAGCAGCGACCGGCAGGCTGAGGCGAGGTCACCGCACGCGGGTAGCTGATACACCGTGGCGAGCGGGGCTTGGTGAGGCGGCCGAGCGATGTAGGCGGTGGGCGTCCAGCTGTGCTCGGTCTCGGTGACCTCGCCGACGACGCGATCCGGGTAGGGGATGTCGAACGCACTGGCGGCCTCGGCGTCGGGCACCACCAGCCAGGTATGCGGGTCCTTGCGCCGTAGCGTCGCGACGCCGCGCGACGGGTCGCAGCGCCGCAGGAGTAGGTACCGCTCGTCGCCGTCGCTGATCGGCTGGTGGTTGCGCCAGGCGTGGTAGCAGGCGACGAGCGCGGCCCCGAGGACGGTGTGCCGTTCGCGGGCGACGATCGCGTCGGTGAGGGTCTGGTGGTAGCCGGCGATGTGCAGGTCGGCGCGGGTGGCCAACCCTTGCCGGGCCGTCTCGGCGAGCACACCGACCCGGGTGAGGGCCTGGTCGAGGTTGGTGGTGCTGTCGGTGAAGTCGCGGGCGGTCTTGTGGAGGATGCGGGCGAGGTCTCCGATCGGTTCGGGGGTGGCGGTGTCGTGGCGCCAGAGGTGCTCGGGTAGGACGTCGTTGGTGTCGGCGGCGATGCGCCGCAGCGCGGGATCGGTTAGGAACACGAGGGTTCTCCTCTGCCGGCGGTCGTGCTGTGGGCATGGGGAAGGCCGGTCGCAGCGGGGCTGCTACCGGCCTTCGGGGGATAAGGCGGGGTGGGGGGGGGCGCCGCCCCCCCGCCTGGCCGCGGGCGCCCGCCCCCCCCCGAGGCGCAGCGCA
>NZ_JBEZFO010000032.1:0-49441 GCF_040649495.1 Micromonospora sp. NPDC048947
TCCTTGCTTGTGAGCCTCTCTCCCTCTTCGTCGCCCTCCCGATCTCTGGTCCCTCCCCGCGGGGGGGGGGGCGGGGGGGGGGCGCGGGGGGCCCCCCCCCCCCCCCCCGCCGGCGTCCTGGTCAGTTGTCGCGCGGCTGCGGGATCTCCTGTCTCGTGAACGAGACGCCCGCGGACGCGGCGTTCCGGGTGGCGAGCGACGCAGCCGACTCGTCAGTGTCGTAGAGCCGAACCGAACCATTGGCGGTCCGGCTCACGAACCCGAGTCGGAAGCCATTGGAGTTCTGGAAGACGAATGCCGTCGGATCGGTCGGATAGGTCTCGTCCGGCACCGTCGCCGTGGCCCAGTTGCCCCACGCGGTGGAGCCCGCGGCGGTCTGTCGGCTGTGCTGGATGGTGTCGTCGGCCGTCCGGGTGAACACCGAGACACGGCCGGTGTTCGGGCTCAGGACCGCGGTCGGGGAGCCGACCGGCGTGATACCGCTGTCTCCCACCGCGTTCCAGGTGCCGGGCCAGGTGCCGTCGATGTTCTGCAACTGGCTCTTGACCACGCCGTCGGTGTGCCGGGCGAACACCATCAGGCGACGGCCGGGCAGTGTCACCACGCTCGGCGTGTCCACGAAGCCCGCGTCACCCAGGCCCGCCCAGGCCGAGGTGAGCGCGCCACCCTTGTACGTGGCGGCCTGCAGGGTGCCGGCCGCGTTGGCCACCAGGAGGGTGACCGCGCCGTCAGCGCCCGGCACGACGACCGGCGTGCCGGTCAGGCCGGTGCCACCGAGCGGCGTCCAGGGGAGCAGATCCCCGGCGGTGCCGTCCTGCCGGCGGTGCCACAGTGCGCCCTCGGCGTCCAGGGCGAACACCGCGCGGGTGTCGTCGGAGAGCCGGACGGCGGTCGGCTCCGAGCGCATCGCCCCACCGAGGGCGAGCCACGGGTTCCAGTCCGGCATGGCCGGCGTCTTCTGGGTCAACGAACCCACGTTGCTTGTGGTCTCGTGGGCGACGATGGTGACCCGGTTCTGGGCGTCCGACACCAGGGACGGCTTGCCGGTGTACGCCTCGGTGCCGGGCACCGGTGACCACTGGATCGAGTACAGCGAGTCCGGGTTCGCGCGCCCGTGCCGCAGTTGACCGATGTTGTCGGTGTAGGCGATCTCGAGGCTGCCGAGCGCGGTGCCGGCGGGCGGGGCCTGCACGACGGCCAACGGGGCGTTCTGTCGCGCCGGAGTGGCGGGCAGCGCGGGGCCGGTGATCGCACCCTGCCGGCAGGTGTTGGTGGTGGTGAAGACGTTCGGGAAGCCGGCCCAGCCGTTGCCGATCTGGTCCGCGGTCAGTGCCCAGGACAGGTTGTCCTCGCGGAAGCGGTACTGGAACAGGTCACCGTCGGCCTGGATGCCGAAGAGCGTGTCACCGCCGGCGGAGAAGAGCCCCTTGGTGAACCCCTGCCAGTCGCTCGAACCAACCTGACGGTCCCGCAGGAGCCACCGCTGACTCGCCGGGTCGAACCGGTGTCGGTAGAGCTTGCCGTCGGACGTGCGGCCGTAGAGGACGCCGGGGGCGCCGGCCACGATCAGGTTGTACCGGTCCCAGCCGGTGTCGATGACGCGCGCGTCGATGGTCCATTTCCGCGTCGACTCGTCGAACCGGTACCAGCGCAGTTTGCCCTGGGCGTCGACGGCGTAGAAGTCGCCGATCTGGTCCACAGTGATCTTGTCGCGGAAGTTGGCCGTCGCGTAGTTCGTGAAGCTCGTACTGATGATCAGGTTCTGCTTGCCATCGATGGTCTCCCAGTTGCTGCCTGTCCATCGGTAGCGGTTCAGCCCGGTCGAGTTGATGCCGTAGACCCGGCCGTCCGGCCCGCCCAGCAGGCGGCCGAACGTCTGCCAACCGCTGGGGCCGATGGTGGAGGCGGCGGTGAAGACGCCGCCGTCCCGGCCTGGGGTGCTGTACTGGCGACGGGCGAGCGTGCCGGTCGTGGTGGAGTTGAAGAAGGCCGCCGCTCCGGTGCAGCTGAAGGCGTCGGTGGCCGCCTGCGCGGGAGACGCCGGCAGCGGTGCCACGAGGCCGGCGGCACCGATGAGCGCTGCTGCGGTCAATGCCAGCGTTCGACGCCGAGAATGCGCCCGTGGTGTGGATTCTTTGGTCAATTGGGACACGTTTGTGTCATCCTCCCCCGAGAATAATAAAACGACAGTAGTGAATTGATCAGTCTGCGGTTCCCGCCACATTCACAAAGAGTTCACTGTGCTCGGCGAGTGATCCATCCGCCACGGTCGCGGCCCATCATGCACGACCGTCGGTCGCCTGCCAAGAGCGGAAGCGCGGCCCCACTTGAGGGCTCGGGGAGTCTCCACGATGGACGACTGGGCGCGGGCCGGGGTGAGCAAAAAGCGGACTTAAGCCTTCAAATTCCCGAAGTTGTGACGGAAAGTAATCGTCCCAGGTCCTAGTGCTGATCAATTCGTCTCCCGCCACTGTGGCTTGACAGCCGATCGAGCGTGCTGCAACCTACAGCGGCATATCGATGAGTAGCAGCACACGGGGGTGTGAAGCTGTGACCGCTGACTTGGCGGCATTCTGCCGTGCCGAGGCAATATTGGTTCTGTTGGGCGATCCGCTCCGGCGTGAATTCCGTCCACCCGAGTCGCCTCTCCGCATCTCCTGAAATTTTCGTCGACCGATGCGTCGACGCTGCAACGCCGTGCCTGTGAAGAGGTAACGGCAATCACACACCCGGCTTTGTGGGGCCCTCCCAGGTCTCGTGGCCAGCGCGTGCCTGTCTCTGCCTCAGCCCGTCCTCGATCCAAGGGTGACCAACCATGTCCTTCAGCTTTCGCCGTCTGCCCGACCCGCGCGGTCGGCTGACCGATCTGCGTGGTCGGTTACCCCGGCAACGCTCGGTGTTCGGCTCCGGCACCACCCGGTCGGTCCTGGCGGCAGCCCTGGCCGGGGTGCTGATGCTCAACCTGGGCGGCAGCGGGGTGACCGCCCTGCCAGCGGGCGGTGCCCGGGACCGCGACGGTGTCGCCTCCACCGGTCGGGGTGGCGGCGGCGCGAAGCCGAAGCAGGCATGGGGCTCGGCTGCGGGCAAGGCGCACCTGACGCCCGGACGACCCAACCGTGACCTGCCGAAGTCGCTGCGCGGGCGGTACCCGCTGCACAAGCTCGCCGACAAGCCCGCCCCGGGGCGCAACAAGGCGTCGGTGGCGACCGCACCCGTCGACGACACCCGCGGCTTCGACAAGCGGACCAGCCGGGAACGGCCGGCCGAGCGCGATGTCAACCAGCGGGTGTTCGACAACGCCGACGGCACCCAGACCACCGAGTTCTCCTCCTCCCCGATCAACTACCGCAAGCCGGACGGCACCTGGGCACCCATCGACCACGCCCTGGTGCCGACCGCCGGCGGGTGGGGGATCGCCGCCGACTCGGTCGGCCTGCACCTCGCCGGCAACGGCGCCGCGAGTCAGCTGGCCCGGCTGAGTTTCGACGCTGACACCGAGTTCGGGTTCGCTCTGGCCGAGGCGTCCAACGCGCCGGGCCGGGTGGACGGCAACGCCGTCACCTACCCCGGTGTACGCCCCGACGTCGACCTGCGCCTGGAGCCCCGCGCCGGTGGCGTGAAGGAAACCCTGGTCCTGCACTCGGCCAAGGCGCCCGCCTCGTACGTGTTCCCGTTGAGCCTGCGCAACCTCACCGCGAAGCTGGTCGACGGTCAGGTCGTCCTCAGTGACCGCGACGGGCGTCAACGCGGGGTCATCCCGGCGGGTTACATGGTGGACGCAGGCTCCGGCACGGCCGGTCCCGCCACCTCCACCAAGGTCGCGTACGAAGTGGTCACCACGGGTGGGCAGACCTCGCTGAAGGTCACCCCCGACCGGGCCTGGCTGACCGACCCGTCCCGGCGGTACCCGGTCGCGCTCGACCCGACCGTCGGCCCGCCGGTCGACGCGGTCAACGCCGACAGCAGCATGTACGTGCACGGCAGCAGCTCCACCTCCGGCAGCAGCGAGCTGCTGGTCGGTCGCTCCGGTGGGTCCAACGCGGCGGCCTACCTCAAGTTCGGCAACCTGGTCAGCCGGCTCCAGAATCACACCATCCACGGGGCGGCGCTCTCCGCTGTCAACTTCGACGCGGCGTCCTGCAAGGCGCGCGCGGTCAGCGTCCACCCGGTCACCGGGTCGTGGTCGGCCGGCACCGGCTATTCGTACCCGGGGCCGGCAGTGGGTGGCGCGCTGGTCAGCCGCTCATTCGCCCACGGGTACGTCGCTCTGGGCCAGTCCCAGTCCGCGTGCCCGGCGGCCGGGGAGATGTTCGACCTCGGCGCCGGCGGCCGTAACCTCGTGCAGCGTTGGGTCAACGGCCAGCAGGCCAACAACGGCCTCTCGCTGCGCGCGTCCACCACCGACACCTCGGCGTGGAAGAAGTTCGCCGGTACCGGCACTGCCAACCCTCCGGCGCTCTACGTCACGCACAGCCCGTACAACGCCGGGTACGCGATCCCGAAGCCCACCCCGGAGCCGGCCGTCCTGCGGAACCAGGACGGCAAGGTGAAGGTGACAGTCACCAACCTCGGTGCCGAGGCGTGGACGCCGGCCAACTACTACCTGGCCTACCGGGTCTACAACGCGCAGACCGGTGCCGCGGTGACCCAGCAGCGGGCCGCCAACCTGCCCGCCACCCTGGCCCGTGGCGCGAAGGTCACCCTCGACGCGACAGTCAAGCGGTTGGAGCCCGGCAACTACTTCCTCGACTTCACCATGGTGCGTACCGGCGGAGCGGTCTTCACCGACCACCAGGTGCCACCCGGCCGGATCGTGCTCCAGGTCTTCGACGTTCCGCCGGTGGTGCAGGAGCTGTACCCGGAGAACGGCTACCAGGCCCCGACGCTCACCCCGTTGCTCTGGGCCCGGGCCGTGGACACCGACGCCGCGCCCGGCGCCACTCTGTCGTTCAAGTTCGAGATCTGCGACCGCACCGACGCCGGCACGGCGACCAACTGCACGAACTCCGGCTACCAGGCCAAACAGTCCTGGGTGGTGCCCGCCGGCCGAATGGTCTGGGGCAAGAGCTACCTGTGGCGGTCCTTCGTCAAGGACAGCGCCAACGAGGTCATCTCGCCGTACTCGACCATGATCAGCTCAGTGCCGCAACCGGACCTGCTGTCCCGGATCGCCACCTCACCCAACGCCGAGCAGGGTCGCGAGTTCGACGCTCAGACCGGCAACTTCGCCACCTCCGCTGTGGACGCCACAGTGGTGACCGTCGGGCCGGAGCTGAACCTGGTTCGCACCTACAACAGCCTCGACCCCCGCACGACAGGCGTCTTCGGCGCCGGCTGGTCCAGCCGGTACGACATGACGCTGGTCCCCGACAACGACGGCACCGGCAACGTGGTGGTCCGCTACCCGGACGGCCAGGAGGTGCGGTTCGGCAAGAACCCCGACGGCACGTACGCGCCGCCGCCGGGCCGGGTCGCGAAGCTCAGCGTCGACAGCAGCGCCTGGAAGCTTGTCGACCGCACCGGCAGCACCTACCAGTTCTCCCTGCTCTACAAACTCCAGAAGATCACCGACAACTCCGGGCACTCGGTGAACCTCACCCTCGACCCGATGACGGGCAAGCTCGCCCGGGCGCAGGTCTCCAACAGCCAGACCAACACCGCCGGTCGTTCGCTGACCTTCACGTGGAACGGCAACCGCATCGCGTCGGTCAGCACCGACGTGGTCAACGGCGCGAAGCTGACCTGGAACTACACCTACAACGGTGACCTGCTGACAAAGGTCTGCGGCCCGGAGTCCGCCTGCACCAACTACGACTACGCGGCCGGTTCGCACTACCGCACCGCCGTCCTCGACGCCAAGCCCGACTCGTACTACCACCTCGGTGAGGCCGAGGGCACCGGCGCGGCCAGCGACGTGGCGATCAACCTGGGCAAGGACGCCGGCACGTACCGCAACAACGTCACTCTGGGCCAGCCCGGCGTGCTGGAGGGCACCAGTGGCACCGCCGCTGCCTTCAACGGCACCTCGGCGTACCTGGAACTGCCCAAGGGCCTGGTCAAGAAGAGCCGGGACGTCTCCGTCGAACTGTGGTTCAAGATCGGCCTGACCCAGACCGGTGGCCCGCTCATCGGCTACCAGGACAAGGCCGTCGGCACCGCCGCCACCAGCGGCGTCCCGCTTCTCTACACCGGCACCGACGGCAAGCTGCGCGGCCAGTTCGCCACCGGCACGATCGCACCGATCACCTCGGGCATCACTGTCAACGACAACAAGTGGCACCACGTGGTGCTGTCCGCGATGGCCAACACCCAGACCATGTACCTCGACGGGGTCAAGGTCGGTGACCTGACCGGGCAACCGATCGAGCACTCGCTGCTGACCTTCAACCAGGTCGGCCTCGCATCCGCGACCGGATCCTGGCCGGCCTGGGGCGGCACCGCACAGCGCTACTTCGCGGGCACGATCGACGAGGTCGCCGTCTACTCCCACCCGATCGGCCCGGACACGGCCAGGGCGCACTTCCAGTACGCGAAGCCGGCCGCCCAGCAGCTGACCAAGGTCACCCTGCCCAGCGGCCGGGTGGCCACCGAGGTCGAGTACGACACGGCCACCGACCGGGTCAAGGAGTACACCGACGACAACGGCGGCACCTGGAAGGTGGGTCAGCCCACCGTCTACGGCGGCGACACCGACCTGCGGCGCAGCGTCCAGGTCCTCGATCCGGCCAACCGCCCCTACCTGTACGAGTACGACGCGCTCGCCGGGCGTCTGCTGCGCTCCGGCACCCCGCTCGGACTGGAGATCCGCGAGGAGGACCGACCCGGGCAGACCAGCCCGACGCCGACCCCTCCGCCGACCGAGGTCTGCACCCAGCCCGACCCGAACGACCCGGCCTTCTGCACTGTGATCCCCGGCGACGCCGGTGGGCCGATCTTCGTGCGGCACCCGTTGGACGGCATGGCCATCCGCTCGTTCTCCTACAACGACGACGGCCAGCAGAGCAAGGTCACCAATGAGAACGGTGACTCGGTGGAGATGACGTACGACAGCAGGGGCCGTCTCGCCACCCGCAAGAGCTGCCGTACCTCCACCCAGTGCTTCACGAACTACTACACCTACCCGGCCTCGATCACCGATCCGTTCGACCCGCGCATCGACCTGGCGGTGGAGCAGCGCGACGGCCGCTCCAGCGGCCCGACCGACAACGGGTTCCTGACCACCTTCACGTACCGAGAGCGCACCGGTCAGCTCCTCACCCAGACCAACCCGGACGGCAGCAGGGTCACCCACACCTACACCAGCGGCGGCGAAGTCGGTATCAACGGCATCCCCCCGTCCGGGTTGCTGGCCAGCAGCATCACCAACGGGCAGACCAAGCCCACCACCTACGCGTACTACGCCAACGGTGACCTGTACAAAATGACCGAGCCGTCCGGGCTGGTCACCGAGTACACCTACGACGCGCTCGGCCGACGGATCACCGAGAAGGTCATCTCCGACACCTATCCCGCGGGCGTCATCACCACGATCACCTACGACGGGCACTCCCGGGTCGCCACCGTCACCGGCCCGGTCACCACCGACGCCGTCACCGGCAAGCAGCACCAGAGCCGGACGGTCAACGAGTACGACGCCGACGGCAACCCCACCAAGGTCACCGTCACCGACCTGCTCGGCGGTGACCCCGAGCGGGTCACCAGCACCGATTACGACGACGAGGGGCGGCCGGTCCGGGTTGTCGACCCGGAGCTCAACGAAACCAGCTACGGGTACGACAGGTTCGGCAACAAGACGACAATGACCGACGCCAACGGCAACCGCTACGACTGGGCGTACACCGCCCAGAACAAGGTGGCCGAGGTGCGGCTGCGGGACTGGCGCGGTGACCCGGCCGGCACCCCCGGCACCGGCACCGGCGACTACCTGGTCCTGCACTCCTACTCGTACGACTTCGCCGGGCGGCTGGCCAGCGACACCGACGCCATGGGTCGGCGACTGGAGTACAGGTACTACCGCGACGACCTGTTGGAGAAGATCACCCTCAAGGACTTCCGCAACCCCGACGGTTCCAAGCGGGACTACGTCGTGGAGGAGAACACCTACGACGGCGCCGGCAACGTGACCCGCAAGGTCGGGGCCAACGGCACCCAGATCACCGACCACACTCCGGACAAGGCCGGCAAGGTGGCGAGCACCGTGCTGGACCCGGCGGGGGTGCGCCGGACCAACACCTTCACCTACGACTACAACGGCAACGTCAAGCAGACGGTCCGAACCGGGAACGCGTCGAACCTGAACTGGGAGGTACTGGCCACCTCCGAGGTCGTCGACTACACCTACGACGACGCCGGGAACGTCCTCACCGAGAAGGTCACCGCCGGCAGCAGCACCCGGGTGACCAGCTACACGTACGACAGGCGCGGCCTGCGTACCTCGGTCACCGACCCGCGTGGCAACGTGAGCGGCGCCGACAAGGCGAAGTACACAAGCACCTTCCGCTACGACGAGCTGGGCCGGCAGGTCGGGCAGAGCGGCCCGACCGTCCTGGCCGAGAGCGACGGCAACGCGGCCGTCTCCACCACCCCGACCAGTTCGGTGGGCTACAACACCTTCGGCGAGCAGGTCGCGGTCAAGGACCCGCTCGGGCGGGTCTCCACCTCGGAGTACGACAAGCTCGGCCGGGTGGTGCGCAGCCTCGCGCCGACGTACCTGGCTCCCGGGGTGTCCGAGCAGGTCACCCCGGAGCACAAGCGCCGCTACGACGCCCTGGGCAACGTGCTGGAGGAGACCGACCCGGCCGGCATCACCAACTACACGTACGACCAGCTCAACCGGTTGACCGTCCGGGACGAACCGTCGAAGACCAACGACGACCGCGCGCTCACCAGCTACACCTACACCCGTACCGGCGAGGTCCTCTCGGTCACCGGCCCGACCGGCGCCCGTGTCGAGTCGACCTACGACGACCTCGACCGGCAGGTCACCCAGACTGTCGTCGAGCGACGGCCGACCACCCGCAACCTGGTCAGCAAGCTCGCCTACGACGACGCGGGCAACCTGACCTCGTCGTCGTCCCCGACCGGGGCGACGACTGTCAACACCTTCAACGGGGCCGGCGACATCACCCGCAGCACCGCCCCGACCGGCGAGGCCATGATCTTCGGGTACGACTTCGCCGGCCGCCAGGTCCGGGTCTCCGACGGGCTCGGCCGCACCACCCGGATCGGGTACGACCAGCTCGGCAACCGGGTCAGCACCACGAACCTGAAGGCTGACGGCACGGTCCTGCGCACCCAGAGCTACGGCTACGACGTGGCCGGCAACATGACCTCGTCGAAGGACCCCTACAACACCGTCACCACCTACGAGTACGACGCGGCGGACCAGCTCGTCAAGCAGGTCGAGCCGACCGACACCGACCCCATCACCACCACCTTCGGGTACGACGCCGACGGCAACCGGACCCGCTACACCGACGGCCGCAACAACTCCACCATCTACACGTACAACACGTTGGGTCTGCCGGAGTCGGCGATCGAGCCGTCCACGGCGAGCCACCCGAACGCCGCGGACCGGACCTGGACCGTCGCGTACGACGCCGACGGCAACGCGGTGCGGCTCAGCGCCCCGGGCGGGGTGAGCCGCATGCGGACCTACGACGCTGCCGGCCGACTGACTGTGGAGACCGGTTCCGGGGGTGACACCCCGACCGCGACCCGCACCCTGGACTACGACCAGGACGGCCGCTTGACGAGCGTCAACGCCCCCGGTGGCAGCAACACGTACAACTGGAACGACAGGGGTGGGCTGCTGTCCACCGCCGGCCCGTCCGGCACGGCGAGCTTCGACTACAACGACGACGGCCGGGTGACCAGCCGCACCGACCTCACCGGCACTGCCACCTTCGGCTACGTCAAGGGTCGCCTCGACACACTCACCGACAGCATCACCGGCCAGCAGCAGAAGCTTGGCTACGACGCCGCCGGTGACGTCAAGACCGTCGACTACGGCGCCGGCCGCGTCCGCACCTTCGGGTACGACGACTACGGGCGGGTCGCCAGCGACGTGCTGCGCAACGCCGGTGGTCAGACGGTGGCCTCAGTCACCTACGGGTTCGACCTCAATGGCCACCTGACCAGCAAGAACACCACCGGCACCGCCGGGGCCGGCGCCAACACCTACGACTACGACAAGGCCGGCCGGCTGATCTCCTGGACCAGCCCGGCCGGGACCGTCACGTACGCCTGGGACGCCAGCGGCAACCGGGTTCGGGCCGGGTCCAAGACCGCGACCTTCGACGAACGCAACCGGCTGCTCTCCGACGGCGACTACACCTACGCGTACACCCCGCGGGGCACCCTGCGGACCCGCACCAGCTCGGGCCTGGCCGAACAGTTCTCGTTCGACGCCTTCGACCGGCTCACCGGGGCGCAGGACCAGACCTACACCTACGACGGCCTGGACCGGGTGGCGTCCCGTACCAACAACTCGTTCGTCTACGCCGGTCTCGGCGACGAGGTGGTTCACGACGGGTACGAGTACTACGGTCGCGGCCCGAACGACGAGCTGCTCGCCACCGCCCAGGGTGCCGACAAGCGGCTGTCGTTGACCGACGCCCACGGTGACGTGGTGGCGGCCATCAACCCGGCCGACACCCAACTGTCCACGCTGAACGACTCCACCGCATACGACCCCTTCGGCAAGAAGGTGACCAGCACCGGGAGCACCGGCCGGCTGGGCTTCCAGGGGGACTGGACCGACCCGGACACCGGGCAGGTCGACATGGGCGCCCGCTGGTACCAGCCCGGCACCGGCACGTTCACCTCGCGGGACAGCGTCAACTACACCTCCGGCGACTCGATCCTGGCCAACCGCTACACCTACGGTGCTGGCGCCCCGCTGGACTTCGACGACCCGGACGGCCACTGGCCGCGCTGGATGAAGCGTGCCGCGAGCGCGGTGAGCAACACCGTCTCCAACGTCGTCAGTGGCGCGTACACGGCGTACAACTACGCCAGGAACTTCGTCTCGACTGTCGCTCACTACGCCTGGTCCGGTATCAAGGCGGTCGGCCGAGTGATCTCCAGCAGCGCGAAGTGGCTCGGCGAGAAGACGATGAGCGCCGTCCGGTACGTCGGCAGCAAGATCCAGTCCGGACTCAACCAGGTCGCCCGCGCCGCCGACTGGGCCAAACAGCAGGCCAAAATGGTCGCGCAACGCATCTACCAGGCAAAGGTCGCGGTGACCGCCGCCGCGAAGTCGGCTATCAAACAAGCTGTCAAGTTCACCAAGCTGGCGGTGATCCCTGCCCTCACGAAGCCGCTCATCACGCTCGGCAAGGTGGTGTCCACCGGCTTCAAGATGGCGGCGAGCGTCGTCGCGGTCACCACGATGGCCATCCAGGACCCCGCGAAGTTCAAACAGAACCTCTGGTTGGCGGCAGCACAGAAGTTGGCACCGCTCGTCGAGGGCGCCGAGAAGATGTGGGACAAGGCGACCCAGTTCGTCGAGGATCACGCCGCCGAAATCGCCGGCTTCGCCGTCGGCGCCGTCGTCGGCCTGGGCTGCGGCGCGGCGATCGGCTGGACCGGTGTCGGAGCGGTGGCCTGCGGGGCGCTCGCCGGCGCGGTCGGCTCGGCGGTCACCGGTTACATGGACGGCAAGCGTGGCTGGGACCTCGCTGGCGCCACCGCCATGGGCGGGCTCACCGGTGCCCTCGGTGGGGCGCTCGGCTCCATCGGCGGCCAGGCACTGGGTGCGGGCATTCGTGGCCTGGGCGGCGGTCTCCGGTCGGCCGGCAGCAAGGCGCTGAACGCGGGCATGGGCGAGGCGCGCAGCATCGGCCGAGGCCTGCTCGGCAAGTGCCCCAACAGCTTCACCGGCGAAACCCGGGTGCTGATGGCGGACGGCAGCCATAAGCGCATCGACCAGGTGGAGGTTGGAGACACCGTTCTCGCAACCGATCCCACGACCGGCCGTACCGAAGAGCAGGCGGTCACGGCACTGGTCGTGGGTGCAGGTAGTAAGAGCCTTGTCGACATCAAGATCAATACCGGTGGCGACAAGGACGAGCGCGCGGCAACTCTCACTGCGACCGAAGGTCACCCATTCTGGGTGAGCAATGAGGGGCGTTGGGTTGAGGCTAGGGATCTCAAGCCTGGCTTCACCTTCGAAACTGCGGACCACCGCCCTGCGGAAGTCGTCAATGCAACGACGAGGACTCAGTGGCAGACGGTCTACAACCTGACCGTCGACGGCATTCACACCTACTACGTCGCGGCCGGTGAAGCTTTTGTCCTCGTCCACAATTGCGACTTTGTTGATCTGTACCACGGAACCACAAAGGCGGCGGCCGCGAGTATCAGGGCGAACGGCGTCGACACGGGCTTCTCCACCAGGCCACTTGATTTCGGGCCGGGTTTCTACACGACGCGAGATCTCAGTCAGGCCACCAAGTGGGCCGGCAGGTTCGGGGATCAAGCGGAGGTGCTGCACTTTCGGGTGCCGAAGCGTGCATTCGGCGGCTTGTCAATCAAGAAATTCGATGGGGTGAGTGATGAGCTAGCGGATTTCGTGCGCCATTATAGGGGCGGAGGAACTGACACCCCGTTTGACGTAGTCGAGGGTCCGATGCTGTTGATGTCGCCTAGCAAGTTCTTAAAGGGCGCCAGGCCGGTGTGGGGTGGCAACCAGGTCACTTTCTTCGGGCATACTGGTTCGATCCTTGATAGCGCGTTGCAATAGAGGTGCGGAAGAATGACGTATCGCTTCTTGTCAACATTGTCGACCGATGTCCATGAGCACCTCGAAGAGACTGTGGTGGAAATGGTCCATCTCTTTGGGATCAGTGAAGCCGAGGCAGTGGCTCGGATTAATGCTGCATGGAGTGGCAGCGATTTTCTCGAGTCCAGCAAGCTAGTCCTGCACGAAGATCCACACTATTGGGCAATCTTTCTCTACTATGGAGGAAATGTTCCTGATTGGAGCGATACTGCTGATAGGTCTTCCTGGAAGCCGGTAGACCCCCCGGTGGATGCTCGTTTTTGGACTGATCTTTCCTAGGTCACTTCTGCTGATGGAGTTCATCAAGTGCGCGTTATTGGTAGGCCTCGACTACGTAGTTGCATAACGTCCACATCGGTATTTTTAACCGCGGTAGCTCTTGCGCTGACCGTAGTGGGCGTCAACGGCGTACTGTCGATCCAGCCAGCGTCTGCTGACGCTGCGGTCAGGGGTGGTGACTTCGTGCCGATCGACAGCGTCCCCCTCCTGGACACCCGGGACGGCACCGGCGGCACGACCGGTGTTCGGGGCGCCAAGTCCGTCACCACGTTCAACGCCGTCGGCATCGCCGGTATCCCGGCCAGCGGGGTCAGCGCGTTGATGGTCGACGTCACGGCGATCTACCCGACCGCCAACACGTTCCTGACCATCTACCCGGACCTGACGGACCCGAAGGCTTCGGCCATGAACGCCTCGATCGGTGAGGTCATGACCAACTCGGCGGTGGTCAAGCCGGGTACGAACGGCAAGCTGGCGGTGCGCAACGCGGGCGGCAACGTCCACATCAGAGTGGATGTGGTGGGCTACTTCACCACCGCCACCGGTAGCACCGGCTCCGGTTTCGTGCCGGTGGACCACACCCGGGTGGTCGACACCCGGACCGGCCAGGGGATCACCGCCGGCACGATGCCCACCCGTGGGACGCGTACCGCCAACATCTACGGCGGTGGGCTGGTGCCCAGTTCCGCGACGGCGGTCATGCTGGACGTCGTGGTCATCGGCGCGACGGGCAACGGCTGGTTGACCGTCGGGTCGAGCACCGCCGCGGAGACCGGCATCGACTACGCCAAGGGCGCCACCTCGATGGGGATGGTCGTCAAACTGAACCCCGGCGCCAGCTCCGTGACGCTGGAGAACCGCGGTCCGGCCGTGCATGTGGCCATCACCGTCCAGGGCTACTGGACCGGCAGCCCTACCACCGGCGCCGGCCTGCGCATGGTTCCAGCGACCACCCTGTACGACAGCCGCTTCCCCAGCGGCGCCCAGCCGGTGCCCGCCTACGGCACCGTCGATGTCGCGGTAGCGGGCACCAACGGCCTGCCGACCCGTGGTATCGCCGCGGCCGTCCTCAACGTGCACGCGGTCGCCCCGACGGTCGACGGGTTCTTCAACGTCACGCCGCTGGGCAGCGCTCTGAACATTGCGTCGACGACGAACTTCCCCGCCGGGCACGTCGCCCGGTCCAGCATCGTGGTGACCAAGCTGGGCACCGAGGGGAAGGTCCAAATCAGGAACGCCAGCAGCGGGACCGTGCACATCGTGGTCGACCTGCAGGGCTGGTACGCCGACCCGATGCCGTTCCTGCCGACTGAGTCCTTCTCCCGCTCGACGGCGTTGCAGGGGGAGCCGAGCGACGGCAGCTCGCTCGGGGTCATCGTCTACGCGCACACCGACAACACCGGGCAGGTGCGGGTCGTCCACCAGCAGAACCCGGACGATTTCAGCAGCGTCCAGCACGTTCCCCAGTTCGGTGCGGAGGCGTTCACCGGGCAGCCCGCCTTGAACGTGCAGAGCGGCACCAAGCAGGTGCAGATCAGCGCCCTGCACACCACCGGCACCGTGTGGACCGGTGCCCAGACGACGGCGAACGCCGCGACCTGGGCAACGACCGGGAACCTGGGCGGCACCATGGTGGGCCGGCCTGCCACGGTCACCCTCGCCGACGGCACCAGCGTGATCTTCGCCGTGGACGTCGATGGTCGCCTGTGGCACTACCGCCAGAGCGGGACGGGTGCGTCGTGGAAGAGCCTCGGTGACGTCGACCTCACCGGTGGGGTCACTCTGGTGAAGGTCGACGCCGGTGTCCGGCTGGTTGCCACCACCATGACCGGGACCATCAAGACCGCGCTCTACTCCACCGACGGCACCCTCGGCGCTTGGGTCGACCTGGGCGGGAACGTGACCGGTGTGCCGGCCGCCTTCCTCAACCAGGGCTACCGCACCGCCGTGGTGGCCCGTGCCGCCGACGGTTCGCTGGTCATGAAGAAGCAGGAACTGGGCGGGGCCTGGCCGAGCACCTGGCAGACGGTGGGTACGTTCACCGCTGCCGGGTCCCCGGCCGCGATCCTCGACCCGGCTCTGGGTCGGATCGTTGTCGTCGCTCGCGCCAGCGACAACGAGATGTACCGGGTGTACGAGACCGAGCAGGGCTCGGGCACCTGGGGTGAGTGGCTGCGCCTGTACGAGAACCCGGGCGACCCGACCGCTGCCACCGCCGCCACCGATCCCGCCATCGCGCCGATCCAGAACTCCGGCGGAACCGGGTTCGTGGTGGTCTACCGCAACCGGAACAACACCACCATCGCGCTGGATCGGCGGTTCGCCGCCCCCGGCGGGATGGCGGCAGCGAAGGTGAGCCCGTCGGCGGTCAGCTTCGCCGCACACCTGATTCCGACGCCGAAGGGCTGAGCCTCGGCACCACCAGCCCCGGGGGTCTTCGTCCACGTGACGGAGGCCCCCGGGGCGCTGTTCACCGGTACCTAGACTGGGGCGATGAGCGTTGGCACCGACGGTCGGGGGATGGCCGAGCTGGCGGCCCTGCTGGCCGACGGCACCCGGGCCGGAATGTGCCTGGCGCTGCTCGACGGGCGGGCGTGGACCGCCGGTGAGCTGGCCCGGCGCGCCGGTGTCGCCCCGTCAACGGCCAGCGACCACCTCACCCGACTCGTCAGCGGTGGGCTGCTGGTCGAGGAACGGCAGGGCCGGCACCGCTATCTGCGGCTGGCCGGACCGGCGGTGGCCCAACTGATCGAGGACCTGGCCGGGCACGCCCCGGCCACGCCCGCACCGACCGGGTCGCTGCGCGCGACGACGGCCACCGCCGCCCTGGCGTACGCCAGGACCTGCTACGACCACCTCGCCGGGCGGCTCGGCGTGCTGATGTACGACGCGCTGCTCGCCGAGCGGCGGCTCGACCGGTCCAGCGGGTTGGCGCTGACCCCCGACGGCTGGGCCTGGGCGGCCGGGTTGGGCGCACCCGTTGACGTGCTGCGCGCCGCCCGCCGCCCGGTGGTCCGCGACTGCCTGGACTGGACCGAACGCCGCCCACACCTGGCCGGGGCGCTCGGCGCAGCGCTCTGCCGCCGCTTCACCGACCTCGGCTGGATCACTCAGGGCACCGGCCGCGCCGTCCGTCTCACTCCCACCGGTCGTCACGGCCTGGCCACGGCCCTGTCCATCCCCGAACACACCCTCGACCCGCCGGTGGCCTCGCCGCCCACGAGCGGCCGCGCCTGACCGGCGAGTAGCGGAGGACCGGGGCGGGATCGTTCGGTGTGGGGCGAACGGTTCGCGCCCTACGGTCGGGCGGTGACTGACAACTGGCCGCACATTGCGCCCGCCCCGGGAACACCGGCGTGTGGGGCGCCCTCGTTCGAACCGGAGCGCGGTTGGTGGGTGACCCGGCACGCCGACGTGCGCGCGGCGCTGACCGACAGGGCGTTCCAGGTGCCGGCCGTGGACACCGGTCCGCCCGGCACCCTCGCCTGGCTACGTGCCACCGTCAGCCGGTTCAGTCCACAGCGACAGCACGCCGACCGTCGGGCGGTCGCGGTGAGCGCGCTGGCCCCGCTGGACCCGGACGACCTGCGGCTGGACGCGGCACGGCTGGCCGGGGCCGTTCTCGACCGCGCCGGCGACCGCGTCGACGTGATGAGGGAACTGGCCCGGCCGGTGCCGCTGCTGGCGTTGGCCGATCGCCTCGGTTTCGCTGATCCGGCAGCCGCCGGGACGGCGGTCGCTGTCGTCGCGGCGGCGTACCACCCGGGGGTGGACCCGGATTCGACAGCGCGGGCCGACCGGGCGGTGACGGCGCTGCTGGCACTCGCGCCGCAGGGTCCGCCGGAGGTACGGGCGAACCTGATCGGTCTGCTGGTCCAGGCGTGCGACGCGACCGCCGGCCTGATCGGCGCCGCCGCCCAGCACCTGCTGCCCCCTGCCGGCCCGCGAGCGCCAGCCACGGCACGGACCGCCGACCTGCTGGGCGAGGTGCTGCGCCTCGACCCACCGGTGCGGGCCACCCGACGCGTCACCGTCGACGAGGTACGGCTGGGCGGGCGGGATCTGCCGGCCGGAAGCCCGGTGCTGCTGCGCTTCGACGCGGCCAACCGTGACCCGCAGGCGTTCACCGAGCCCGGCACGTTCCAGCCCGGTCGGCCCGGTGCCGGGCTGTTGACCTTCGGGACGGGGGAGCGGGGTTGCCCGGGCGACCGGCACGCCCTGGCGTTGGCCACCGGGGTGTTCGACGTGCTGCGGGAACGGTGCCGGCGCAACCCGACGCCGGTGCGCCACGAACCGCACCCGACACTGCGGGTGCCGACAACTCTGGAGGTGAGCGTCCGATGATCGACCGTCGTGCCGCGTTCCACGCCCTGCACCGCGCCGGCCGCCCTCTGCTGCTGCCCAACGCGTGGGACCACGCCTCGGCGGCGGCGCTCGCCTTGCGTGGACATCCGGCCATCGGCACCACAAGCCTCGGTGTCGCCGCGACCGCCGGCCTACCCGACGGCGTCGCGGCCACCGGGTCGGAGACCCTCGCCCTGGCCCGCCGGCTGGCTCGGCTGCCGGTGCTGCTCAGCGTGGACGTGGAGGCCGGGTTCAGCGACGACCCGGCGGAGGTCGCCGAGTACGTGGCGGAGTTGGCCGGTCTCGGCGTGGTCGGGATCAACCTGGAGGACGGGCGCGCCGACGGCACCCTCGCCGACACCGAGTCCACCGCCGCCAAGGTCGCGGCAGTGAAGGCGGCCGTGCCGGAACTGTTCATCAACGCCCGCACCGACACCTGGTGGCTCGGGGTGGACGACCCGCTGCCGCAGACCCTCGCTCGTGCCCGTGCCTACCTGACGGCCGGTGCCGACGGGATCTTCGTGCCCGGGACCGTCGACCTGGCCACAGTGCGCGTCCTCACCGAGCGGATCGACGCGCCGGTGAACGCGCTGTACCAGCCGGGCGGCCCGGGGCTGGCTGAATTGGGCGCCGCTGGGGTGGCCCGGGTCAGCACCGGCTCGCTGCTGTTCCGGGCCGCGCTGGGCGCCGCGCTCGCCGCCGCCGACGCCGTCCGCCTCGGCGGGCCCGCAACACCGGCGGGGCTGCCCTCGTACGCCGAGGTGCAGGCCCTGGTGCCGGCGGGCGGTGACTGACGGTTGCGGCCGACGCTCGGCGGTCCATCAGTGGGTGCCGGGCTGGGCTCGGCCCGTCGGCGGGTGCGCCCGGCGGCCCGCGCGGGGGCGGCCCGCGCGGGGGCGGGTGCGCGCGGCGGCGGCCCGCGCGGGGGCGGCCCGGTCGGCGCGTCGGCGGTGGGGTGCCCGTGTGGGGGTCGGCACCTTTCGAGCTGAATCGTTTGTGACATCACGTGCCCGCTCGCGTAGCCGGCGGCAGCGGCGGTGATTCGTTGACGACATCAGCTCCAAAGGCACCGGACCAACGATCACACCCCGGGGCGAGTGCAATGTCCACGCTCCGTTGGGGGGAAATAGGAGGAATGTTCGGTCCGTTACGGTCCCGATGATTACGGTGTGTTTCAGGGCGAACCACCCAGTGCCGTGACCGGAGAGAGGGACCCGTCATGCGAGTGCCCAGCCGAAGCCCGGGACAGCAGCCCGGCTCGCCTCCGTCGCCCACCGCTCCGGCCCGCCGCCGACCCTCCGGCGCGACCCCCCGCCGCGTTCCCGCCCCCGCCCCCGACCTGCCCGCTTACCGGGCCGCCGTCGCCGAACTGCTGGTCGAGGTCGGTGCCCTGGCCGACGCGGCGAGCACCCGGGCCCGGCAGGTGCTCATCGACGAGCGGCTGCGGGAGCCGGCGCTCGCCGCCGTCCTCGACGCCACCCCGCAGGGGCTGATCGGCGCACGCGAGACGCTGCTGCTGGAGATGGCCCGCTACCAACCGAACGATCGCACCTCGGCGGGTGACCTCAGCGCGCTGGTCCGGATCTACCTGCTCTCCCGCATCGACGTGCTGTGGTGGCAGGACGCACCGACCTTCGTCACCGACGACCAGGTCAACGGCAGCGCCGAGCTTGTCGACCTGGAGTGGCTGCGCCGCCGCGACCTGCTGCGCTTCCGCTACCAGGAGCAGCCCGCGACCATGCTGGGCCGGGCCGCCCGCGGGCTGCGTCGCCGGCTGCGGCCCGACGCCACCCCGCGCACCGCGGGGCTGCTGTTCCGCCGCGCCCGACGCGAGGTGGTGGCGCTGCTCAACGACATCGGACGGGAGTTCACCGCTGTCGCGCCCCCGGCCACCCCGTCGCTCTGGGTGACCAGCCTGGTCCGCAGCGCCGAGCACCAGTACCGGCTGCGCCGGCTGGGCTACGCGGCGATGCTGCCCAGTGGGCACTGCCTCGGCTACTCGGCCGACGTCGAGCTGGCCTGGTTCGAGCGTTTCGGCGCGCGGGACGCCCTCGCGGAGCTGCTGCTGAGCCGGCAGGAGGCCGGTGAGCTGAACGTGATCGACGAGGGGCAGGCCTGGCACCTGTGTCTCGCGCCCACCGCCCGGCGTCGGCTACGTCGGGCGTACGAGGCCGAGATGGGGGTCTGAGCCGGTGTGCGGCATCGCGTTGAGCATCGGCCCCGAGGCCGACCCGGCGACCTTCCGGCGGATGCTCGCCGCGCTGGCCCCGCGCGGTGAGGTCACCGAGACCCGGTCCGAGAGCGGACTGCTCGCCGGCACCCGCCGGCTGCGGGTCGTCGACCGGGACCGGGCGGTGCAACCGTGGACGTCGACCGACGAGCGTTGGCTGCTCTGCTTCAACGGCGAGATCTTCAACTACCGTGAGTTGCGCGCGCAGTTGACCCGCCTGGGCCAGGCCTTCCGCACCGAGAGCGACACCGAGGTGCTGCTCGCCGCGTTCCAGCAGTGGGGCGAGGCGGCGGTGACCCGGCTGCGCGGTGAGTACGCCTTCGCGGTCGTCGAACGAGCCACCGGCCGGGCGTACCTGGCTCGCGACCCGCTCGGGGTGAAACCGCTGTACTGGTCCCGTCGACCCGGCTGCCTGCACCTCGCCTCCGAGGTCAAGGCGCTCGTCGGGCACGGCGCCCCGATCGCCGAGGTGCCGCCCGGGCACCACGGCTGGGCGGACGCGGACGGGCACGTCCGACTGAGCCCGTACGTCGACCTGTTCACCATCGGCGACGGACTGCCGGTCATCGACGACCCGGACGAGGCCGCGCTGCTGGTCCGCGCCGCGCTCAGCGACGCGATCCGGATGCGGGTGGAGACCGATCTGACCGTCGGGGTGGTGCTCTCCGGTGGGCTGGACAGCTCGTTGACCCTGCGGCAGGTGCGCGACATCCACCCGGACTGCGTCGCGGTGACCGTCGGCGTCGCGGACAGCCCCGACGTGGCGTACGCGCGGCGGCTCGCCGCCGACCTCGACGTGCCGCACGTGGTAGTCGAGCTGCGACCGCGCGACATCCGGCTCGCCGACGTCCGCGAGGCCATCCGGGTCTCCGAGCTGACCGAGTACGGCGACATCATCAACGCGGTCGTCTCGGTGCCGATCTTCCGGCGGCTGCGTGACCTGGGCATCAAGGTGGTGCTGACCGGCGACGGCTCCGACGAGCTGTTCGGCGGGTACCCGATGTACCACCAGGTCGCCCCGGCGGCGGCCCGCCGACTGTTTCTGCACCGGATCCGCAACCTGTGCCGCACCGAGTTGCAGCGGGTCGACCGGGCCGCCATGGCACACGGCGTGGAGGCCAGGGTGCCGTTCCTCGACCTCAGCGTGGTGGAACTGGCGATGCGGTTGCCGGTGGATCTGAAGCTGCGTCACGGGCAGGAGAAGTGGATCGTCCGGCGGGCGTTCGCCGACGTGCTGCCCGACTACATCCTCCGCCGTCCGAAGAACCCGATGTCGTACTCGTCGGGGCTGCACGAGCGGGTCCGGCTCTACAAGCCGCTCTTCGCCAGGCTGCACCGCTCGTTCGGCTATGACCTGCAGGAGCCGGTCCGTCGGGACTTCGACACGGTGCTGAGCCGCTGCGGCAACGACCTGGACCGGGCCATCGCCGACGGGCTGACTCGACCCGACTACACAGTGCTGGAGCACGCCCGCGACCTGGTGGGCGCGGCCACGTGGAACGCCGCTCCGATGGTCCGCCGGCTGGTCGGCCCGCGCCCGGCCCGCCACTGACGGCCGTACCGCACGCCACGCTCGACGCTGACACGGTGTCAGGGATGCGCGTTCAGCTCACCAGCAGCAGCGCGCCGACCGCGGCGAGCGTCGCGGTGACCGCGAGCAGGGTGCTGGTCAGCACGAACCGGGTCACCGGCACCGCCACCCCTGCCGCCCGGCAGCGCTCGAACCACAGCAGGGTGGCCAGTGACGCCCAGGGGGCGGCCAGCGGGCCGACGTTGGTGCCGATCAGCAGGGCCAGCAGGCGGGTGTGGTCACCGGTCGGCAGCACCGACTCGCCGGCCAGGTAGGCGGGCAGGTTGTTCACCGCGTTGGCGAGCAGCGCCCCGGTTCCACCGGCGCGCAGGGCGCCCAGCGCGCCACCGTCGGCGCCGACCAGGGTGCCGACCAGGTCGTCCAGCCCGTGCCGGCCGAGGGTCTGCACCACCAGGAACAGGCCGGTGACGAAGAACAGCAGGCGCACCGGGATCAGCCCCGGGCGCAGTGTGGCGGGGGAGCGGACCAGGAACCCGACCAGCACCAGCACCAACCCGACGGTGGAGGCGATCTCGATCTCCACCCCGGCGAGGATGCCGGCGACGAAGATCAGGCAACCGGCGAGCGCCGTACGGTGCAGCACCGGGTCGGCCGGCACGTGCCGGGTCGGCGGGACGAAGCGCCCACCGGCGGGCCGCTGTCGCCGCCACCACCCGAACCAGAGCAGGGCCATGGTGACCGTCACGGCGGCGAGCTGCGGCAACGCCATCCTTGCCGCGTACGCCAGGGGGGCCAGCCCGACCCGGTCGGCGGCGAGCAGGTTGGTCAGGTTGGACACCGGCAGCAGCAGGCTCGCGGTGTTCGCCAGCCAGACAGTGGTGACGGCGAGCGGGGCGGCGGGGATCCGCAGGTTCCGGGCCAGCGCGAGCAGCACCGGGGTGAGCAGCACGGCGGTGGTGTCGAGGTTGAGCACGAGGGTGGTCAGGGTGGCGAGACCACCGCAGAGCAGGAACAGTGCCGTCCACCTGCCCCGGGAGGCGATGGCCAGTCGGCTGGCCAGCACGTCGAAGACACCGGCCACGGCGGTCAGCTCGGCGAGCACGATCACGGTGCCGAGGAACACCAGCAGCGGCAGGATCCGGTGCAGGGTGGCGGTGGTCTCCGCGCGGGGGAGCAGCCCGCTCAGCGCGCAGGCCGCGCCCACCACGGCGAGGCCGGCAGCCACCAGGTCCAGCGGGTGGGGCCGTCGGCGCGTGGTCGGCTCGGGCGGGGCGGCAACTGTCACGTCTGCTCACGTTGGCACAGCGTCTGGCCAGCTTGTTCGCAACCCCCGTCCTGGTGACGGGCCCCACCGCGCCCGTGCCCGGGGGCCTGGCGTCGCAACGGCACGGGCCCGGCCCCCGAAGGTTCGGGGACCGGGCCCGGCGTGGTGCGTGGTGCCTACCAGCCCAGGTAGCTGGGCTGGGTCTGCACGTTGAGCTCCTGGTAGCGGGTCAGCTTGGCCGACCAGGTACGCCAGTCGTTCAGCTCCAGGACGTCCAGGCCCTTCGCCATGTCGTTGGAGTAGATGTGGCCGTTGTAGTAGTACGCGGACCAGGTGCCGCCGCCGACGAACGTGTCGGCCGAGAGCGGGCCGCGCTCCCAGAAGGCGATCTCCTTCGGGTTGGCCGAGTCGGTGAAGTCGAACACCGAGATGCCACCCTGGTACCACGCCTGGACCATGATGTCCTTGCCGAGCACCGGGATCAGCGAGCCGTTGTGCGCCACGCAGTTCTCGGTGTCGGCGTTGGCCCGGGGGATCTTGTAGTAGCTGCGGAAGGTCATCGTCCGGGCGTTGCCACGGCCGGCGATGTCGTAGATGGCGTCCGCGCCGCGGTTCGGGCCGACGGTCTCGTTGCAGGTCGCCGCCCCGCCACCACCCAGCTCGTCGGTGAAGATCACCTTGGTGCCGGCGTTGTTGAAGGTGGCCGAGTGCCAGAACGCGAAGTTGACCTCGTCCCGGACCCGGTTGATGACCCGGGGGGCCTCGCGGTTCTTGATGTCGAGCAGGATGCCGTCACCCATGCAGGCGCCGGCGGCCAGGTCCTTCGACGGGTAGGCGGTGATGTCGTGGCAACCGGTGGTCGCCGAGCCGGTCTGGCTGCCGGGGAAGCCACCGTCCGGGAAGAGGTTCGGCGTCGCGACCACTGCCGCGTCGGTCGGCTTCTTCACCGGCACCTTGATGATGGAGATGGAGTCGTGCGGCGGCTGGCAGTCCGGGAATTCGGCCCGCGGGCTGTACGACGAGACGTACAGGTAGATGGCCTTGCGGTCCTTGCCCGGCACCAGGGTGTGGGTGTGCGAGCCGCAGGCCGTCTCGACGGACTTGATGTAGCGCGGGTTGGCCTTGTCCTTGATGTCGAAGACCTTGATGCCCTCCCACGAGCCCTTCACGTCCGCTCCCTGCGTGGTGCTGTTGCAGGAGTCGTCGCTGCGTGACGAGTCGGTGGAGAGGAAGAGCAGGTCGCCGTGGACGGAGATGTCGTTCTGCGACCCGGGGCAGAGCACCCGGGCCTTGACCTTCGGAGCGCTGGGCCGCGAGATGTCGTAGATGACGAAGCCGTTGTAGTTGCCGGCGAACGCGTACTTGCCCTGGAAGGCGATGTCGCTGTTTGTGGAGTCCAGCGGGGCGACCTTGGGCAGGTTGGCGATCTGGCGCAGGTTGGGACTGCTCACGATCTCGTCGACGCCGGGGATCGTGTTGGTGAGCGCGGGGGCCGGGGCCGCCTGCGGCACCGACTGGGCGTTGCTCGCCGGGGCGACGAGGGCGCTGGCGACGAGGAGGCCGGTCGTGGCGAGCGCCACGACACGCAGTTGTCGTAACCGTGGCTTGTGGAATCTGATCATCGGCGGGGCCCTTCGCAAGGGGGAGACGATGGTTGACACGTTACAGTCCGACGAAGAACGTCGATGTGAGCTGGATCACATGAAAGCGGGTTCTTCAATGGATAGCATCGCGGTGACCTCGACTGCAGGGAGTGGCCCATGACCAACCGGCGCGCACGCATCCTGGCGGGCGTCACACTGGCTCTCGTGTTGCCGCTTGTGGTGTTCATGGTGATCCGCCTCGACGGCGACACCGGTACGAGCGCACCGCAGCCGGTCTCCGCGCCCGCCACCTCCGCCGCGTCGCCGACGGTCAGCCCCGTCCCCACCGACCTGACAGTCATCGCGCCCGGCCGGCCGGGCGAGACCGCGGCCACCCGCCCGGCGCACGAGGTCCGCGACGCCGGCCCCGCCCCGCACAACTCGCTGGACGTCTGGTTCGTCCGGATGATGATTCCGCACCACGCGCAGGCCCTGGCGATGGCGGAGCTCGCCCCCGAACGGGCCGCCGACCCCGACATCCGGGCCATCGCCGAGCGCATCCGGGCCAGCCAGGGGCCGGAGATGGGCATGATGCGCGGCTGGCTGCAGACCCGAGGCCTCCCGGCCGAGGTGCAGGGGCACGACCACGGCACCATGCGCGGAATGCAGTCGCCAGAGGCGATGCGGCAGCTCACCGCGGCCCGTGGCGCGGACTTCGACAGGCTCTTCGTCCGGATGATGACCGAGCACCACCAGGGCGCCATCGAGATGGCCACCAACCTGCTCACCGTCGGCTCCGACCTGACGCTCAACGAGTTCGCCAACTCCGTCGCCACCGAGCAGACCGTCGAAATCGACCGCATGCGCGAGATCCTCGGCGGCTGAGCCCAGGCGCGGGGCGCGAGGCGTGAGCGTCCCGGCACGTACGCTGGGTGACCGTGAGACGCACAGTGTTCGGCCGCCCGCTGCGCGGCGTCGCCTTCGACGTGGCCGTCGCCGCCCTGGTGGTCCTCGTCTCAGTGGCAGCGGCGGTGAACCAGCCGGGCGGCTGGGCGGCCACGGCGGTCGGCCTGGGGATGGCTGTGGCGTTGCTGTTCCGCCGCACCCACCCGAGCGCGGTGACGGTGGCGGTCGCGGTGCTCGCCCTGATCCAGGTGATCGCCCGCTGGGGTCCGCTCATCTACGACGTGGCCGTCCTGATCGCGCTCTACAGCGTGGTGAAGTACGGCCGGCGGCTGCGCGACGGCGTCCTGGCCGGCGCGGTCGCGGCCGTCGGCGTGCTGCTGGCCGCCGCGCAGACCCCCAATGTCATCCAGTGGTGGGTGACCGCGCTGTGGTACGCGCTGGTCACCGGGGCGGTGTGGCTGGTAGCGCTGAACGTGCGGACCCGCCGGCTCTACGTGCTCAGCCTCGAAGAGCGGGCCACCACACTCGAACGCGAGCGGGAGGCGGAGTCCCGGGCGGCGGTCGCCCAGGAACGCACCCGGATCGCCCGTGAGCTGCACGACGTGGTCGCCCACAGCATGGCCGTGATGATCGTCCAGGCGGACGGGGCCCGGTTCATGCTCGACCGCGACCCCGCCCAGGCGCGCACCGCCGTGAAGGTGGTCGCGGACACCGGCCGGCAGGCGCTTGAAGAGATGCGCCGGCTGGTCGGCGTTCTGCGCGACGCCGGCCCGGCCGGCGCGGACGGGGCCGACGGGCTGGCGGTGGCGGCCGACCCCGAGCACCGACGCCTCGCGCTGGCCGAACTGCCCGACCTGCTGGCCCGGTTCGACGACGCCGGTCTGCACGTCCGCAGCACCGTCACCGGTGCGCCACCGGCCCTGCCGCCGGGCCTGGAGCTGACCGTCTACCGGGTGGTGCAGGAGGCGTTGACCAACGCGCTCAAGCACGCCGGCGTCGGCGCCGGCGTCGAGGTCGTCCTGTCGTACACCGCCGAGGCCGTCGTGGTCCGGGTGGTCGACGACGGTCGCGGCCGCCCGCTGGTCAGCCCGGCGCCGTCCGGCGGTCACGGCCTGCTCGGCATGCGGGAGCGGGTGACCGTGTACGACGGCAGCCTCACCGCCGGTCCCCGCCCGACCGGGGGCTGGCAGGTCGAGGTTCGGCTGCCGCTACCGTCAGAGCCGGCAACGGAGGTGATCGCGGCATGACGGTCCGGGTAGTGATCGTGGACGACCAGGCGCTGGTCCGCGCCGGGTTCCGGATGGTGCTGGAATCCCAGCCCGACCTGGAGGTCGTCGGGGAGGCGATCGACGGCGCGGACGCCCTGCGGGTGCTCGCCCGCACCGAGGCCGACGTGGTCGTGATGGACATCCGGATGCCCACCATGGACGGGGTGGAGGCGACCCGTCGACTCTGCGCCGAGCGGCCCCCGGGTGGCCCTCGGGTGCTGGTGCTGACCACCTTCGACACCGAGGCGGACGCTTTCGCGGCGTTGCAGGCCGGCGCGAGTGGCTTCCTGCTCAAGAACGTCCCGCCGGAAGAGCTGCTGGCCGCGATCCGGGTGGTGGCCCAGGGCGACTCGGTGGTGGCTCCGTCGATCACCCGGCGCCTGCTGGACCGGTTCGCCGGGCAGCTCGGCGCCGCCCCGAGCGCCGACCCTCGACTCGCGCAGCTCACCGAACGGGAACGGGAGGTGCTGCTGCTGGTCGCGCAGGGGTTGTCGAACGCGGAGATCGCCGCCCGGGTGCACGTGGCCGAGGCGACGGTGAAGACCCACGTCGGGCGGATCCTGGCGAAACTCCAGCTGCGCGACCGGGTCCAGGCGGTGGTCCTGGCGTACGAGAGTGGGCTGGTCACGCCCGGCGGATGACACGGCGTACGACCTGGGTCGTAGCGGCCGGTGTGCGCACCGCGACCCGGGGCGCACGCAGGTCGAGCGCGCAGGTGGAGATCGACAGACCGGTGCCGGCCATAGCGTCGGAGGGGTCCGATCCGCCACCTGCACCGGGAGCCCCGCATGATCCGCCTGACCCTGCGCTCGTTGCGTGCCGAGGCGCTGCGCATGCTGCTCTCGGCGCTCGCCGTCGTGCTCGGCGTCGCGTTCGTCGCCGGCACGATGATCTTCGTCGACGGGATGCGGACCGGGGCGTACGAGCGGGCCGGCACCTTCGACCGCCACACCGACCTGGGTGTCTACTCGGCCGGCCGCGAGGTGTTGCCCCCGGCGCTGGTCGACCGGGTGCGAGCGGTCGACGGGGTGGCCGCCGCAGCCGGTGAGTTGACAAACACCGCCGGGATCGTCGGAGCCGACGGTCGGCCGGTGCTCGGCTTCACCATGCTCGTCGCCATCCCCACCGAGGACGCGCTGCGCTCGTACGACGTGGTGACCGGCCGGTTGCCCGATCGGGCCGGGGAGGTGGTGCTCGACGCGCCGACGGCGGCCGAGCAGGGCTTCGGGCTCGGTGCGTCGGTCCGGATCGGCGCCACCGGCGGGGCGGCCCGCCCGTACACAGTGGTGGGCACCGTCGACGTGGCCGGCACCTCCCGCGACGTCGGCGGCCCGTTCGTCGGCCTGGTCGGATCGGACGCCTTGGCTCTCACCGGCGAGCGGGGCTACGGCCGGATCATGGTGGCGGCCCGACCGGGCGTCGACGTCACGGCACTGACCGAGAGGGTACGCGCCGCGTCCGGCGCCGAAGCCACTGTGAAGAGCCGCCAGCAGATCCTCGACGAGGCGGTGGAGGACGCGGTGCGCAACGTGGACCAGTTCCGCATGCTGCTGTTGATCTTTGTGGGGGTCGCGATCGTGGTGGCCGGCTTCGTGATCGCCAACACCTTCGCGATCGTGCTGGCCCAGCGCACCCGACGGACCGCGCTGCTGCGCCTGATCGGCGCCACCCGGGGCCAGGTCTTCCGGTCCACGGTGCTGGAGTCGGCGGTGCTGGGCCTGGTCGCCTCCGCGCTCGGCGTGCTGCTCGGGGTGGCCCTCGCCGCCGGGTTGCGGCTGCTGCTGTCCCAACTGGACGTGCCGGTCACCGGTGGGCTGACAGTGACCGGTTCGACGGTGCTCACCGGCCTGCTGCTGGGCACCGGGCTCACCGTGTGCGCCGCCCTGCTGCCGGCCTGGCGGGGGACGCGGATCGCCCCGGTGGCCGCGCTCACCGATGCCGCGGTGCAGCCCAGCCGGGGTGCTGGTCGGGTTCGGCTGAGCATCGGCGCGGTGGTCCTCGCCGTCGGTGTGGCAGCGCTGGCCGGCGCCGCCAGCGCCGGTCAACTGCTCCTGGTGGCGGTCGGTGGGGTGCTCACCTTCTTCGGGATCGTGCTGTTCGGGCCGGTGCTCGTCCCCGCGCTGGCCCGGGTGTTCGGCTGGCCGGTACGTCGCGTGCTCGGCACCATCGGTGAGCTGGCGGTCAACAACACGGTGCGCAATCCGCGGCGGGTCGCCGCGACAGCCACCGCGCTGGTGATCGGTATCGGACTGGTCTCGGCGTTCATGGTCGGCGCGCGCAGCACCAAGGACGGCATCGAAAGCAGCGTTGACGCCCAGATCGGAACGGACTTCGTGGTCAGCGGAATCGGTCAGGACCTGCCGGCCGCGCTCGTCGGTGAGCTCGCCTCCCGCCCCGAACTGGGTGTGGTGCACGAGCAGCGCAGCACCGTCGTCGACGACGTCGAGATCCGCGCGGCCCACCCGGCGCTGATCGGCCGGACGCTGAGCGGGGTGCTGGCCGGCGACGCCGAGCGGGTCGGGCCGGGGCAGGTGCTGGTGCACCGCGAGTTGGCGCGGGCCCGCGGCTGGCAGGTCGGCTCCCCGGTGACCGTCAGAGGGAAGGCGTTCCGGGTGGCCGCCGTGGTCACCGACGACACCCCCGGCGGCGAGGTGCCCGCCGGTCACGTCATCGACCTGTCCGACCAGGACTTCGCGGCACTCTTCCCCGCCCAGCGCGGCTACCTGGCCGAGATCGACCCCGCTGCCGGGGTGAGCTCCGAGCGGGCCCGCGACGCGATCACCGCGGTGCTGGGCCGATACCCGACGGCGAACCTGATGGACCAGGGCGCCTACAAGAAAATGCTCACCGGCACTGTCGACATGCTGCTCGCCTTCGTCACCGCGCTGCTCGGTCTGGCCGTCGTGATCGCCCTGGTCGGCGTGGCGAACACACTGAGCCTGTCGGTGGTCGAACGGACCAGGGAGAACGCCGTGCTGCGGGCGGTCGGGCTGACCCGAGGGCGGATGCGCGCGGTGCTCGCCGTCGAGGCGGTGCTGATGGCGCTGGTCGGCGCGGTGCTCGGAGTCGGACTCGGCACCGGAGTCAGCGCGTCCACGATGGCCCTGCTGGACCGCCTCGGCGGCGACTTCCACGTGGTGCTGCCGCTCGGCCAGCTCGGGCTGATCCTCGGTGTCGCGGTGCTCGCCGCCCTGCTCGCCTCGGTGCTGCCGGCCCGCCGGGCGCTGTCCCGCCCGGTCGTCGAGGCGCTCGCCGACCAGTGAGCCGCTAGCGGTCCGGACCGTCCGGGTCCGCGACCCGACGACCGGACGGACATCCGCCGGCCGGCCCCGCCCTCTTCCCCGGCGGCGGGACCGGCCAGCGGTGCCGGGTCTACAGGCGCTCGACCATCGGGCCGACGCACCGGTTGCGGGTGTCGAAGACGTAGCGGGCGTGCCTGACCACGAGGTCGTAGTCGAAGGTGTCATGGTCGGTGACCACCACCACCGCGTCGGCCGCGCGTACCTCACGCTCGCTGAGCCCGACCACTGTGATCCCGGCGGGGATCTGGTGCGCCTCGGCGTACGGCTCGACGGCGTGCACCTCGGCGCCGAGGGCCTGCAACCGACGGGCCACGTCCACGGCGGGGGAGTCGCGCATGTCGCCGGTGTTCTTCTTGTACGCCAGACCGAGCAGCAGCAGTCGGGCACCGCTGACGGCCCGGCCGTCCCGGTTCAGCCCACCCATGATCCGCTGTGCGACGTGTTCGGGCATCTCGTGATTGACGTCGTTGGCCAGCTCGATGAACCGGAACTGCCTACCGAGGCGGCGCTTGACCTGCCAGGACAGGTAGCACGGGTCGATCGGCAGGCAGTGCCCGCCGACGCCGGGGCCGGGCCGGAACGGCATGAAGCCGAACGGCTTGGTCGAGGCGGCGTCGATCGCCTGCCAGACGTCGATGTCGAGGTGGTGCGAGAGCATGGTCAGCTCGTTGATCAGCGCGATGTTGACCTGGCGGAAGGTGTTCTCGATCAGCTTCGTCAGCTCGGCGACGCGGGTGGAGTCCACCGGTACGGTGCGTTCCACGAGGCGCTGGTAGAACCCGTCCACCCGGGCCAGCGCCGCCGGGTCCACACCGGAGACCACCTTCGGGGTGTTCTCCAGGCGCCAGGTCGGGTTGCCCGGGTCGATCCGCTCCGGGCTGTAGCCGAGGTGGAAGTCACCGGGGCTGGTCAGACCGCTGGCCGACTCCAACAGAGGGCGCAGCAGCTCCTCCGTGGTGCCCGGGTAGGTGGTCGATTCCAGGATCACCGTGCAGCCCGGGCTTACGTAGGGGCCGATACCGATGCCGGCCTGCTCGACGAAGCTCAGGTCCGGGGTCCCGTCGCGCAGCGGGGTCGGCACCGTGATGACGCAGATGTCGAACCCGTCAGCGTCGGTGTACTCCGTGCTGGGGTGGTAGCGGCCGCTGCCCAACGCGCGGCCCAGCCGATCGGCCGGAATGTCCTCGATGAACGACTCGCCGGAGGCGAGCCGCTTCACCCGGTCGGCGTCGACGTCGAGACCGACCACGTCGAGCCCCGCCTCGACGGCCCGCATGGCCAGCGGCAGTCCGACGTACCCCTGACCGATCACAACCAGCTTTTCAGCGCTCACCCAGGCTCCCGCAGCAGATGGTGTAAATAGCCTGCTGGGAGCCTAGAGGCGTCTTCGGCACCGTAAGTCCGTTTTGGGGATATCGGTGCTTGTGGGACTGGCGGGGGTCGGCGACAGCGCCCGACTCAACCGCCCGCCGGCACCTCCGGGTCGAGCGGCGGGCTGGAGGTGGCGGGTGGCTCAGGAGGCGCGCTGGTCGGCGGCGGCGCGCCCGTCGTCGGCGCCGCGCTGGTGGGCGGCGCCGTGGTGACGTCCACCGTCGGGGTCGGCGAGTTGACGGTCTGGCTCGGCTGCACACTCGGCGTGGCGGAGACCGAGGCCGACGGGGAGTTGCCCGTGACGTGCGGCCGGTCCGGCCGGCCCGGCTCGACACTGGTGATCTGCTCGTTGGCCGCGGGCAGGTCGACGGGGCCGCTCGGCGCCACCGTCGGCGAGGTGGCCGGCAGATTGACAGCCGGGTCGTCGCCGACGTTACGCGTCGCGGCCAGCGCCGCCCCGAGCCCGACCAGCGCGACCAGCATGGCCGCCGCCGCGCCGACGAGCGGACCCCGCCGTCGCTGGCGTCCGTCCGCCACCGCCGCGCCGGCCGGAACGTCAGTGCGGGTGCCCGGCCCAGCGTCGCGCAGCGCGACCGGCCCGGCCATCGCCGTCGGCGGCTCGCCGCCGGTGACCGCCGTCCGAGCGGCCTCGGCCATCGCCGCTCCGCTGGTGAACCGCTCCAGCGTATCCTTGGCCAGGGCCCGCGACACCAGGGCGCGGACCGCCTCCGGAATGTCGTGCGGCAGCTCCGGCGGCTCGTCGTCCAGGTGCCGCACGGCGACCTGGAGCGGATTGTCACCGGTGAACGGCGGACTGCCGGTCAGGCAGCAGTAGGTGACAGCGCCCAGGGCGTAGATGTCGGTGGCACCGCTGACCGGCCGACCGGCGGCCTGCTCGGGAGCCATGTAGAGCGCGGTGCCCGGCACCGCGTTGGTGCTGGTGATGCTGGTGATGTCGGTGGAACGGGCCACGCCGAAGTCCACCAGGACGACGGTGCCGTCCTCCTGCACCAGCAGGTTGCTGGGTTTGACGTCGCGGTGCACGATGCCGCCGCGATGCGCCGCGTTGAGCGCTGCGGCCGCCTGGGCCACGATCGACATCGTCTCGGCCACGTCGAGCCGCCCGGCCGCCTCGATCCGCTTCGACAACGGCTCGCCCGCGACGAACTCCATGACGAGGTAGTCCGCCCGCCCGCCGTCGGGGAGATCGTCCGCACCGCAGTCGAAGACCTGCACGATGCCGGGGTGCCGCAGCGCCGCCATGATCCGTGCCTCGGCGCGGAACCGGGCGATGAAATCGGGATCGGAGACCAGCGCCGGCAGGAGAACCTTGACAGCGACCTGCCGGCCGAGGATCAGGTCGGAGGCACGCCAAACGTCGCCCATGCCGCCCGTGGCGACACGTTCGTCCAAGCGGTAGCGACCGCTGAGCACGACCTCCGATGACAACACCGCATTACCGTACCTAGAGTGGCGCGGGGCGGCGCGCCGTGGCAGGGCCGCCGGGCGGCCGGTTCAGACCGGCTGATCCGGCCTGACCTGTGTGGACGCTCGCCCTTTGTGACGCTGCGGAAGGGTGGTGTCACGAAACGCGACTATTTCCGTCGCTCGGGCCGTCGATGGTGGCAAGAAACCCCGTACAGGGGTGGTTGGCGTCTGTTGCGTGCCGGCCGTTACGACGACGCGCCGTCGGGCTGGGTTGATAATTGTCACTCTTCCGTGACACGACGCCGACTTGTCGCTTCGTGAGCCCCCTCTTAGCGTTAGCCCGGCTCGGGCCCTCCCGGCTACCTCGGCGCGCAGCGCGCCGATCGAGCACCCCGGCGTTGGCCCCGGACACGCCGCCCCGACAATCGTGGTCGCGGGCACAATCTGAAGCGGTGGAGGGCGGTGCGGTGCTGGTGCTGATCGGGCGGACGACTCGTGCCGCGTGGCGTGCGCCAGCCCGGTTGGTCGGGCCGACCCGCCCCGAACGACGCGTGGGCCGCGCATGACCGCCGATCTGTCGGAGGTGGTGACCGCCGCGCAGGCCGGGGACGAGGAGGCGTTCCGCTTTCTCTACCGCAGCCTCCAGCCCGGGCTGCTGCGGTATCTGACCGCGCTCGTCGGGGCCGACGCCGAGGACGTCGCCTCCGAGACCTGGCTCCAGATCTCCCGTGACCTGCCCGGCTTCACCGGGGGCGAGTTCCGGGCCTGGGCGGTCACCATCGCCCGTAACCGCGCGATGGACCACCTGCGCCGGATGCGCCGTCGCCCCTCGCTCCCGGTCCCGGTGCAGGCGCTCGTCGAGCTCGCCAGCGACGCGGACACCGCCGAGCGAGCCAGCGAGACGATCGGCACCGAGACCGCCCTCGCGCTGATCGCCACCCTCCCGCCCCGGGAGGCCGAAGCGGTCCTGCTGCGGGCCGTGATCGGGCTGGACGCGGGATCCGCCGGCCGGGTGCTGGGCCGTCGGGCCGGCGCCGTGCGGACCGCCGCTCACCGTGGCCTACGCCGGCTCGCGGTCCTGCTCGAGCGGCAGAGCCCGGCCGGGTCCTCGGTCGGGGTCGAGGGGGTGCCACCGCCGCGTGCGGGGAGTGGCCCCGCCCTGCGGGCATCGCACGTCGAACCGGCGGACAGCTGACGTGAGGGGACTTCCGATGAACCCGTTCCGGCGGGCCGACCACGCCGACACCGAGCGGCTGCTCGACTCGGTCCCTGCCTGGGTGGACGCCCCGGTGGATCAGGTTCCCTCCGCCCCGCCCACGGAGGCGGACGCGAACCCACCTGAGGTGCACCTGAGCGCCTCGCACGTGCCCCCGGCCGAGCCGGTGGTCGCGTTGCTCGCCGCGGCGGCCGGCCCCGTCCGCCCGGGCGAGTTGGCCGGAGAGGACGCCGCGGTGGTCGCGTTCCGGGCCGCCCGGGCCAACCCGGCGCCGGTCGTGCCGCAGCGGCCACGCCGTCGCCGGATGACCACCGGCGCGGTGGCCTGGATCGGCGCGGTGGCAGCTACCGCCACGGCGGGGGCCGCCTTCGCCGCGGTCGCCCGGGACCGCGAGCCAGACCCGGTCGCACCGGCACCGTCGCGCCCGTCACCCTCGCCGCACCAGGGCGCATCCCGGTCGACCGAGCCCGGTCGTTCGGTGGGCCCTGACGTCGCGTCGCCGGGCGCGCCGCCGTCCGTCACCGCCACACCGCCGACCGGTGCCACCACCGTCGGCCAGATGCACGGACTGTGCCGCGCGTGGCGGGCGAAGAAGCCCGAACAGCGGGAGAAGGCGCTGCGCACGCCGGCCTTCCAGAAGCTGGTGACCGCCGCCGGCGGACCCGGCAAGGTCGAGGCGTACTGCCAGCGGCTGGTACCCGAGACGAAGCCGTCCGAGCCGGCGAAGGTCACGCCCTCCGCGCCGGCGAAGGGCAAGCTGTCCCCTTCGGGGCAGGCCCCGCCATCACCGCCGCGACCGGGCCACCCCACCGGCGGCTGACCGGCTGGCGGTTGGGAGCGGTTTGGTTCCGCCCTCCTTCGGAAATTCGTCTGTTAGACAGAGGTTGGTGGCACCGTGCACGCCCCCCGACGGTGTCGGTGGGTGGGTTTACGGTGGCACAGTGTGCCGGACCCGGCACATCGGAGAGGGGGCCCTACCCTTGGTGACGTCATCCGACCTGGACCGCAGCGCCATCCTGCGCGAGTCCGCAGCCGCAGTCCGACACCTCGCCCGGATCTGCTTCAAGACCGGCCCACCCACCCACACCGGCGTCGAACTGGAATGGACCGTGCACGACGCCGCCGATCCCGCCCGCCCCGTCGACGCGACGAGGCTGCGGGCGGCGCTGGGGCGGCACAGCCCCGCCACGCTGGATGCCACCAGCCCAGCCGAGCCGCTGCGACACGGCGGCATGGTCACCCTGGAGCCCGGTGGCCAGTTGGAGATCTCCACCCCGCCCCGCCCCTCGGTCGCCACGTTGATCCGCGCCACCGAGGCCGACATCGCCCAGGTCACCGACCTGCTGGCCGCCGCCGGGCTGATCCTCGGCAGCAGCGGCATCGACCCCCACCGACGGCCCCGCCCGGTGGTGGAAACTCCCCGTTACCGCGCGATGCGCGGAGCCTTCGACCGCCACGGTCCGGCCGGCCGCACGATGATGTACAGCACCGCCGGCCTGCAGATCTGCCTCGACGCCGGCGAGCCGGACCAGGTCGCTGACCGCTGGGCCGCGGCCCACGCGGTCGGGCCCCCACTGCTCGCGGCGTTCGCCTCCGCCGCTCGACACGCCGGGCGGCGCACCGGTTGGGCCTCCGCCCGGATGGCCGCCTGGCTGGCCATCGACCCGACTC
Source organism: Micromonospora sp. NPDC048947 (assembly GCF_040649495.1). Classification (NCBI taxonomy): domain Bacteria; kingdom Bacillati; phylum Actinomycetota; class Actinomycetes; order Micromonosporales; family Micromonosporaceae; genus Micromonospora; species Micromonospora sp. NPDC048947. The sequence goes on from NZ_JBEZFO010000032.1 coordinate 35,178, forward strand.
GGACCCGCCCGGTCTGGTCGCCCTCCCGGTCGGCGGACGATCCGACCGACGCCTGGATCAGCTACGTGCTCGCCGCGCCGCTGCTCTGTCTGCGCCGGCACAGCGCCGACTGGGCCGCGCCGCCCGGGGTGACGTTCGCCGACTGGCTCGACGGCGCGCTGCCCCAACCGCCCACCGCCGATGACCTCGACTACCACGTGAGCACCCTCTTTCCGCCGGTGCGGCCGCGCGGCTACCTGGAGCTGCGCTACCTGGACGCCCAACCTGATCGCGGCTGGCGGCTGCCACTGGCGGTGGTGACCGCCTTGTTCGCTGACCCGGGCACCGTGCGCGAGGCGTACACGATCGCCGCGCCGGTGGCGCACCGCTGGTCGGCCGCCGCCCGGCACGGCCTGGCCGATCCGCCGCTGGCCGCCGCCGCGGCGGCCCTGCTCGACCTGGCAGTGAACACCATGCCCCGACTGGAGCTGCCGGCCAGCACCCACGACGAGATCCGGCGAGGGATACGCCAGCGGCGGGCCGCCGCAGAGAGGAGAGACCAGTGAGCGCGAGGAGTGAGCCGGTGTTGCGAGCCGCGCAGTCGCGAACGGAGGACGACCCGGTGAGCGCGAGGAGTGAGCCGGTGTCACGAGCCTCGACGGCGGGCCGCGTCGACGGCGAGCGGTTGCGCGACCACATCGCTGTGGAGTTGGCCCGGGCCCGCGCCCGCAGCGCGTTGCTGACCGAGGTGGTCGACGACGCCGATCTGACCCGCCAGCACTCACCGCTGATGTCGCCGTTGGTCTGGGACCTCGCCCATGTCGGTAACCAGGAGGAGCTCTGGTTGGTCCGGGACGTCGGGGGCCGGGAGCCGGTCCGGTGTGACATCGACGAGCTGTACGACGCGTTCAAACAGCCGCGCCGGGACCGCCCTGCCCTGCCCCTGTTGCCGCCCGCGGAGGCGCGCGCCTACCTGGCAACCGTTCGGGACAAGGTGCACGACCTGCTCGACGCGGTGACCTTCACCGAGCGGCCGCTGGTCGCCGACGGGTTCGCCTTCGGCATGATCGTGCAGCACGAGCAGCAGCACGACGAGACAATGCTCGCCACCCACCAGCTGCGCTCGGGGCCGGCGGTGCTGCACGCCCCGGCGCCGCCCGAGGCGTCGGTACGGGTCGGCGCGGAGGTGCTGGTGCCGGCCGGCGAGTTCACCATGGGCACCGACACCGATCCGTGGGCGTTGGACAACGAACGTCCGGCGCACCGGGTCGACCTCCCGGCGTACGTCATCGACGCCGCCCCCGTGACCAACGGCCAGTACGCGGCCTTCATCGCCGACGGCGGCTACACCGAGCAGCGCTGGTGGAGCGCGGCCGGCTGGGAGCATCGGGTTCGGGAGCAACTGAGCGCCCCGATGCACTGGCGTCCCGACGGCGACGACTGGTCGTATCGGCGCTTCGGTCAGTGGGCGCGGGTGCGCGCCGACGAGCCGGTGGTGCATGTGTGCTGGTACGAGGCGCAGGCGTACGCGGCGTGGGCCGGCAAGCGGCTGCCGACCGAGGCGGAGTGGGAGAAGGCGGCCCGGTGGGATCCGGCGACCGGTCGGTCGCGTCGTTACCCCTGGGGGGACGACGACCCGACCGAGGCGCACGCCAACCTCGACCAGCGCCATCTGCGGCCGGCGCCGGTGGGCGCGTATCCGGCCGGCGCGTCGCCCTTGGGTGTGCACCAGCTCATCGGCGACGTCTGGGAGTGGACCTCGACCGCGTTCGACGGGCATCCCGGGTTCGCCGCGTTCCCCTATCGCGAATACTCGGAGGTCTTCTTCGGCGGCGACTACCGGGTGCTGCGCGGTGGCTCGTTCGGCACCGACCGCTCCGCCTGCCGGGGCACCTTCCGTAACTGGGACTATCCGATCCGCCGTCAGATCTTCAGCGGTTTCCGCTGCGCCCGGGACGCGCGACCGGACGAGACGTACCGGTGAGTCGCCGCACGACCGGCGGCCCGGCGGCGGGCCGGGGGCGCTGATGTGTCGCCACCTGGCCTACCTGGGGCCGCCGGTCACCCTGGCCGAGCTGTTGTTCGACAGTCCGCACTCGCTGGTGCGGCAGTCCTGGGCGCCTCGCGACATGCGCGGCGGCGGCACGATCAACGCTGACGGGTTCGGTGTCGGCTGGTACCCGGGGGAGGGTGAGCCGGTGCGGTACCGGCGGGCGCAGCCGATCTGGAGCGATCCGACCATCGCCCAACTGGCGGCGGTGACCAGCAGCGCGGCGGTGGTGGCGGCGGTCCGCTCGGCCACGGTCGGGATGGCGGTGCTCGACAACGCGGCGGCGCCCTTCGCCGAGGGGCGGTGGCTGTTCAGCCACAACGGTGTGGTGCGCGGCTGGCCGGACGCCGTGGTGCCGCTCGCCGCCGGTCTGCCGGTGCGTGACCTGCTCACTCTGGACGCCTCCACCGACTCGGCGCTGCTCTGGGCGCTGGTGCGGCATCGGTTGCGCGCTGGTGCCGACCCGGTCGAGGCGGTCGGGCGGACGGTGACCGATGTCGCCGCCGCAGCCCCAGGGTCGCGGCTCAACCTGCTGCTCACCGACGGGCACCGGGTGGTGGCGAGCGTGGCGGGGCACGCGTTGTCGGTCCGCGAGACGCCGGGTTCGGTGCTGCTCGCCTCCGAGCCACACGACGACGATCCCGGGTGGCGGTCGGTGCCGGAGGGGCACCTCGTCGTCGCCACAGCGGGTGAGGTGCGCGTACGTCCACTGCCGATCCCGGTGAGCCGCGCCGGGCAGGCACGCAACGGTTGAGCGAACAGAGGAGCGAACCGATGACCGCGGAACCCCTGGAGATCTACCTCGAAGAGGGTGACCTGGAGCGTGGCCTGCGCGACGACGTCCGGGCCGGGTTGAGCGCCGGCCGCAAGTGGCTGCCGCCGAAGTGGTTCTACGACGCTCGGGGCAGCGAACTCTTCGAGGAGATCACCCGACTGCCCGAGTACTACCCGACCCGGGCCGAGCGGGCCGTGCTGGCCGCGCACGCTGCCGACATCGCGGCGCTGACCGGGGCCAAGACGCTCATCGAGTTGGGCTCCGGCTCGTCGGAGAAGACCCGGCTGCTGCTGGACGCCTTCACCCGCCGAGGTGGGCTGGGTACGTTCGTCCCCCTCGACGTGTCGGTCAGTGCGCTGCGCGGGTCCACCGCCCAGATCGCGGCCGACTATCCCGGCCTGCGGGTGCGGGGCATCGTGGGGGACTTCACCAGGCAACTGGACCGGCTGCCCACCGGCGGTCGGCGGTTGGTGGTGTTCCTCGGTGGCACCATCGGCAACCTGTTGCCCGCCGAGCGGGCCGAGTTCCTGACGGCGATGCGCGCCGCGTTGGAGGTCGGCGACTGGTTGTTGCTCGGCACGGACCTGGTGAAGGACCCGTCGGTGATAGTGCCGGCCTACGACGACGCCGCCGGGGTCACCGCCGAGTTCAACCGCAATGTGCTGCACGTGATCAATCGGGAGTTGGGCGCCGATTTCGACCCGGCCGCGTTCGAGCATGTCGCCGTGTGGGATCCCGACCACGAGTGGATCGAGATGCGGTTGCGGGCGACCCGGCCGATGAGCGTGCGGGTGCTGGGGCTGACTGTCGATTTCGCGGCGGGGGAGGAGCTGCGTACCGAGGTCTCGGCGAAGTTCCACCGGGAGGGGGTCGCCGCGGAGCTGGCCACTGCCGGCTTCGCCGCGACGGAGTTCTGGACCGACCCGGACGCGCTCTTCGGTGTCACGTTGGCGCGGGCGCGGTGAGCCTGTTCACCCGGCGCGGTCGGGCCGGGTGGTGATCCGATAGGCTGATCACGCGAAGGGGAGTAGCCCCCAATGTCGTGGTCGACATACTGGTGCGTTCCGCATCCGGCCACGCGGCCCCGGTTTCCTCGGGGCGGGCGAGACCTTCGACTCAGGCTGTTGCAGCCGGGTCGAGGGCGCCCCTGTACCTCCTCCCGGCGTGAACGGGAAGGATGTCATGGAGGGATTTTTCGCCGCGCTGGTAGTCAGCTTCGGCGTCATCTTCGTCGCCGAGCTGGGGGACAAGTCCCAGCTGATGGCGCTGACCTTCGCCACGCGCTTCAAACCGATTCCGGTGCTGATCGGCATCACGGTCGCCACCGCCGTGGTGCACCTGGCGTCGGTCGCCATCGGCGCGAGTCTCGGGGCGGTCCTGCCGACCGAGTGGATCTCCCTGGTTGCCGGCGTGGCGTTCCTCGGGTTCGGTGCGTGGACGTTGCGCGGGGACAAGCTCACCGAGGAGGAGAAGCGCAAGGCGGAGAAGACCAACAAGACCGCGCTGGTCGCGGTGTCCGTGGCGTTCTTCCTCGCCGAGCTGGGCGACAAGACGATGCTCGCCACGATCACGCTCGCCACCAAGTACGGCTGGTTCGGCACCTGGCTCGGCTCCACCATCGGCATGGTGGCCGCCGACGCGCTGGCCATCCTGGTCGGCCGGATGCTCGGCCGGCGGCTGCCGGAGAAGACCATCAAGTACGGTGCCGCGATCCTCTTCGCCATCTCCGGTCTCTGGCTGATCCTCGAAGCGGTGAACGAGCTGACCTGAGCGCCGACTAGCTGCCCGGAGGGCGGGTAACGGCCCGGGGTGGAGCCAGCCGAGTTGTTGCGCCAGGGCGACCAGGTGCTGGTTGCCGTGGTGGAGGTGGCCGGCGCGCTGGTGATCTTCGTGGGTGCGGTGTGGGCGGCGGTGCGGTTCGTGGTCGAAGGGCTGCGACACCGCACCGCCGCCCGCTTCACGCCGATCCGGCTCTCGCTGGGCCGCTTTCTGACCCTCGGCCTGGAATTCCAGCTGGCGGCCGACGTGCTGCGCACGGCGGTGTCCCCGTCGTTCACGCAGATCGGCCAACTGGCCGCCATCGCGACGATCCGAACGGCGTTGAACTACTTCCTGGGCCGCGAGATCCGTCAGGAGCAGCGTCAGGTGGCCGAGGGGGAGCGTCGACCGTGACGGGCACCCTGGTCACGGCGGTCACCGCCCTGGCGCTGGTCGCCGGGGTGCTCACCACGCTCACCACCGGGGCGCTTCGCCGCGGCGTCCGGGTGGTGCTGGACCTGCTCACCGCGGCCGGCCTGCTGCACCTCGCCGGCGAGCCGGGGTGGAACGGCCTGGCCGGCGCGGTGGCGATCATCGCCCTCCGTCAGCTGCTCGGTGCGGCGCTCAGCCGCCGACCCCCATGGTCCGGTCGACAATCCCCGGCGCCCTGCGCTGAGGACGATCACCACCTACCGTTGGCCTCGACAGGTGAAACGGGAAAAGCGGGAGGATGACCACATGAGCCGGCACGACGAACCGAACGAGTACGGCTACGCCGGCGGCGCCACCGCCCCGGAGCCGCCGCCCGGTGGGAAGCCCGACGAGCAGGATCGCGTCGAGGCGGTGGCGGTGCCGGGCGACGACCTCACCGGGCCGACGGCCGAGGCGCTGGTCGAGGAGACCGAGGACCTGCCGCCCGCCGACCGTCGCCGCTGAGCGCCAGCCCGCGCGGTTGGTGCGGCGGCGCGGCAGGGCGGCGAAACCGCGCTCGCCGCGCCGCCCTTGGCGCTTCGCGTTCGCTGAATCGCGTCGACGCGGTCAGCGGGCGTCGGGATGCTGGTAGACGTCGGGTACGCCGTCCCCGTCGGCGTCCAGCCGCTCCCGCTCTGCCACTCTCCGGTACGCCGCGTTGCGGCGGACGAGCACCGTGGCGGCCAGCCCGGCGGAGAGCACCGAGCCGAGCAGCACCGCCGCCTTGACCCGTTCGCCAGCGGTGCTGCCCGCCCCGAAGGCCAGGTCGCCGATGAGCAGCGAGACGGTGAAGCCGACGCCGGCCAGCAGGGCGATGCCGAGCAGGTCGGCCCAGGTGATGTCCTCGTCCAGTTCGGCGCGGGTGAACCGGGCCAGCAGGTACGTCGAGCCGAAGATGCCGATGCTCTTGCCGAACACCAGACCGGCGACGATGGCGATCACGATCGGGTCGCGTAGCAGGGCGCCCAGGTCGGTGCCGCGCAGTGTGACCCCGGCGGCGAAGAAGGCGAAGATCGGCACCGCGAAGCCGGCCGACACCGGCCGCCAGCGGTGCTCCAGGCGGGCGGCGAGCCCACCCTCGCCCGCCTCCGCGGTGCCTGCCTGCTCGTTCCCGGTGGTCGGCTGGTCGCCGCCCGCCCGTCGACGGGCGAGCACCGGGACCGTGAAGCCGAGCAGGACCCCGGCGACCGTGGCGTGCACGCCCGAGGCGTGCATCAGTGTCCAGGCGGCGATTGCGAGGGGGATCAGCGCCCACCACCAGGTACGCCCTCGCTGCACCAGCGCCGCGAAGAGCCCGATCGCCGCGAACGCGGCGAGCAGCGGAACGGGATGGAATCCGGCGGTGTAGAAGATCGCGATGATGATGATCGCGAACAGGTCGTCGACCACCGCGAGGGTGAGCAGGAATGCGCGCAGGCCCTGGGGCAGATGTGAGCTGACCACCGCGAGTACGGCGAGCGCGAAAGCGATGTCGGTGGCTGTCGGAATGGCCCAACCGCGTAGGCCCTCCCCGCCCCCGCTCAGCACCACCGCCACGTAGATCAGCGCCGGCAGCAGCATCCCGCCGAGCGCGGCCGCCATCGGCAGCGCGGCTCGGCGCGGGTCGCGCAGGTCACCGGCGACGAACTCCCGTTTGAGCTCCAGGCCCACCACGAAGAAGAAGATGGCCAGCAGGCCGTCGGCCGCCCAGGTGGCCAGATTCAGGTCGAGGTGCCAGGGCGCGCCGGGCCAGGGCACGACGTCGCCCAGCCGGGTGTACGAGTCGGACCACGGGGAGTTGGCCCAGATCAGCGCGATCAGAGCGCCTGACAGCAGCAGCGCGCCACCGACGGTCTCGGTGCGCAGCACCTCGGCCAGGTGCCGGGCCTGCGGCCAGGACGATCGGGAGAACAGCCGCATCTTCGGCGGACGCTGGCCGGTCGGCGGGGTGGGGGAGGTCAACTTCGGGCTCACCTACAGGAGTCGGGACGGCAGGAATCCACTCGCCGACCAGACTTCCCGGCACACCGCTGTCGACCCTATCCGGCGGTGCGGCCGGCGGCGACCGCTGGGCCGATCGGACGCCGTTCGATCGCGGCTTCGACTTTTCCCAGTTGTCGCCGCTGCCGAATGGACGTTTGTCGGGTTGGTCATGCGGGCGCACATCTCGCACCCGGAATATAGGTAACTCCGGACATAAGCCGTATGAGCCGCTTTAATGGTTTCACGAGTTTAGAGACGACCTTGGGGGTTTTCGTGAAGTTCTTTGCCGTAACCGGACCGGCACGGGGGCGCTCCTGATGGACCTGCTCCGCCAATTGCGCCACGTGCGTCGGCACTGGTGGGTCGCGCTGGTCACGGTCATGGTGGCTCTCGGCGTCTCGGCGTTCCTGACCGTACGGGCCCAACCTCGATACGTCGCCTCGGTGACCTTCTTCGTCACCACCCCCAACACCGGCGTCACCGACGCCTACCAGGGCGGGCTCTTCCTCCAGCAGCGCGTCAAGTCGTACGCCGACCTGCTCAGCAGCGACCGGCTGGCGCAGAGCGTGGTCGCCGAAACTCCGGTCGGCCTCACCGCGGACGAGGTTCAGCGCCGGGTGAGCACCTCCACCGAGACCGGCACCGTTCTGCTGCGGGCATCGGTCACCGACACCGACCAGACCCGCGCGTTGCGCGTGACGGAGAGCCTCGCCAACAAGTTCGTCGAACTCGTACAGAAGGTGGAGACGACGCCGGAGGGCAAGGCGCCCATCAAGATCGAGGTGGTCAGTGGCCCGCGGGTCAGCGCCAACCCGGTCTCGCCGCAGCCGGTCCGCAACCTCACCCTCGGTGGCCTGGTCGGCCTGATCCTGGGCATCGGTCTGGCGATCCTGCGCGGCGTCGCCGACGTCCGACTGCGCGACGCCGCCGGCCTGCAACGCGCCACCGGCAGCCCGCTGCTCGGTGAGATTCCGTTCGAGGCCAACGCCCGCAGCGCTCCGCTCATCGTGGGCGACGCCGCGACCTCGGCGCGCGCCGAGGCGGTCCGCAAGCTGCGGACCAACCTGCGCTTCGTGGACGTCCACGAGCCTGCCCGGGTCATCGCGGTGACCAGCGCCCTGCAGGGCGAGGGCAAGACCACCCTCTCCTGCAACCTGGCCATCGCCCTGGCCGAGGCGGGCTGGCGGGTGCTGCTCGTCGACGCCGATCTGCGCCGCCCGAAGGTCGACGACTACCTGGGCCTGGACGCCGGCGTCGGCCTCACCGACGTGCTGGTCGGCGACGTGAAGGTGGGCGACGTCGTGCAGCGCTGGGGCGACAAGTCGCTGCTGGTGCTGCCCAGCGGGTCGGCCCCGCCGAACCCGAGTGAGCTGCTCGGCTCCAAGGCCATGTCGGACCTGCTGCTGGCGCTGCGCGAGTCGGCGGACATCGTGATCATCGACACCGCGCCGCTGCTCGCGGTGACCGACGGCGTGGTGGTGGCCGTGCAGGCCGACGGCGCGCTGCTGGTGACCCAGCAGGGCCGTACCTCGCGCACCCAGGTCGCCGCGGCGGCCCGGTCACTGCACTCGGTCTCGGTCCGGCTGCTCGGCTGTGTGCTGAACATGGCCAAGGTCGCCAAGGCCGAGGCGTACCAGTACGAGGCCTACCGGGTGGTGGCCTCGACTGCCGAGGCGTCGGTGCCCGCCGACCGGGCCACGTCCGGCCGGCACAGCGCGACAGCCGACGGGGTCAACGGCGTCCCCGACCACACCCAGGAACTCACCCGGCTGCCCCGATGAGCGCGGCGAGGGGTCGCAGCGACCGTTCGATCTCCTCGGCGCAGCGTCGGAAGTCGGCCGCGGTACCGCCGATAGGGTCCCGAAGGTCGTCCTCGTCCGGGGCTGCGGGTTGCAGCCGTCCCCGGGCCTGGGCGGCGGCGACGATCGCCGCCCGCAGCGGGTCGTCGGCCGAGTCGGCGGGCGGCTCGGCCGCCGCGGCCAGCCGGCCGAACTGGCGCAGTGTGAACGTCCGGTGCAGCGCTCCCGGCGCCAACGAGGTACAGATCGAGCGTTGGCGTCGGGTCGCGGTCAGCACGAGCGTCGCGTCGACCAGATGCTCGGGGCGTAACCCCCGAGTCCGGAACGCCGCCGGGTCCGCACCGATCTCGGTCGCGACCTCCATGGCGTACGGGTGCATTGCCAGCCCGTCGATCGCGTCGGTGCCGGCGCTGGCCACCTCGACGGGTCGGTCGGCCAGCAGCCGACGGGCCAGGTACTCGGCCATCGGTGACCGGCACAGGTTGGCGTGGCAGACGAACAACACGCGATCAGCCATCGGTGCCCCTCTCATCGGTACGGACACCGGCGCTCGCACCGCCGGGGCGGTGCGTCGACGCCGGTGGTCGCGCGGGGAGGGGTTGTCGGCATCGTACGCGCGCCGCACGCCGGCCGGTCGTGGTGCCGCGCCGGTCGCCGGCGATCCCTGTGGGACGGAGGCGCGCCGGTGAAGATCGGCATCCTCTCGTACCACTTTCCGCCCGAGCCGGCGTTCATCCCGGGGAGCCTCGCCGAGGAGCTGGCCGCGCGTGGGCACGAGGTGCGGGTCCTCACCGGTTTCCCGGACTACCCCGGTGGCCACGTCTATCCCGGCTGGCGGCAGCGGTGGCACCACGAGACGCACAGCCAACGGCTGAGCGTCCGACGGGTGCCCCGGTACCCCGGGGGTTCCGCGTCCGTCGGCGGCCGGATGGCCAGCTACCTCTCCTTCGCCGGCAGCGCAGGGCTGGTCGCACGCCGGTTCCTCGGAGACGTGGATGCGCTCTACGTCTTTCAACTGCCGGCGACGACGTTCGCCGCCGCCGGGGTGCTCCGGTTGCTCGGGCGGGTGCCGGCGGTGCTGCACGTGCAGGACGTCTGGACCCGCGACGGCGCGGACGAGGGGAGCGAGGGCCGCTGGGCGGCGCGGATGCGCGGCACGATGACCCGGATCTACCGGAGCGCCGCGCGAATCGCGGTCGCGGCGCCGTCGATGAAGGACCTGGTGGTCGCCGCCGGTGCCGACCCGGCCCGGGTCCGACTGGTGCTGAACTGGACCGACGAGCGGATCTTCCATCCGGCGACACCCGGCGCGGCGGCCCGCCAGCTGGTTCGTCGTGACGGTCGGTGCGTGGTGATGCATGCCGGGACCATAGGGGCGCGCCAGGGGCTGGAGACGGCGGTCCGTGCGGCCGCGGCACTGGACCGGACGATGGATCTGGTTCTGGTCGGTTCCGGCGCGGCGGAGCGGCGGGTGCGGGGGCTCGCCGCGGAGCTGGGGGCGGAGAACGTTCGTTTCCTGGAGCGGCGGTCGCCGGTCGACATGCCCGAGCTGTACGCCGCCGCCGACTACCAGCTGGTCATGTTGCGCGACCTTCCGGAGCTGCGCGGCACTGTGCCCGGCAAACTCCAGGCCGCGCTCTCCTGCGCCGCGCCGGTCATCGCCTCCGCCGGTGGGGACACGGCCGAGTTGGTCGAACGGGCTCGGGCTGGGTTGTCCTGCCCGCCGGAGGACTGGGCGGCGTTGGCCGACAGGTTCTGGTTGGCAGCCACCATTCCGCCGCCGACCCGCACCGAGATGGGGCGCCGGGGGAGGGCCGCGTACCTGCGCGAGATGTCGTTGCCCGCGGGCGTGGACCAGATCGAACGGCTGTTGCACGAGGCCGCCGGACGGGTCGCAGAGCCCGCCACTGAACCACGAAGAAAGCTCGCTTAAGGGACGACAATTGCAATAACGGTACGAAATTCCCTCAGGCGTGCTAAGAACGTCAGGGAATCGACCTTCTGTCCGGTTCCGCGAATGGGAGTGTGGTGTGACGGTGAGCGAACGTCCGATCCGGCGACGGAGCCGGTCCCGGCGTCGTCGGCGGGCCCGACTGCGACGGGCCCTCCTCGGCGCCCTCGTGGTTGGCTCGCTGCTGCTGGCGACCGGCGGGTGGATCGGCTTCCGCGGCTGGCAGGCGCGCACCCACCTGCTCAACGCCGCCGGCTTGGCCCGAGAGTTGAGCGCCCAGATCGTCGGTGGGGACACCGACCGTGCCCTGCGGACGCTCGCCGCCCTTCAGGAGCAGGCCGGCGCGGCTCGTACGGCAACGGCAGACCCGAGCTGGGAGCTCGGACGGCGTACGCCGATCGCCGGCGACGACCTCGACGCCGTCGCGCAGATCGCGGTCGCCATCGACGAACTGGCCCGGCACGCGTTCCCGACCCTGCTCCGGACGGACCTGGCCAGCCTGGTGCCGACCGGCGGCCGCGTGGACCTCGCACGGCTCGCCGCCGTCTCCACGGAGCTGTCCGGGGTGCACGAGTCGGTGCAACGTACCCGCCAGAACCTGGCGGCGGTGCCGGCCGACAGTCTGGTCAGTCAGATCCGGCAGGCGCTGAGCGACCTGCGCGACGAGATCGACCGCCTCGCCAGCCTCACCACGGCCGCCGACCAGGGTGCCCGCCTGCTCCCGCCGCTGCTCGGCGCGAACGGCCCACGCCGCTACCTGCTCGTCTCGCAGAACCTCGCCGAGTTGCGCGCCACCGGCGGCATGTTCGGCGCGTACGCGATGATCGAGGCGGAGAACGGCAAGGTGAAGATGGGCAAGCAGGGCAGCACGTCCTCGCTCGGTCAGTTCACCCCGGCGCTGAAGGTGCCCGCCGAGACCCGGGCGCTCTGGACGGACCTGCCCGGCATCTACCCCGCCGACGTCAACCTGTCCCCGCACTTCCCGACCGCCGCCACGCTCTACCGCGAGATGTTCCGGCGCAAGACCGGCACCACTGTCGACGGCGTGCTCGCCGTTGATCCGGTGGTGCTGTCCTATCTGCTCAAGGCGACCGGTCCGGTGCTGGTGCCCGGCGGTGTCCCGCTCGCCAGCGAGAAGGTAGTGCAGACCCTGCTCAACGACAGCTACCAGAGTCTCGACGTCAAACAGCAGGACGAGTACTTCGCGGCGTCGGCGTCCGCGGTGTTCGACGCCTTCTTCAAGAAGAATGTCAACCCACGGGTGTTGTTGTCCGCATTTGACCGTGCTATCACCGAACGCCGGATATTGTTCTGGAGTGCCCGACCTGAGGAACAGCGGACATTCGGCGAGAGCCGGATGGCCGGGACGCTTCCGGAACAGGACACCGTGCCGACCGTCGGCGTGTTCCTCAACGACGGCAGCGGCGCGAAGCTCGGCTACTACCTGCGGCCGACGGCGAACCTGACGGTCGGCGAATGCCGATCGGACGGCCGCCGTGAGCTCCGGCTACGGGTGACCCTGCGCTCAACGGCGCCGAAGTTCGGACTTAGCAAATCCGTGCTCGGCCTGGGCCTGGCTGGCGATCCGTACACCGCCCGCACGTTGGTGTCGATCTTCAGCCCGGCTGGCGGCGCGGTGCTGGAGGCCCGGCTGGACGGGGTCGAGACGGCACTTGGCAGCGGCACCGAACGCCGCCGTCAGGTGGCGACGGCCAGCGTCGATGTCGGCCCCGGCGCCGAGCGGGCACTGGAGGTCACCCTGCTGACGGCCAAGACCGGCGTTGGGCAGGCCGAGCTGTGGCTGACCCCCACCGCCAGCCCCTGGACCACCCAAGTTCATTCCGCACCAAGCTGTGATCAGTAGGAGGGAACCAAATCATGCGGCTATCCCGCATCATCATGGCGCTCACGGTCGGCCTGGCCGTGGTGGCCGTGCCGACGGCAGCGGGGGCGGCACAGCCGCAGCCGCAGCCCACCGCGACGACCGACCCGCCGCAACCGCCGCCGTACCCGCCGACCGCCGCGTCGCTGACCGTCAACCGGCCGACGATCTACCTCGGCGAGACGGTAGTGCTCACCGGCACCAACTTCGGCCCGAACGAGACCGTCGACATCGACGTGACTGTCACTCCGCAGGCCGCTCCGGCCGGCGGCGCGGCTCCGGCTCGCCGCAGCGACGGCAGCACCGTGGCAATGGCTCCGGTGGCCTACCAGGCGAGCGCGCCCCTGCACTTCACGGCGTACACCAACGCCCAGGGTCGCTTCACCAAGAGCTACAAGCCGTCGGTGACGGGTCTGCTGACCTTCACCGCCACGGGCCGGGAGTCCGGCCGTACCGCCACCACCGAGCTGCGGGTGCTGCACAAGAAGCAGCCGCTGCCCGTCACGGGTGACAGCCTCGGCACGCCCATGAAGCTCGGTGGCGGCCTGGTCGGCGCCGGAGCGGTGATGCTGCTGCTGACCCTGGCCTGGCGTCGTCGCCAGCGCTTCGGTGGCGCGGCGCACTAATCCACACCACCGGGCCGCGCCCGGACAGCACGCAAGCTGGCGCCCGTCGGAACACTCCGACGGGCGCCAGCCTGTTCGGATGGACGCCCGCCAGCGCCGTCCCCCGGGCCGTCGTCAGTCCGGCCATGCCCGCCGGTGTCGACGTCGACATCGAGCGGTACGGCCAACGTCCAGCGCTGCCGTATCGAGGGTCAGCCCGGCCCGCACCCGTCACCGGCGACAGTCTCTTCCCAGGCGGGGTGGGTAACACCGCCGAACGGCCTTCAACACGGTCACGCTGAGGCGCTGCCCAGCCCGCGTGTCCGCCAGCTGCCCATCTGCGGCCTCGGCGTGCGGCTTCGGTGTGTCTGCGGCCTTTGCGCGGTCGACCCATTCATGATCGACTCGGGTTTCATGATGTCGGGGTGTCCGGCCGTCCGGGATGCCCCGTCTTCCGTGAACCCGAGTGGATCACGTGTGGTGGGGGCGATTCGACGCCTTGGATGCGGCGCTGGATGGGTGGTTTGTCCGTGACCGGGGGTTTCTGGGTGGTGACCGGGCGCACTCGTGGGTCGGAATCGTGGCGGGGCGGGGGTCGTTGCATACCCTGACGATCGCAGCACCACCGGCTCGCCGCCCGCCCCATCGGGGCAGGTCGCCCTGGTTGGAATGCCGGCCAACGCCCGGTCGTTGCAGTCCCCACGAACGACCACCTGGCACCGCCTCGACGGGGGTGCCGGCGGGTGGGCCAACCCGGAATGACCCCGGTCCGCCGGTCGTTACACAGGGTCCCGGCGCCACGAGCCCCCCGGCTCGGCAGGTCGCCGACCCGACGCCCTGATGGACGTCACCCCCCCCAGACTTTTCCCCCTTGGTATGTGCAGCGCCGGACGAGGTGCTCACACCCCGCCGCCGCCCCCCTGGCGGTCGGGGTGTCCTACCCCCGAAGGAGCTACCCCTCATGAACACGATCTTCCGTAAGAGCATGCTGTCCGTTGCCGGTCTCGCGTTCGCCGGTGGTGTCTTCGCCGG
>NZ_JBEZFO010000033.1:0-44778 GCF_040649495.1 Micromonospora sp. NPDC048947
CTCGCCAACCCCCGCCCCGGCTTGGGCCCCCACCCCGTTTTTGCTCCGCACATCGCGGGGTTGGGCGCCCCCACCCGGGGTGCGGGGGCCCCCGCGATCCGGAAGGGCAGTTCGTGGCACGAACCGAACTCGGCGACTTCCTGCGGGCTCGCCGACAAGCGCTTCGCCCGGCCGACGTCGGGCTCCCTTCACGCGGGCGGCGCCGCACCCCCGGCCTCCGCCGTGAGGAAGTCGCACTCCTGGCAAACGTGTCCGTCGACTACTACGAACGACTCGAGCAGTCGCGCAACACCAGCCCCTCGGAGGCTCTACTCGGCAGCCTGGCCCGGGCGCTGCGACTCTCCGTCGACGAACGGGACTACCTCTACCGCCTCGCCGGGCATCCGGCGCCGACGGCCTCCACCATCAGCGGGTACGTCGATCCCGCGATGATGTTCCTCCTCGACGCACTCACCACGGTGCCCGCGCACGTCATCGACGACCGCACCACCATCCTCGCCCAGAACGCCCTCAGTCGCGCGCTGCTGGGCTCCTGGACCGACGGCGACGACCGGCACTCGAACGTGACCTGGCGCTGGTTCACCCACCCCGAATCCCGCGCGCTCAACGTGCCGGAGGAACACGAGGCGATCGGCCGCGGTTACGTGGCCGACCTACGGGCAGCCGCCGCGCGCGGCGGCCACGACCCCGTATCCGAGCAACTGATCGCCGATCTCACCACCGTCAGCCCGGAATTCGCCCAGTACTGGTCCGACATGCAGGTCGCCCCGCTACAGACCACCCGCAAAATCCTCGTCCATCCGCAAGCCGGGCGGCTGGACGTACAGTGCGACTTCGTTCTCAGCACCACCACGGGTCAGCGCTTGGTCATCTTCCGGCCGCAACCCGGCACGGCCACCGCCGACAGTTTCGACTTCCTGCGCGTCCTCGGCGAACAATCCTTCGATCGCTCCTGAATCGCTACGCCGATTCCGTCACTGTGCTGCGGCGGCCCGCTCCTGTGCGGCGTCTGCTCCCCAACTGGCCAGCAGCCGAAGCGCCTCTTCCGAGAGCGACCCGGGCTCGGCGTGGTAGGTGCTCAGCAACTGCTCCAGATCACCGGGGAGCGCGAGTGTCTCGTAGCGAAGAGTCAACTCACCCACGAGTGGGTGTGACAGGCGCATGATGCCGTGCGTCTTCTTCTTGACGTCGTGGGTGGCCCACAGCCTGCGGAAGTCCTCGCTCTTCAAGGACAGTTCGCCGACCAGGGACGCCAGCAACGGGTCGTCCGTGTGCAGGCCGGCACCCAGCCGTAGCTGTCCCACCACGTCGTACGCCTTGGCTTCCCAGTCAGGGAACAACGTCCGGGAAGCCGGGTCGAGGAAAGTGATCCTGGCCCAGTTCCGGTCCGCTGAGGCGCGAGCCGCCCAGTCACCGAAGAGGGCGGAGGCGGTCTGGTTCCAGGCCAGCACATCGGTGCGGGGGCCCCATACGTACGCTGGCACACCTTCCAGGGCGGCGAGCAGGTCTCGGATCTCGGGCCGCACCTGCTGGCGCGGTGGCCCGGGCCGGCGCTGAGGCCGCTTGGGCTGGGCGAGTCGCACCAGATGGGCGTGCTCGACTTCGGAGAGTTCGAGTACGCGGGAGATCGCGTCCAGCACCTCACGCGAGACGTTGCGGGCGTTGCCCTGCTCGAATCGCGTGTAGTACGCCGCGGAGACCCCCGCGAGTTGCGCGAGTTCTTCCCGGCGCAGGCCCGGGACGCGGCGGCGTCGGCTGTGGTCGGTCAGCCCAACATCTGCCGGTTTCCGGCGTGCCCTGCGGGTGCGCAGAAACTCGCTCAGTTCGGCGGCTGAGGAATCGCTCTGGGCGGCGTGGCCAGTTGCCATATCTCAATTGTTCCACGCTGTGGGCAGCCCAGCCTGTCCCTGCCAGTGATAGTCACACGAGACGTAGACCAAGCAGGTGGCTGGTTAGCACTGCGCGCCTGAAGCAGACTCGACGTGTCCTGAGGAAACAGTTTTCAAGCCCATCCGGGCCACGCAGGATTTCCGTCATCGGTCCACCCGGATGGGCTCACCGCCCTATTTCTGAAAGAGCACCATGACCACCACCGCATTCACAGGCCCGAGTCCGACGACCGCACGGCCGGGCCGCCTTCCGGGAAAAGCATTGTTCGGCCTTTTCTTGGCCGGCTTTATCAGCATCCTCACCGAATGCCTGCCGGCGGGCCTGCTGCCGGAAATGAGCCGCACTCTGCACACGAGCGTCTCGCTCACGGGCCAGACGGTGACGATCTACGCGCTCGCCACAGCGCTCGGCGCCATCCCTCTCGCGTGGGCGACAGCCAGCTGGCCGCGCAAGCACGTCCTGCAACTTGCCCTGGCCGTGGTCGCCGTCACCAACGCGCTCACCGCGCTGTCCGATGACTACAGGCTGACGATGGTGCTGCGCTTCGTCGCAGGTCTGGGAACCGGACTCATCTGGCCTCTTCTCGGCGGCTACGCTGCCCGGCTCGCGCCCCAGGGACGACAAGGCCGTGCCATCGCCATCGCCCTTGCCGGGACCCCGATCGGGTTGGCCCTGGGCATCCCACTGGGGACCTGGCTGAGCACCCTCGGGGGCTGGCAACTCGCCTTCCACGCCTCTGCTGCCGTGACCGTCATGACCATGGCCTGGGTCCTGGTGGCGGTGCCGAACCTGCCCGGCCAACCGGTCGACGCCCGTTTCAGGATCTCGCAGGTCCTGGTTGTGCCCGGACTGCGGCCCATTCTGTTCGCGCTGGCCACGTACATGATCGCTCACAACCTTCTCTACACGTACATCACCGACCTCCTGCTTCACCTGGGGATGGCCGACCAGACCGGCTGGGTGCTCTTCGTCTTCGGAGTCACCTCCGTGCTCAGCGTCCTCGTGGTCGGAACCCACATCGACCGCCACCTGCGCAAGCTAGCCGTGGGCAGCACCCTGCTCTTCGGGGCCAGCGTGCTCGTCCTGGGCGTCGTCGCGGACGCACCGGCGCTGGCCTACGTCGCCGTCGCCGCATGGGGCTTCGCGTTCGGCAGTTCCCCGAGCCTGTTCGTGGGCGCCACGATCAACGCCACCGGACAAGCCGCCAACGTCGCTCAGTCGATCACCATCACGGTCTTCTCGGCTTCTATCGCAACCGGCGGTCTCATCGGCGGTCTCCTGCTCGCCGGCCTGGGCACCGCCTCGATCACCTGGGCGGCACTCATCCTCCTGATCGTCGCGGCCGCCACCGTCGTCGGCGGCAAGAAGTACGCGTTCCCCAGGAACGGCTGAAGCCGGGCGGCAGCGGCGGTGAGTGAACCGTGTTCGAGCCACAGTTGGCAGTGCGCGAGAATCGACAGATGGAAGATCTCCTGAGATTCCTTCACCACCGGTACGAGGCCGACTGCCACGCGTACACCGACGTGTTTCACCGCTTCGGGAGCGAAGCTCTCCTCGACAGCCAACTGCCGATGCTCGACCTGGTCGACATGCTGGCGAAGGAGTACGAGGCGATGGACCCCGGCGACGAGCGCTTCGCTGGTCTCGCGTACGCGCTCCGAGTGCTCGTACAGTCGTACAATGAGCACCCCGACTACCGCAAGGAGTGGCGTCCCTAGCTGCTCAGAGGCCGCCGCCCGATGAGGCAGGTCGAGACGCGCGAGATGCGTCTCCTGCTGGGTGACAAGGGGTACGCCCGAAAGCCGGTCGGAACGGAAGGCTGCGGTGGGGTTGGTTCGTCGCTCTCTGGCTATCCCGATCGAGCTGACGTGATCCACGGATGCCCGGGGACAACCACGCTCTCCAGCGTCCGTGGGTCGATACTCCACTGACCGGCGAGCGTGAGCACGGTTTCCTCATCCGGCCACGGCGAAGTCTCGTCATCGTCGTCCCACGGTTCGTCCTCGTCGGGGGCGACCCCGACCCCGAGCGCCTGCTCTTCCATCGTGCGTTCGCCGACGTCGAACAGCACCTCGCCGCGCTCGCCGAGGTAGGCGAATGCTCGCTCCACCACGCCGTCACGGGCGCGTCCCCACCCGTGGTATTCCACGACGCGATGGGTGCCGAAGTACTGCACCTCACCGAGCAGTCGGCTCAGCGCCGCCAGCCAGGCGGCGAATCGGTCGTCTTCGGGCGCGGAAACGTCTCTCGAAGCGGCGAGCGTCCACCGGTCAAGCGGCGGCGTGACCAGCCACTGGCCGTGATCGTCATACGCGGCGGCGACCGCATCACGCCAGTTGGCGGGAGTGGGACGGCTGAGGTTCAGCGCGGCAGCGACGGCATCGGCGTCCCGGTCACGTACGGCGAGCCAATCAAGCTTGTAGCCGAAGCCGAGCGCGGCATCGGGAGCCATCAGCGGTTGAGGTAAGCGGTCAGGCCACCGAGCTCCTCGCTGGCGATGAACACCGATCGCACGTTGAGGATGGCCTCTTCGACGTGGGCGGGGCAGCCCCACGCCGCGTCGCCCCACGAATCGGCGATCTTGACCTCGGCTCGCGCGGTGCACCCCGCGGCACCGCCGAGCTGGCAGTGCTCGGGGTGCGGCGTGGCGGCCTGCGCGGCTGCGGCGGCACGCATCTGGGTGGCGAGTGCCGCAGCGGCGGCGGCGCGCTGCTCGGCCTCGGCGCGCAGTTCCCGCTCCACGCGCAGCACCTTGGCCAGCTCGTCATTTGCCGACTTGGCGCGTGCCTCGGCGGCGAGCTTCGCCTGCTCGATGTGGTGGCGTTCGATGGCCAGGGCCGCGGTGCCGGCGAAGAGCCGGGTGAGGGCGAGGTCGGTGTCCTGCGGGACGCGCGGGGTGCGGTGATACATCGCGAAGGTGCCCAACAGGCCGCCGTCGCGGGCCAGGATCGGCGTGGACCAGCAGGCCGCCAACCCGGCCTGGTCGGCCAGGCCCCGGAAGTCGTCCCAGAACGGATCGGTGGCGATGTCGGTGACGATGACTGGTTCCCGCCGGTGGGCGGCGGTGCCGCACGAACCGACACCTTCGCCGGTCGCGATGCCGTCGATGGCCTGGTTGTAGAAGTCGGGCAGGCTCGGCGCGGCGCCGTGGCGCAGGTGCCGGGCGTCGGGATCGGCGAGCAGGACGGAGACGAGCACCTCCTGCGGTGCGAGGTTCTCGATACAGCGGGCCATCCCGTCGAGCACCTCGGTCAGGGGCGCCTGGCGGGCGATCTGCTCCAGCAGGGCACGGTGTTCGGCCATCAACCGTTGGGCGTGCTTGACCTGCGTGGTCTCCACGCCGAGCACACGGATCCCGGTCACGTTGCCGTCGGCGTCCCGACGCGGCTCGTAGGTGAAGTCGAAGAACGCCTCCCGCGCCTGCGGGCCGTTGCCCAGCACGACCCGGACGTCACGGCCGGTGTACGGCTCACCAGTGCGGAAGACCTGGTCCAGGAGCGCGATGAATCCCTGACCGGCCAGTTCGGGCATCAGCTCGGCGATGGCCACCCCGACCCGGGCCCGCTCCTCGCCGATGGTGGCGAAGAACGCCGGGTTCGCCGTCTCCACCAGGTGCGACGGCCCCGCCAGAGACGCGAAGACGGCGATGGACTGCCCGAACAACGCGCGCAGGTCCTCCTCCGCTGCTTGCTCGGCAGCCGCCGAACCCGCAACAGCAGTAGACCGTTGGCCTGGTACTGCGGTCATGGTGTGGCTTCGCCTCTCGTCTGCGGATACGGGAACGCCTGTGGTGCCACCCGGGCGGTGAGGGTGGCCGTGGTGCGGAGGTGCTTGGCCGAGGCCACCGCCGGTGCAGCGTACCCATCTGCCCGACACTCAGGTCCTACCCACCAACCAGGCACCGCAACCCGGCACTCGAACGGCCACGAGAGCCAGCGAACCTGGTCCGGCCGGCTGTGTTCATCAGCCCAGCTGAGGTGTGTGCTCTGTCGGGGCGGGCTGGGGTTGCTGTTGCCAGGGATCATTGGAGGCGCCGGCGGCGAGGTGTTTCTCGTAGCTGGCCACTTTGCCGTTGATGAGTCCGAGGGTGTCGTGCAGCTGCGTGAGCTGCTCGCTGATGTGGAGCTGGTGTTCGCGAAGCAACGCGAGCCGCTCGGCCTCGTTGCCGCTGCCCTCGCGTACGAGCTGGGCCAGGCGGCTGATGGTGGTGAGCGGCATCCCGGAGGCACGGAACTTCACGCAGTTTGCCAGCCACTCGACGTCCCAGGCGCTGTAGACGCGCCTGCCGGACCCGTCGCGCCGCACCTCGCTGGCCAACAAGCCCTCACGCTCGTAGAGCCGCAGGGTGTGCACGCTCAACCCGGTGCGCTGCGCCACCTGCCCGATGCTCAGGCCGCTGTCCGCCATGGCGTCGACCGTAGCCATTGACCTAGACCTCGGTCTAGCACCTAGCGTCCGCGACATGAGCAGAGACACGACCCACACCAGGTTCGGTGCCCACAGTACGGCCGGAGACGTCCTCGCCGGGCTCGACCTCACCGGAAAGACCGCCCTCGTCACAGGCGGCTACTCCGGTCTCGGTCTCGCCACGACCCGCGCGCTCGCCCGAGCCGGGGCTCGGGTCGTCGTCCCAGCTCTCCGTCCGGATGCAGCGCGGCAGGCACTCGCCGGCGTACCCGGGGTCGAGGTCGACCAGCTCGATCTCGCAGACCTCACCTCCGTCCGCGCCTTCGCCGTACGGTTCCTCCGCAGTCACCCCGCGCTCGACATCCTGATCGCGAATGCCGGCATCATGGCCTGCCCGGAAACCCGGGTTGGACCCGGCTGGGAAGGGCACTTCGCGGTCAACCACCTCGGCCACTACGCGCTGACGAACCTGTTGTGGCCCGCGCTCACCGCCCCCGACACGGCTCGCGTCGTCTCGGTGGCCTCCGGGCGCAACCCGGCGTGGTGTATCCGGTGGGACGACGTGCAGTTCCAGCGCGGGTACGACAAGTGGGAGGCGTACACCCAGTCCAAGCTCGCGAACATCCTGTTCGCCCGCCACCTCGACCTGCTCGGCAGGCCGCACCGCGTCCGTGCCTTCTCCACAAACCCTGGCTGGATCCTCACTCCCCTGCAGCGGCACCTCGCAGCCGAGGAGATGGTCGCCGCCGGCTGGATCGACGCTGAAGGCGCTCCCACGCAGGGCCTGTTCAAGACCGTCGAGCAAGGCGCGGCGACCCAGGTCTGGGCCGCCACGTCACCCCAGCTCGACGCGAACGGCGGCGACTACTGCGTGGACTGCTGCATCACCGACGGCAGCCCCACGGACAGCGGCGAGGCGGCCCGCCTCTGGGCGCTCTCGGCCGACCTGACCGGCCTCGATCTCCTCGGGTGAGTCAGAGCCGCAGTCGGAGGTCAGATCAGGGCCGCGGCGAGGGCGCGGAACGCGTCGGCGGGGAACGACGTGTCGTCGCCGCCGTTGAGCACCTGGATCGCCACCTCGTCCGCGCCGGCCTGGTAGTGCTTCTCCAACCCGGCCACCACCTCCTCGACGCTGCCCCACGGGATCAGGGCGTCGACGAGGCGGTCACTGCCGCCGGCGGCGAAGTCCTCGTCGGTCCAGCCGAATCGCCGCAGGTTGTTGGTGTAGTTCGGCAGCGCGAGGTACCCGCTCGTGTACTGGCGGGCGGTGGCACGCGCGGTGGTGGGGTCCGCGTCGAGAACCACAGCGACCTCGGGGGCGAGCAGCCGGTCGGGCCCGATTGCCGCCCGCGCTTCGGCGGTGTGCTCGGCTGGGACGAAGTACGGGTGCGCCCCTGTCGAGCGGTCGCGGGAGAGTTCGAGCATCCGCGGGCCCAGTGCCGCCAGGATGCGCCGCTCGGGCGAAAGCCCGGCCGCGTCGAGGCCGTCGAGGTACTGCACCATCCGTGAGTACGGCTTGCGATAGTCGGTGCCGCCGCTCTCCACCACCACCGCGTGGCTGGCGCCGAGGCCGAGCAGGAACCGGCCGGGATGCGCCTGCTCCGCGTCCTTGGCGAACGCCGCCGCCTCGGGAGGCGACGAGTGCCAGATGCTGACGATCCCGGTAGCGACCCCGATGCGCGTGGTCCCGTCCAGGATCTCCCGGAAGCGGGGAGCGACGTTCTCGCCGAAACCACCGGAGAACCAGATCCGTGAGTAGCCGAGGTCCTCCAACTCGGTCGCGGCGTCGATGGCCGCGCCCTGACTCTCGCTAGCAAGGAAGAACGGTTGCCATACGCTGACGAGTCGTTGTGCCATAGCGCAACCCTACGACCCATCAACCGCCGACGGTGTCAGCTAGCGCTTCCAAGCCCGATGTGAACGGGCCGACGGGGCCGCCGGCAGAGTCTGTGGGATCAAGCGCCGAGCCGGTCCACGGTAGCCTCGCGGCATGGGTTCAACCTGGTCGATGACCAAGCGGCTCAGCCTGATGTGGATATCGACCGTGCTCCTGCTTGTGCTGTTCGCGCACGGACCGCGTGTCGAGTACCTGCCGATCGAGGCGGTCACCGGCGGCGTCTGGGCGGCGCTCCTCGGCGCGGGGGCGATCCTGTCGACCAGGTTGGCCAGGCGGGGGCACGGCAAGAGTGCCATTGGGCTGCTGTGCGTGGCGGCCCTGCTTGCCTGCGATGTCGCCGTCGTCGTCGACAGTGCGTTGATCTACGACGGGGCCGGTTACTGGACGCTCAACGGTGGTGTCGGCCTGCCGTACTCGTACGCGCCGTTGTGGTATCCGGCCTCGCTGCTGCCGGGGACCGATGTCGTCGGCATCGACCAGACGGCCATCACGGCCGGCGATGTCGAGTGGCAGGCCGAGCACGTCGCTCCGGTGGCCGTGGTGCTGACCATCGCGTCGGCCCTCGTCATCGCCGTCGTGGCGAGGGCGCTGACCGGGGGACGGCAGGCCAGCCCGCAGCGCCGGCCGATCCGCGCCGGCGCCTGACTCAGGGCGTCAGGCCGGCCTGGATCGCCAGGATGGCTGCTCGTACCCGATCGCGGCTGCCGGTCTTGGCCAGCACGTTCGTGACGTGGGTCTTGACGGTGCTCATGGACAGGTAGAGGCGTTCGGCGATCTCGTTGTTGTTGAGCCCCGCGCCGATCAGGGCGAGCACGTCGGTTTCCCGGGCGGTCAGCTGGTAGGCCGCCAACTCCACGCGGGTGGCCGGGCCGGTCGCGCGGACCCGTTCGAGGACGGCGCCGGTGACCTCGGCGGAGAGGACCGCCTCGCCGGCCGCGACGGTGCGCACCGCGGCGATCAGGTCGCGGGCGCTGGAACGCTTGAGCAGGAACCCTCGTGCGCCGGCGGCGATGGCGTCCAGGACGTAGGCGTCGTCATCGAAGGTGGTGACGACGATGACGGCCGGGGCGTGGGGGATCGTGGCCAGCTCGCGGGTGGCTTGCAGGCCGTCGAGCACCGGCATGCGGATGTCGACGAGGGCGACGTCGATGCGGGAGTCTCGACGTACGGCGTCGAGGAACTGCCTGCCGTCGGCCGCCTCGGCCGCGACCTGGATGTCGGGTTGGGACCGCAGGATCAGGCTGAAGCCGTCCCGGACCAGTTCCTGGTCGTCGGCGATCGCGACGCGGATCATGCGTTCGCCACCGGCAGGTCGGCCTGCACCACAGTGCCGCCGCCGGGGCGGTGGCTCAGCTCCCAGCTCCCGCCGCGCGCGGCAACGCGCTCCCCGATGCCGAGCAGGCCCGAGCCGCTCGTGGGGGCGCGGGGCGGCCCGATGCCGTCGTCGCTGACCCGAAGGCGGACGTGGTCGCCGACGCGGGCCAACTCGACCCAGGCCGCCGTGGCTCTCGCGTGGCGGGCGATGTTGGTGAGGGCCTCCTGGGCGATGCGGTAGGCGGTCAACACGCCGATCTCGTCCAGGCCCGGCTCGGGGTCCACCTGGACGCGCACCGTCACGCCCTGCTGGCGCAGCGGCTGGGCGAGCAGCTCGTCGATGTCGGACAGGCGAGGCGGGGCGCTCACCGCTATCGACGCGTCCGGATCGCGCAGGTGCACGACGAGCGTGTCCAGTTCGCTCAGTGCGGTGCGGCCACTGCCCGCGATCGCCCGCAGCGCCGCCCCCGGATCGTCGCTGAGCTGGCCCGCCTCGGCCTGCACCACCATCGCTGTGACGTGGTGGCCGACCACGTCGTGCAGCTCGCGGGCCAGATTGGTGCGCTGTTCGAGCCAGGCGGCCTGGCCGCGCAGGTCGTCGGTCTCCCGGGTGAGGGCCTTGCCGCGTGACCACGATCGCAACAGGATCGCCAGGAGGTAGCCGGCCGTCACGAAGAAGAACGGCTGTTCGTACAGCCCGTGCCCGTTGAGCAGCGCGACGCTGAGGGCGCCGGCCGCGCCGGCCAAGCCACCCACCCACCCCAGCCACGGGTGTCGGGCCGGGTCCTCGCAGACCGAGACGAACACCAGGCCGGCGGCTGCCAAACCCAACTGCACCGACTCGCCGGTGCTCACGATCGCCACGAACCCCGCGCAGACCGCGAAGACCGCGGTTCGGTAGCGGGGGCGCAGCGCTATGGCCCCGAGGCCGACCGGCAGCACCAGCCACGCCCAGCCCGCCGGCACCGACACGCCGTCCTCGACGGTGGTGACCACCGCGGCGATGATCAAAACCACCGCGGCGTACGCGAGTCGGCGCACTCGCTCGGGGTCGCGCACCAGTTCGCGGATTCCAGTCATCACCTGCACAGTCTCCGTGACCAGCCGGAAGACCGGCCAGTACCCAGGTACCGGATCGGCCGGCACCCCGGTGCCGCCCTCGGAACGAGATCGGCACCGTGGCACGTTCTGCGACAACGCTCACCGGACGACTCTGCGGAGGTGACTCTCGTCGACTCCCGCGCCGCCATCACCGTCGGCCCGCTCCGTACGGTTCCCAACTACATCACCGCCATCCGCACGGTCGCCGCTGTCACCGTCGGTATCGTGGCCCTCGTCTCCGGGTCGGTCGCATTGATGGCGGTATCGTACGGTATCTACTGGTTCGGTGACGTGCTCGACGGCTGGGCCGCCCGCCGGCTCGGACAGGAGACCCGCGCCGGGGCCGTCTTCGACATCGTGAGCGACCGCGCGTGCACCGCCGTACTCTGCGTGGGCCTGGTCTCCCTCGTGCCGGACGTCGCGGTCGTGGCAGTGGTCTTCCTGCTCTCGTTCCTGGTGCTGGACACCATGCTGTCGCTGGCGTTCCTGTGCTGGCCGGTGCTCAGCCCCAACTACTTCCACCTGGTCGACCGGCGGGTGTGGGTGTTGAACTGGTCGCCAGTGGCCAAGGTCGCCAACACCGCCGGCGTCATCGGCGCCATCGCGTTCGGGCAGCACCTGCTCGCGCTGGGCGTCGCCGTCGCCGTCGTCGCGGTCAAGCTGTGGTCGGTCGCAGCGGTGGTCCGGCTGCTCGAACGGGACGGCCGGGCATGAGCAGCCTCGCCGAGGCCGTGGTGGCGCTCGGCTACGGTGTCGCTTCGGCGCTCGTCCCGGTCGTCAACGCCGAGGCGTACGCAGTGGTCGCCGGTCAGCGTGCCGGCCACGCTCTCGTGGCCGTGGTCGCCCTGGCGCTCGGGCAGACCGCCGGCAAGCTGCTGCTGTTCGAGTCGGCGCGTCGCGGATCGGGACGGCTGGCCCGGACGGTCGCGAAACGGGAAAAGTCAGGTCGCGCGGCGGCTCGGGCCGCGCGGTGGACCGAGCCGATCCGGCGCTGGCTCTCCCGCCGCCGCACCGCCCTACCGACAGTGCTGGCCTCCGCCGCGGTCGGGGTTCCACCGCTGGCCGTCGTCAGCCTCGCCGCCGGCACCGCCGGTCTTCGACGCTGGGAGTTCGCCGTCGCCTGCCTCTCCGGGCGGGTGATCCGTTTCGCCCTCCTGCTCCTGCCAGCGGTGCTGGCCTGACCCCGGCTCCCCGTCAGAGGAGCCGACCGTCGTGGGCGAGCAGAGCGATCTGGGTGCGGTTGTCGAGATCCAGCTTGGTCAGGATGTGCGAGACGTGGGCCTTCACCGTCGTCACGCTCATCAGCAGCTCGCTGGCGATCTCGGCGTTGGAGCGCCCCTGCGCGATGGCCAGTACGACGTCGCGTTCCCGGGGCGTGAGCAGGGCCAACCGCTGCTGCGCCCGCTCGTGGGACTCGGCCCCCGACGCGACCCGCTGCATGAGGCGGCGCGTCACGCCCGGAGACAGCATCGGGTTGCCGGCCGCCACCGCGCGGACCGCCTGACTGATCTGCTCGGGCGGGGTGTCCTTGAGCAGGAAGCCGCTCGCGCCAGCCCGGAGGGCTCGCACCACGTGCTCGTCGGTGTCGAACGTGGTGAGCACGATGATCTCGGGTGGCCGGTGGCGGCGGCGCAGGCGCTCGGTGGCGGTGATGCCGTTGACGCCGGGCATCCTGATGTCCATCAGCACCACGTCGGGCAGGTGCCGGTCCACCGCCGTGATCGCCGTGGCGCCGTCGGCGGCCTCGCCCACGACGACGATCCCGTCGGCGCCGTCGAGCATCAGCGTGAGCATTCCCCGTACGAGGGGATCGTCGTCCACGATGACGACCCGGATCGGAACCGTCACGTCAGCCACGGCAGCCACGCGCTGAGCTGGAACCGGCCGGCGGCGTCGACGTGGTGGTCGACCCGACCGCCGGTGAGCGCAGCCCGTTCGGCAAGGCCGATCAGGCCGGTGCCTGCGCTGCCGGTGGCGCTGCTGTCGGGCGTCGTCGGGTTGCTCACCGCGATGCTGAGGCCGGAGCCGGGCGCGCCGCCGAGCACCAGCCGGACCGGCTGACCGACGGCGTGCTTGCGGGCGTTGGTCAGTGCCTCCTGCGCGATCCGGTACGCGGTGCGACCGACAGTCGGGGGGATCTCGACCGGCGGGCCGAGCCTGTCGTCGACCTCGATCTGTTGCCCGGCGGCCCGCGCCTCGTCGATTAGGCACGGCAGGTCGTCGAGGGTCTGCCCGGGTGGCGCGTCGGTCGGCGAGTCGGTGTCGTCGCTGCGCAGCAGGGTGATGACCTCGCGCAGCTCGTCGAGGGCGTGGTGTGCGCTGGCCCGGATCACCCCGGCGGCGGCGCTGAGCCGCTCGGGCGGCGCGTCCGGCCGGTACTCCATCGCACCGGCGGCGGCAGCCAGCAGTGACAGCCGGTGTGCCAGCACGTCGTGCATCTCCCGCGCGATCCGGCTGCGCTCCGCCGCCCGCGCCTCGTCGACCCGTCGTTCCTGCTCCTGCTCTGCCCGCCGGGCCCGGTCCCGCAGCGCCGCCAACAGGGCGTTCCGGGCCTGCGCCCAGGTGCCCCAGCCGAGCAGGGCCGCGTAGGCGATCGTCATCAGCACCAGCCGCCAGCCGTACGGCAGGCTGGGCACCGGTCGCCAGAACGCCTGCACCGCCTCGCCCGCCACGCCGACCGCCGCCACCGCCGCCGCTTGCCGAAACGGCCGGTTGCGGGCGATGAACAGCACCGCGAAACTGGCCACCGGCGTGAGCACCGGAGACAGCGCGACGAGCAGGCCGGCCAGCACGCCACCGACCTGCGGACGGCGGACGACCACTGGAACGAGGGCCAGGGCGGCCACCGCCAGCGCGACGTCGACGCCGACCAGGCCAGCGGAGCTGGACCGGGTGGCGGACCACAGCATCGTCGCGACGAGGACGCCGATCGCCACCGTCGTCACCACCACCGGGACGGAACGCCACGTCCGCGGCGGCTCGACCTCGCACGTCGCCGCATCCACATCGCGCACGCTACTGGGCTCGCGGCGGTCCGGACCACCTCCTTTGGTAGTACGCCGAGCGGCCGGCGGACGTACCCGCTGCGGCGTCTCGACCGACGCGTCCGGCAGGGCCCGGTCCGCAGACTCAGGCCATGACGAACAACCTTCTCCTGGGACGGGCCGCGGCGGTGGCCGGCGCGACAATGGTGGCGGTGGTCGAGTTCGCGCTGCTGAACTCGGCGGCCGGCGTCGACCTGGCGGTCAGGTCCGCAAACTCGACCCGGCAGATCACCGTGGCCGCGGTCATCGTGGCCACCGTGGTCGCGGCACTGGCCGGCTGGGCGCTGCTAGCGGTGCTGGAACGCCGCACCAACCGCTCCCGCGTCTGGTGGACCTCGATCGCGGTCATCGTGCTGCTGCTGTCGCTCGTGGTCGGGCCGCCGAGTGGCGTCGGCGGGGGAGCGAAGGCGACCCTTGCTCTGCTGCACCTGAGCGTCGGCGTCATCCTCATCCTCGGCCTGCCCCGGTCACGTCCGGCAGGGGCGAACCGATGACCACGCTGACCGTACGCAAACAGGACGGGGCCTTCGTCCTCGACTCCGGGGCGCGCGCGTCGCTGCGTACCGGCTGGACCTGGCGGTGCGGCGAGATCCGCACCGACACCGGCCGCTGGACCGTCGCGCCTACCGGCCGCCGACGCATCGGGTTCACCGCCCAGGGCGAGCACGGCGTGCCGGTGCGGCTCGATCCGGGCCGGTCGCACGTGCCGGGGCCCGGCGGGGTGGCCCGCTGGTCGCCCGGCCGCTGCGGCGGTGAGCTGGTACGCGACGGGCACCGCCTCGCGGTACGCCTGCCCGGCCGGCGCGGCGGGCCGATCCGCGTCGAGGTCACCGGCGAGTGGGCCGAGCTGGAGTTGGTGGTGCTCACCGCCTGTTTCGCGCTGATGAGTCAGCGGCGGCGACGCACCCTGATCGTGATGGCTGTCGTCAGCGCGGGCAGTGGGTGACCGCCGGCCCCGACGGTGAGGGTGAGTGCTCAGACGATGCGACGGAGCACCGTCTCCACGGCGTCGATCAGTGGATCACCCTCGGTCCGGGGGTGCCGGGCGAGACCGAACTCGACGTCCGGCAGGGCGGGCAGGGCATCAGTGTCGCGGCAGATCATGACCGGTTCGAGGTTCGCGGGCATGAGTGCCGCGACGCCGAGCCCGGCCCGTACCGCGGCGAGCACCCCGACCAGGCTGTTGCTCTCGAAGGCCACCCGCCAACGCCGATCGGCGGTCTCCAGCGCGTCCAGCACGGACGTACGCCAGGAGCACGGGTTGGAGAAGAGCACCACCGGCAGCGGATCGGCGCTCACGTCCACACCCTGCCCGGTGGCCCAGACCAGCGGGGCGCGCACCGTCCAGCGCGGCGGCCCGGGAATGTCCGGTACCGCGTCCAGCACGAGTTGGACGCGGCCCGTGTCGTAGGCCTCCCGCATGGCGACGTTGGAGCAGCTGAGCACCTCCAGCGTCGCGCCGGGGTGCAGCCGGGCGAGGTCGGCAAGGGCCTGCGGAAGGTGGGACGCGGCGAGGTCTTCGAGCAACCCGACGCCACAGTGGCCGGTGAGCGCGCGTCCGGTTTCGGCGAGCGCCTGTGCGGAGAGCGAGAGGATGCGTTCGGCGTACGGCAGGAGTTCCTCGCCCGCCCGGGTCGGCGATACACCAGACGACGACCGGTGCAGCAGTGGACGACCGACGACGCTTTCGAGCTTGCGTAGCTGCTGGCTGAGGCCGGGCTGGGTCTGCCCGAGAGCGGTCGCGGCACGGCTGATGCTGCCCTCCCGCACGGCCGCGACAAACGACCGCAGCAGGGCGGTCTCCAGGTCCTTCGCCATAAGCAATCATTATGCCAGCCTCAACGAAATCGAGTCTTCTTATGGCGGGCGGGCGGAACTAGCGTCAACCGGGTGACCAGCTACCGGCAGGTGCTCGCCGTGCCAGGGATGGCACCGCTGCTGGGCGTCTCGTTGCTCGCCCGCACCGCGATAACGGCCGACGTGATGGCGCTGACCCTCGTCGTCGTCCTCGGCCTGGAGCTGAACTACGCGGCGGCCGGTGCTGTCGCGGCGGCCCTGACCGCCGGAGTGGCGCTGGGCGGGCCGCTGCTCGGCCGCATGATCGACTCACGGGGCCTGCGCCTCGTCCTGCTGGTGACCGTCACCGCGCAGGTCGTGTTCTGGCTGGGTGTGCCGGTCCTGCCGTACGGGTTCCTACTGGTCGCCAGCTTCGTCGCCGGCCTGTTGATGGTGCCGGCCCAGGCAGTGAGCAGACAGGCGATCGCCGCGATGACGACGGCGGAACAGCGCCGGGCCGCGTTCGCGCTGGAATCGGTGCAGGGCGAACTGTCGTACATCGTGGGGCCGGCGGTGGTGATCCTGGGCGCGGCGACGGTGTCCCCCGACGTGGTGGCGTGGGGGGTCGGTGCCGCGATCCTGGCCGGCGGCGTCGGAATCGCCGTGCTCAACCCACCGATGCGCGGCCAGGACGAGGCGGACGCCGCAGCGGCGGAACGACCTCAGCGCCGGCAGTGGCTGGACGCCAGGATGACCGCCGCGCTCACGATGGCGCTCGGGACGACGACCCTGCTCAGCGGCGTCGACCTCGCCATCGTCGCCACCCTGCGGGAGGCAGGTCAGGTGTCCTGGGCAGCCGTGGTCGTCGTGGTGTTCGGCGTGTCGTCGGTCATCGGCGGGCTGGTCTACGGCGCGCTGACCAGGCCACTGCCCACCTGGCTGCTGCTCGGCCTGCTCGGGCTCGTGACGATCCCGGCCGGGCTGGCCCGCGACTGGCAGTGGTTGTGCGCGGCCGTCGTCGGCAGCGGGCTCCTCACCGCGCCGACCCTCGGCACGGTGGCCGACGCGGTGAGCCGGTTGGCGCCACCCGGTGTGCGGGGCGAGGTCATCGGTCTGCAGTCCTCGGCGCAGAGCGCCGGCTTCGCGCTCGGCGCCCCGCTGGTCGGCGTGGCGATCGACCTCTCCGTGCCGGCGG
Organism: Micromonospora sp. NPDC048947; assembly: GCF_040649495.1. Classification (NCBI taxonomy): domain Bacteria; kingdom Bacillati; phylum Actinomycetota; class Actinomycetes; order Micromonosporales; family Micromonosporaceae; genus Micromonospora; species Micromonospora sp. NPDC048947. The sequence continues at coordinate 16,625 of NZ_JBEZFO010000033.1, forward strand.
GTGGCTTCGCGACGGCCGGGCTCGCCGGCCTCGGCGCCGCACTGACCGGATATCTGCTGTCCCGCCGCCCGCCCGCGCGGACAGCGGAAACGAGCACGCCGATCAGCGTTCAGACCCGCGTGCCGTAGCTGAGGGACGAGCGCCGGTCGACGCCGGCCCGACGACGCGGCCCCGACGCGCGTCCACGGCGAGCAGCGTCAGGGCGGCCAGCGTCAGCAGACCGCCGGCGAGCGCCAGCGGGCGTGCCCCCAGGGCGGGCAGGAGGGCGCCGCCGAGCAGTGATCCACCGGCGATGCCGGCGTTGAAGGCGGTGCTCACCCCGGCCGACGCGATGTCGGTGCTGCCCGGGGCCAGTTGCAGCATCCGGTTCTGCACGGCGGAGCCGAACGCCGCGTATGCGAGGCCGATCCCGGCGAGAAGCGCTACCACGCCCGGTTTGAGCGCGCCGAGCGCGTAGAGCCCGAGCAGCGAGGCCGTGCCGATGCCCAACGGCGTCAGCAGCGAAGCGATCGGTCGGGTGTCCAGAGTCCGGGCCGCGACCAGGGTGCCGACGACACCGGCCGCGCCGGAGACGAACAGCAGCGGCGCCAGCACCGCGTCGGCGAAGCCGCTGACGTCGAGCAGGAACGGTGTCACGTAGGTCTGCAGGGTCATGAAGCCGCCGATGCCGAGGGCGGTGGCGATCAGCAGGACGGCGAAGCGCCGGCCGTCCGGCGCGCTGCCCCGGGCGGCGCCGCCGGCGGCCGGGGGATAGGAGGGGAGAAGGAGCAGCACCGCGGCGGCGATCGCCACACCGATCCCGGCGAGCACAGCGAACGCCGCGCGCCAGCCGGCTTGCTGCCCGAGCCAGGTGCCCAGGGGTACGCCGAGCACCGGAGCGAGCGTCGCCCCGGTCGCGAACAACGCCACCGCCCGACCGCGCACCGCGACCGGGAACGGCCCGATCACGGTCGCCGTGGCGACGGACCAGAACAGCGCCTGGGCGAGGGCGGTCACCAGGCGGGTGCCGGCCAGCACGGCGTACGTCGGCGCGAGCGCGGCGGCTGCGTTCGCGGCGGCGAACAGGAACATCGTGACACCGAGCAGGTGCCGCCGGGGGACCCGCTGGGTCAGTCGGGTCAGCGGTACGGACGCCAGCACCACCACGATGGCGTACCCACTGACCAGCAGGCCCACCTGCGAGCGGGAGCGGTCCAGATCGGGTGCGATGCGGGTCAGCAGACCGACCGGCAGCAGCTCGGTAGTGATGAACGCGAACGCGGCGAGCGAGAGCGTGACGAGCACCGCCCTGGCCCTTCGCGGCGACACCTCCGGTGCCATGGCCCCACCCCCCAGTGAAGTGGTCACCGTAACGAGGGCCTGACCTCGGGCCGCTCGCGGGCCTCGACGGAGGTGGACCACGTTGACGGAACAGTCCGGCCGCGCGCCGCGTCCGGCGGCCGGGCCTCCGGTCAGGTTCGGGTCCGGAACGGGGCAAGGACGGCGCGGATCTGATCGGCAGCGCCCCAGTCGTCGTCGAACTGGGCCAGCACCGCGAGGTGTTGTCGCAGCTGGATGACCGGCATCCGGGCCTCCCAGCCGGCGTCGAGCGCGGTCAGCTCCGCGTAGACCTCGAACATCCGTCGTGCCTCGGGCGGGGGCGAGGTGGACCACACGTGCGCGAGGTCGACCTCGGCCCACAGGTACGACACGGCCGGGTCGATCAGCGCCGGCTCTCCGTCCGCGGTGGCCAGGACGTTCTGTGCCCACAGGTCGCCGTGCGTCAGACACGCCGGACGCTCCGGCAGCAGGTCGGGCAGCCGGTCGCAGAGCCGTTCCAGCGCCGACCGGTCCTCCGCGTCGAGCGCCGCCCCGACGCGGGGCTCGTCGAGCCAGCGCAGCAGCCGGTGCTCCGCGAAGAAGGCGAAGCCGTCGTCGTTCCACGTGTTGACCTGGCGGCGACGGCCCAGCCAGTTGTCGTGGTGCCAGCCGAAACGGGGATGGGTGGTATTCAGGTGCAGGTGTGCGAGCACGTGCGCGAAGTGCTCCCAGAAGGCCTCGCTGCGCGGCCTCTCGCTCAACACCGACAACACCAGGACGTCCCGGTCCGCCAGGATTACCTCGGGTGTCGCCACACCGCCCAACTCGCGCAGGGCGGCCAGCCCTTCCGCCTCGGCGACGAAGACGTCGTCGGCCGGCGGGTCGTCGAATGCCTTGACGAACACCGGCGGGGCATCCCGACGGGTGGCGATGCCGGCGAGCGCCGCGAGCCCGCCGGTCACCGGCCGCACCGTGACGACCTCGCGCATACCGGCCAGGTGCAGACGCTCCAGCAGGGTCACGGCACGCTCCTCAGGTCCGGCGTACGAGGTCGTCCGATCCTATGTGGTTGATCACGGCTCGCCCTGCCGGCGGCGGGGGCGTTGGACGCTACTGGGCATGGGTCACGTGTCGGTGGATCAGCAGCGGCTGGAGCGGACCGTCCAGGAGTTCGGTGCCCGGTGGACCAGAGACGCCGCCGACATCGAGGCCTACCTGGCCGCACAGGTCTCCGAGGCCAGTCTGATCCGGGAGGTCTCTCGTACCGTCACGAGCCCCACGGGATGACCGGAGTTGATCCGGCGGTGGGCGCGGTCGAGAATCGACGTCGTGGATCTACCTCAGGACTGGGTCTCGCTGCTGGGCGAGCTTGACCGGCAGGTGTCGTCCGGGCGGCTCTCACCGGACACGGCGGCGCTGTCCGAGCTGATGAGCAGCTACGACGTGCCGGGGGTCAGCATCGCCGTCGGCCAGATGGGCGCGCAGGTCCGGGCGGCAGGGTTCGGCGTCACGGCGGCCGGGACGTCAACTCCGGTGACCGCGAGCACCGCCTTCGCCGCCTGTTCGATCAGCAAGCACGTCGCGGCGTTCGGCGCGCTGCGACTGGTCCAGGCCGGTGTCCTGGACCTCGACGGCGACATCGGCGATCACCTCACCTCGTGGCACCTGCCCGGCCGGGAAGACCAGCAGGGAGTCACGGTACGACAGCTGCTGGCGCACACTGCCGGACTGTCCGACACCTGGTACCGCGGCTACGCCGCGGATCGCGCCCCGTCGCTGTTGCAGGTCCTGGACGGCACCGGCACGACGAGTACGCCACCGGTTCGGCCGACCCTGTTGCCGGGTAGCCGTTTCCGGTACTCGGGCAGCCACTACTCGGTGCTTCAGCAGGTGATGGTGGACGCGACCGGAACCCCGTTCGAAGACCTCCTGCGAACTCTGGTGCTGGAACCGCTGGCCATGGCCGACAGCAGCTTCGACAAGCAGTTTCCGCACCGGCGACCGGATCAGGTGGCGCATGGTCACCACGGCGGCGGCACCAGGATTCCTGGCGGCTGGCGAACGCAACCGGAGCTGGCCGCGGCCGGACTGTGGAGCACCCCTACCGACCTGCTCCGGCTCGACCTCGAGATCGCCCGGGCCGTCTCGGCAGGTTCGAAGCTGCTCGACCACGACCTGGCCATCCAGATGTGCACGACGCAGATTCCTGGCGGCAGCTACGGCCTCGGTACCGAACTCGACGAACGCGCCGAGCGTCGTCGTTTCGGGCACACCGGGTTGAACGTCGGCTACACCTGCTTCTCCTACGTCTGGCCGGACAGCGGCATCGGGGTAGCGGCGATGACCAACTCGGAGGATGGCTGGGAGCTGCTGGTCAGCATCCGCGCCGCCGCGGACCGTCGCTACGCCGCCGCCAGAGTCACCGCCGCGCCGCCTGCGGATGTCACGGGCCGTTACGTGCTGCGCGACGACTACCCGATCGACATCGCGCTCACCGACGGCCACCTGACCCTCGCCGCCTCAACCCAGCAACCGGTTGTCCTCCTGGCAGGACCGGACGGTAGCTACCGACACCCGGACCTCGATCTGGAGGTGCGTTTCGTCCGGACCGACGACCAGCCCCACGTCCTCGAACTGCGCCAGGAAGGGCTCACGCAGACCGCGAGGCCGGTAACCGGGGGGCAACTGGAACAGCCAACGCTGTCAGGGTCGGTTGTGGACGAACCACGCGTCACCGGCCGGTAGGGCGACGGCGACCTCCCACTGGCTCAGTTCGAGGTCCGGAGCGAGCGCCTTGAGCTGACCGGCGGCAGCCCACGCCTCGTCACCCGGCGTCGGGCGACGACCCACCTGGAACTGGAGCATGGTGTCCCATGATGCGACCAGGCGGGCGTCCCACCGGTGCCGCCACCGCGCCAGCACTTCGGCGAGCCCTTGGTGTTCCTCCTCGGTGAGCGCACCGTAGAAGTCCACCCAGTACGCCGAGGCGCGGACGTCGCTGGTGGGCAGCAACATGAGCAGGACGCTGTCCGGCGTATACCAGTAGTCGGTCTGCGTCACGAGCCGCACGTTGCCAAGCACCTGGGCGTGCAGGTCGGCGTCGGCGAGCAGCCCGTCGTACAGCGCCCGCTCCAGCACCGGAAGTGGTGCCGGCAGCACCACATCCGGCACCAGGGCGCTCAGGTCGACGCCGGTCGTGCCACGCGCGTAGAACTCGATCTCGTCCTCGGCGACCTGGTGGTCCTCGCTGTGGTGGCGGTAGGTCAGCCAGGGTTCGCAAGACGCCGCCGCCTCGACGAACGCGCGCAGCTCCGACTCCGACGGGCCCCGCTCGGGCTCGGACCGGATGGTCAGCGCGTCGTCGAAGTCGTCGGTGACCATGACGGGTCGGCGTCCGATGACCGGCACCAGCGCGTCGGCGGCCTGCCAGACCTCGTGCAGCCGATCGGGGTCGACGTCGGCGACGAGGAGGGTGCCCGACGGGCCGTGCCCGATCGGCAGGCCGGCCAGTGGCGTGCCCACGAACGCCGCTTCGACCTGGGCCAGCTCGTCTCGCCCGTCGACGGGTTCGCCGATCACGCGAAGTGGTCGGCCAGCTTCGTCAGCTTGCTGACGTACGCCGGCCAGTCGTAGTCGTTGGGGATGTTGGGGTTGCCCTGTCGAAGGCCGATCGTTGTGTCGTGCTGTTCGCGGATGATGTCGGCGTGCCCGGCGTGACGGGCGAGATCGCAGGTCACGTGGATGATGATCCGCTGCAGGGTCACGTCCTGCGCGCCGGGCCGCCACCACGGCACCTGCCCGGGCGCGTCGAGCGACAACTCGTCGATCGTCTGGTCCGCGAACGCGCCGACCCGGCGATACAGGTCGATCAGCCCGTCCTTCGTCTCGTCCTCCCGGGCGTACCAGTCTGCCTGGGGGTCCTCGTCGAACGCCGCCATCGGGACCAGCTCGTCAGGGGTCGGGAAGTCGCGGCCGAAGGTGGGCCCGAAGTAGCCGGCTTCGACATTGAGGCAGTGCTTGATGATGCCCAGCAGGTTGTTGCCGGTCGCCGTGCGGGGCAGCCTGACCTCACGTTCGCTGAGCCCGTCGAGCTTCCAGATGAGGTCCTCGCGGGTCCCGCGAAGGTAGGCGTGCAGCGCGGCCTTCGCATCGCTCAGATCAGCCATGCCGGCCAGTCTTCCCTATCCGGCGGGCCGTCGCGCACCCACGGCGGGCCGGTGCCGAGGCACCGGCCCGCCGAGCGGATCGATTTGTCTGGGGTGTCAGCTTCCGGCGCAACTCGCTGTGGCTCCGCTGCCGCTGCCGGTGCCCTGGAATCCGAAGCTGGTGGCCTGACCTGCGGCCAGCCTCCCGTTGTAGCTCTGGTTGGCGACGGTGATGGTCCCGCTGGTGCCGCTGCTGACGCCGTTCCAGAGCGAGCTGACCGACGCGCCGCTCGGTAGGGTGAGGGTGACCCGCCAGCCGGTCAGCGCTGTGGATCCCGCGGTGACGCTGACGTTGGCGACGAATCCGCCGTTCCACTGGTCCTGGACGGAGTAGACAGCGGTGCAGCCGGGGGTGCCGGTCGGCGGCGGTGTCGTCGGCGGTGGCGTGGTCGGCGGTGGCGTGGTGGGAGGCGGAGTGCCGTCGTCGAGCGTCAGGTTCTTCTGCTGGACGCTCCACTGGCTGCGGCACAGACCGCAGTCGGCGCCGACGAAGTTGCGGCCGGCGGTGGTGTCGCCCTTCAGTCGCCATTTGAGGTAGAGAGTCGCCACCCGGCCGAACTCGCCGCCGTTGGCCTGGTCGTAGGTGCCGCCATGCCCGACGTTCAGGTTGCCCATGAACGCGGGCAGGCCGGCGGGCAGCTTGCCCCAGTCGTCGATGGCGTTCGGGTAGGCGATGTCGCTGGGCCCGCCGACGAAGTAGGCGATCGGCTTGGTCAGTCTCCTGAGCTGGTAGTCGTCGGCGTCGTTCAGCAGTCCGCTGCTGAAGATGCCGGTCGTGGTGACGCGCGGGTCGTTCGAGACGGCGTACGCCTCCAGGCCTCCGCAGGAGAAGCCCGCGACGGCGACCTTGCTCGTGTCGATCTTGTTGTAGTACTTGCTGCCCTGCCGGGAGTTCTCCGCTACCGCCCAGTCGATGGACTGGGTGAGCATCTGGGAGGTGGTGGAGCCGGAACCGTTCGGGGCGCCGTTGGCGATGGCGAGGAAGCCGTGGGAGGCGATCTCGCGGAGGAAGTTGCCCTGGGAGAGGCCGTTGGCCGAGCAGCCGCCGTTGCCCCACACGACGATGGGTAGGCGTTCGGACGGGAGGGTCTGCGGTCGGAAGATGGTGTGGTTGGCCAGGGTGGCCGAGGTTTCGTAGTCGGCGGGGTAGGGGCCGGAACCGCCGATGGCGGCGGACGCCGGTGTCCCGCCGAGCGCCATGATCACGGAGGTGACCGGGACGATGGCGGCCGCCAGCCCCGCGTAGATCTTCGCTCGCCTTCTCATTGCACCCTCCAGGAACAGTCACTGTGGCGCTCCCCGCGGTGGCGGTTGGGTCACTCGCGTCCCGACGAGAGTGGTCAGCGCTGGCCACGGGTCTGGTCGACGGGGGCGCGTCGCGGCCTGAGTGGCGGCCGTGCCCTCGGTCGCCACTGCCCGCTCATTCAGCGCCGGCGACCGCCCGGCCGCGGTCCCTACAGGCGCTCCGATGGGAGCTGTGTGCAGTTACTATCACTGTCGCAACGAAAAGTGTCAATGTCTGGTTGGCTCTGAGTGGCCGCGACGCTGTCAGCCGGGGCGTGGGCCGCTGCCGTGGGTTCCGCCGGTCGGCTCGGGCCTTGATGGATCCCTCGACGCCTGGAAGTGGATGATCCACGAGGCGGCATCCGGCCAGTGCGGAGTTGCCACCTCGACCAGGCGCGCCTGAGCGAGCGAGCCGAGCGTGGTGTGGATGTCGAGGAAGGTCTCCCTGGCCTGCTGGCGAGGCCAGTGCTCCGGCAGCAGGTGCGGGGGGAGGTCCGGGTCGATGTCGGCGAACTTCCGCCAACAATCCATCGCGGAGGTCCGAGCCACCAGCGCCCGGGCCGGATCCACCTCTCCGGTGCGCGCGGCTGCCCGCAGCTCCGCGTACTGCTCGATGAAGGCCGAGTACGCCGAGGCGAGGCCGGTCAGGTCGTACGCGGAAGCCGGCCCGTGTGGCCCTGCCTCCTCGTCGAACCGGGCGTGCAGGACCGACCATCGGGCACCCTCGACGTGCTGCAGCAGCGCGTGCAGCGCCTCCCGCGCCGGCGCGGCGTCGGATCCCGGCCGGATCCACACGCTGTCGTACAGGCCCACGAACCCCAGTGCGGTGAACGACCTGCGCAGCGCATGGCGGGACGCCTGGCCGGCGCTCGGAACGGAGAAGGAGGCCAGCACCCATTCGCCGGTCCAGGGCGTCGGGTGGGAGCCGAAGTTCAGGAAGTGCCGCATCCGGGAGCGGTGCTTGGCGATCGCCTGCGGCGTGAGGTGGTAGACCGGCGACCGGTCCTTCCTCCGCGCCGCGATGAGACCACGTTTGACCAGCCGGGACAGCGCGGCACGGGCGCTGGACTCGCTGATCCCGAACTCGCGCAGAATCGCGATGACCGCCGTCGACGGCAGGTCGGCGTCGGAGGAGTCCAGGTACTCGCCGAGCACTGTCGTCAGCAGATGCTGCGGGCTCGACCCCGCCTGGGCCCGGGGCACTCGGACGTCGTCGGCGTTCACCTCATCAGACTGCCGCACCCGGATGCCCACGGCTTGTCAGGTGCGGCGGGGCAAGGCGCCTTCCGGGGCGGGTGGAGGCACTATCGTTTCGGCGTGCACATCCGCTTTGACGTTCCCGCCGATCCCGCCTACCCGAGCCGGGTGGCCGCTGCCCTCGGCAACGTCCGGCTACGCAGATTCGGCTACATCGGGGCGGTCCTGACGGCGGTCGGGGTCATCGGTCTCGTCGTCTCGCGGGGGCTCGGGTGGGGCGAGCGGAGTTCGCCGCTGTGGACCGCGCTGGTGGTGGCCGGCGTGCTGTCGATGCTGTACCGGCCGTGGGTGCTGGCGCGCGCCCGACGCCGTTCCGGTAGTTACGCCGTCGAGGGCGCCTACGACATCACCGATGACAACATCATGATGCGCAGCGGCTCGGAGTCCGGCGGCATCGCCTGGGACGGGGTCGCCCAGGTGCAGGACGCCGGCGACTTCTGGGTCGTGTACGTCGGCCGAATGCCGGCGACCGTGATCCCCCGCTGGCTGATGTCCGCCGAGGATGCCGAGACGTTGCGGGCCTACATGACCGAACGAGGGCTGCTGCCCCGTCGGTGAACTCGGCATCCCCGCCCCTGATCGTCTGCGGCTACCTATCCTCGACGGGGATGCACCATTCCGAGTCATGGCCGTCGGCCCGACGGCTCACAGGAGGCCGTCATGAGCACCAAGGATCGACCTGAGGGGATCAGCCCCACAGCGGTGGAGTCAGCGCCAGGGCTGTGGCGGATCGATCTGCAACGGCACGACCTCAGCATCCCCGGGCGAGAGGTCATTCAGACTCGGGTGGAGTTCACTCCGGATTCGCCACCGTTCAAGCATTTCCACCCCGGCGAGGAAATCATCTGCGTTCTGCAGGGAACGCTCGAATATCGGCTGGAGGGGCAGCCGCCGGTGGTGTGCAATCCCGGCGACGCGCTCACCGTTCCATACGGTGTGCACCACCAGGCCCGCAACGTTGGCGAGGGTATCGCCGTCGAACTGGCCACGTACGTCGTCGAGAAGGGGAAACCACTTCTCACGAAGGTGCAGTGAGATCTCCACGGTCGGCCGTGGACCACCGCCGTCGTTTGCGCGATCGGCGCGCTGGGCAGAAGGCACCCCATGACGAATGAACGGGTCAGGTCTGTTGGTGGCTACACCATGCGGATCCTCGGCGTGCTGGCGGTCGTCGTGGGCGTGCTGGGGATCGTCTCCAGTCTGTCTCAGGGCAACCTCGTCGGGGTGATCCTCGGCGTCGTCTTCATCGTCGGCGGGGCGTTCCTGCTCAAGCGCTCGGGCCCAGCGGCGACACCGAGGCCGCGCAGCACGCACTGACGGCTGCGGGGTTCTGGTCGCCGGGGCCAGGCGAGGTCGCCTGGCCCCGCACGTTCGGGCTCGGTCAGCCCAGGTACTTCTCCCACGGACCGGTGATGGCCAGGGTGAGGCCCGGGTCCTGCATGTTGACGAAGAGCACCTTGCCGTCCGCGCTGAAGGTCGGCCCGCAGAACTCCGAGTCGTTGAGCTGGTTGCGGGCGATCGCGTACGTGGGCCCGCCCGGGATCGTGCTGAGCACGTGCGAGGCGCCGGTGCCGTCCTCGGCGAGCACGAGGCTTCCCCACGGAGTGACTGTCACGTTGTCCGGGCCGTCGAAGGTGAGGTCGGTGTACTTGACGGCCGCGCCCTCCTCGGACTGGGTCTGGTGCGGGAAGTACGTCACCAGCTGGATGGTCTGGTTCCGGTAGTTGTAGAACCACACCATTCCGTCGTGCGGCGCCGCGTCCGCCGGCAGGTCACCCTCATCCCAGGCGTACGAGTTGACCACGTACACGCCCTCGTCGGTGGCCCACACGCCTTCGAACTTGCGCCCGCGGGTGACCTGACCGTCGGCGAACTGCTCGCGCACCGACGTGGTGCGCGCGTCGCGGTCCGGCACCTCGATCCAGCGGACCGGGAAGGGGCGGCCCAGCTGGGCGGAGGTCAGGTACGCGACGTCCGGCAGCACCGAACCGTCATCCATGATGATCTGCATCGCGGCGAGGACGCCGGCGTTCGGTGCGAGGCGGGTGAGCACGCCCGGGCCCAGCTTGACGCCGTGTGGCGCGGTCCAGCGGTAGAAGAGGCCGTTGGGCTCGTCGGCGTCCTCGGAGAGGTAGATCCGGGTGCGGTCCTTGTCGACGGCCAGGGCCTCGTGGGAGTAGCGGCCCAGGCACTTGATCGGCTTCGGGTCGGCGCTGCCGTCGGCCCACACCTCGAAGACGTAGCCGTGGTCCTTCTGGTAGACGCCGGTCCGGCCGCCCTCTTCCCACGTGTCGCCGGCCCGGTCCTCGGTCTCCTCGCAGGTGAGCCAGGTGCCCCAGGGGGTCGGCCCGCCGGCGCAGTTGGAGATGGTGCCGGAGAGCGCCACGAACTCACCCAGGTTGCGGCCGGCGAGGTCGGTCCTGATCACGGTGCAACCACCGGCGTCGACGGCGCCCGCGTCGTAGACAGTGCCCTTGACGTGCGGCACGCCGAACTCGGCGCCCGGGTCGATCTCGTGGTTCTGGATGAGGGTGTACCGGCCGCGGCCGGCGTCGTAGACGGCCATGCCGTCGTGGTCCGACGGGGTGACGCCCTGGCCGCGGTCGAGTCGGGTGACACCGGTCCGGGTGACCACTGTGTAGCTGAAGCCCTTGGGCAGGGCCAGGATTCCCCTGGGGTCGTCCACGAGCGGCGGGAAGGGCACGTTGCCGGGCTTCACCGGCGGGTGCGGCCGGGCCGGGCTGGCCTGGGCCAGGGACGGCAGGCCGCCCGCGACGGCGAGGCCGACGCCGGCGGCGGCGCCACTGGCGAGGAAGGTACGACGAGAGGAAGGCACGTGGATCAACTCCTGGTCCAGGCAAGTGCGACGTCTGGCAGCCAACTCCTTCGGGCGAACAGCGACACGTCACCAATGGGATCGGGCGGTGACATCGGAGTTAAGAGTCAGGGTCGCGCACGCTTCGCCGGCAGCAGGGCGGGCCAGTCCTGGGCGGCGGCCCAGTCGGCGAAGCTGTGCCAGCCGACCTCGGGGTAGTCGCGACGCAGCGCGGCGACGTCGACGGTCAGGCCCACGGTGCTGAAGTAGTCGAACATGGCCGCCAGGTCGGTGGACCGCTGTCGAACCTGGGCCAGCGGCACCTGCACGTGGGTGATGGGGCTGCCGATGGCGCCCGCCAGGATCTCGGCCAGTTGGGTGGGTGTGCGTTCGTCGGAGGCGATGTCGATGCGGCGCCCGGCGAACTCGTCCGAGCGCTGGAGGACGAGCGCGGCGAAGGTGCCGATGTCGACCGCCGGGATGAGGGCGAGCGGCCGGTTCGCGGGCATCGGCCAGGCGAAGGTGCCCCTGCGCAGGCCGTCGAGCGTCCAGCCGCTGGCGTAGTTGTCCATGAAGGCGGCTGGCGCGATGACCGTCCAGGGCACCGTCGAGGTGCGCAGATGCTGCTCGACCAGGTGTTTGCTCTCGTAGTGCGGGACGCCGGTGTCGCGGTCGGCGTGCGCGACGGTGGTCAGCACGAGGTGGCTGAGGCCGGCGGCCGCCGCGGCATCGACGAGGGCCCGGCCCTGCCGGACCTCGGTGGCGAGGTCGCTGCCGAACGGTGTGGTGACAGCGAACAACGAGTCGGATCCGGCGAGCGCGGCGTCGAGGGACGCGCTGTCGTCGAAGTCGGCCTGGCGTACCTCCGCCCCGAGGTCGCGCAGGGCTTCGGCGGCCGGCGAGGTGGGCTGGCGGGTGATGGCGCGCACCCGCTGACCGGCCGCCAGCAGGGCGCGGGCGGTGGCACCGCCCTGGGCTCCGGTGGCGCCGGTGACGGCGACGGTGAGCATGGGTCCTCCAGGAGGTAAGATAGCTGCGTAACGCATTAACTGCGCCACGCAGCAGATTATGGCGGATTGCTGCGTCGCGCAACTGATTGGGATGTGATGCGGATGACTGCGAAGCGTCGAACCCGGCTGTTCGAGGAGCTGTCGATGGCGTCCCGGCGCTATCTGGCCTCGTACGTCCTGTTCAACCAGGCCATCGCCGACCACCTGGGGCTCCACCCGACCGACGTGCAGTTCCTGAGCCTGCTCTCGGCGGCTCCCGCGCCGCCCACTGTGCGCGAGGTCGCCGAGATGACCGGCCTGACCACGGGATCGGCCACCCGACTGGTCGACCGGCTCGAACGTGGCGGCTACGTCAAACGGACGCCCGATCAGGAGGACCGGCGTCGGGTGCTGGTCACCCCGGTGCCGGATCGCCTCGACCGGGTCACGGCGGTCTGGGACGACCTCGGCCAGTCCTGGCAGGCACTTCTCGACGAGCACACCGACGAGGAGCTGGAGGTGGTCACACGCCACATGAACCGAGCGCACGACCTCAGCCACGCCCAGATGCGTCGCCTGCGGTCCCAACCCAAGCCCGACTGAGACCCGCGGCACCGGGCTTGACCTTGACGCTGCGTCAACCCTCCATGCTGCCGCCATGAGCAATTCGCACACAACAGCTCAGGCCGAGCAGCCCGCGATCCACGTACACGGCCTGGAGAAGTCGTTCAAGCAGCTCACGGTGCTGCGCGGCGTCGACATCGAGGTCGCGCGGGGCAGCATCTTCGCCCTGCTCGGCTCGAACGGTGCCGGCAAGACCACAGTGGTGAGGATCCTGGCCACGCTCCTCAGGGCCGACGGCGGGACGGCCCGGGTCGCCGGCTTCGATGTGGCGACCCAGGCCGCCGACGTACGGCAGTCGATCAGTCTCACCGGGCAGTTCGCGGCGGTCGACGAGATCCTCACCGGGCGGGAGAACCTCGTCCTGGTCGCCCGGCTGCGGCACCTCAAGGAGCCCGGTTCGACAGCGGACGACCTGCTGCGGCGCTTCTCGCTGACCGAGGCCGGCGCCCGGAGGGTGCGGACCTACTCCGGCGGCATGCGTCGCCGTCTCGACATCGCGATGAGCCTGATCGGGAACCCGCCGGTCATCTTCCTCGACGAGCCGACGACAGGGCTCGACCCCGAGGCGCGCATCGAGGTGTGGCAGGCGATCAGGGAACTCGCCCGCGGCGGCACGACGGTGCTGCTCACCACCCAGTACCTCGACGAGGCCGAACAACTCGCCGACCGGATCGCGATCCTCCATGAGGGACGGATCGTCGTGAACGGCACCCTCGAAGAGCTCAAACAGCTCCTGCCACCAGCCGAGATCGAGTACGTCGAGAAGCAGCCGACCCTTGAGGACGTCTTCCTCACCCTGGTGGGCGCCAAGACCGAGAAGGAACAACGATGAACAGGCACTTCCTCGGCGACACCACAGTCCTGCTGGGACGCTCGCTGCGCCACATCGCCCGCAGCCCGGACACCATCATCACGACGGCGGTCATGCCTGTCGCCTTCATGCTGCTGTTCGTCTACGTCTTCGGCGGCGCTATCGAGACCGGCTCCGACTCGTACGTGAACTATCTGCTCCCCGGCATCCTGCTCATCACGATCGCATCGGGCATCTCGTACACCGCCTTCCGGCTCTTCCTGGACATGCAGGGCGGCATCTTCGAACGGTTCCAGTCCATGCCGATCGCACGATCCTCGGTGCTCTGGGCGCACGTGTTGACCTCACTGGTCGCCAATCTGATCTCGTTGGTCGTCGTCGTCCTCGTCGCTCTGCTCATGGGCTTCCGCACCGGGACGGGCGTGCTGGGGTGGCTCGCCGTGGCCGGCATCCTGGTGCTGTTCACCCTGGCGCTGACCTGGATCGCCATCATTCCCGGCCTCACCGCCCAGTCAGTCGACGGTGCGAGCGCCTTCTCGTACCCGCTGATCTTCCTGCCGTTCGTCAGTTCGGCCTTCGTGCCCACCGCGTCGATGCCCGGCCCGGTGCGCGCCTTCGCCGAGCACCAGCCGGTGACCGCGATCGTCAACGCGATCCGGGACCTCTTCGCGCAGGAGCCGGTCGGATCGGGCATCTGGACCGCCCTCGCCTGGTGCGTCGGCATCCTCGCGGTGGCCTACCTGTTCGCCAACCTGACCTACCGCCGCAAGATCTCCTGAGCTGGATTCGGGTGGGGCCGAGCGAGTCGAGGGGCAGGATCAGGGCATGCTGACGATCAGTCAACTGGCGGCGTACGCCGGCGTCACGGTGCGGGCGGTACGGCACTACCACCAGATCGGCCTGCTGCCGGAGCCCGAGCGGGACGCCTCGGGCTACCGGCGGTACAGCGCGGGAGCTGTGGTGTCCCTCATCAGGATCCGGATTCTCGCCAACGCCGGCGTGCCGCTGTCCCAGATCGGTCAGATGCTGGAGGCCGACCCGTCGACCTTCGCGGCCGCGGTCGAGGAGATCGACAGGCAACTGGGCGACGAGATCGCACGACTGGAGGCCAGCCGGAAGCAGATCGCGCAACTCGCCGCCGGGGATCGTCTGGCGCTCGCACCAGAGGTGACCACCTACCTGGACCGGCTCCGGGACATTGGCGTCTCCGAGCGGGTGGTGGCGGGTGAGCGGGACAGTTGGATCCTGATGTCGGCGCGCTGGCCCGATCGTGTCCGCGAATGGATGCCTGACAAGATCGCGCAGCTCGACGACCCGCAACTCATACGGCTCTATCGGATCCTGTCGGAGATCTTCGAGAGTGACAGCGGCGACGACGCGGGTCTGGTGGAGGCTGCCGACATCCTGGCCAGCCTGGCCGAGCAGGCATACCGCTCTGGCGAGATCGACCTCGGTGAGGTGGCGCAGGACGATCTACCGTTCGACCTTCTGGACGCGCTGGCCGTCGAGGCGGACCCGCGGGTGAAGCGACTGCTGGGTCTGATGCGTGAGCGTGGCTGGGATGGTCTGGCGCGGCTGGAGCGGCTGGCAGAGCCGCCGACATGATCGACTGTCAGCTCTGTTGGTAGTTCACCGCGGCGAACCCGCACGGCTGGTGCAGGTGCAGGTAGTAGGCGCCCTCGCCGACGTCGTCCAGGTCCGCGCCGCCGATCAGACCCAGGTAGTCCATCGGTTCCCCGCAGCCGGGGCAGTCGGCGTGCTCGGCGTCCTGGATCCAGTCCGGTCGGCCACCCAGGGTGGAGCCGCCCTGATTCCAGGCGCTGGCCTGGTACGGGCTCGCCAGTGCCGGCCCCGCAACCGGGAGCAGTGTCGGCGGGTCCTCCGGCCCGGCATCGGCGCCCAGGTAGCTCGGACGGGTGTTGTCGGCCCACCAGGTGGTGGCGCCGGCCGGCGTGACCCGGCTGTACAACGTCGTGTAGCAGGCGCAGAAGTGGCAGGTCTCGATGACCAGGCGGCCGGACCAGCCGGTGTGGGCCAGCGCGGCACCGATGGCGGGGTCGGTGGTGTCGAGGTCGGCAGCGACCCAGAGCGGAGACGCGCACCAGGGGCAGGCGGTGCGGTCCGCGGGCGCCGGCGCGTCCCGCATGACCCATCGGTACGCGACGTCAGCGCACAGGTCGCGTCGGTTGCCGTCCGGGCCGATCGTCCAACCGCCCTCGACCGCGTAGCTCAGCGCGCCCACGTGCAGGTCGTCCGCGCCGGCTGGCGGGTGCGTCGACCAGCGACGCAGGGCGTTCTCGGCGAGTGGGTGGGCGCTGTGGGCCAGGATGAGGAGCAGATGGTTGAGTCGGTCCGGTGTCCGCCCGCCGTCGACCTGCTCGACGACCCGGCCGACCACGTCGGCGCCCGCCGCCCGGTACAACGTCGGCGGCCACAGCAGGTCGAGGTCGAGAAGGGCCCCGTGGTACGGCGACAGCCTCTGTGGATCGGCAGCGGCGATCTCGCTCAACTCCTCGATCGCGTCGTCGTCCTCGTCCGCCGCTCTCCTGATCAATTCCTCGATCACCTGCGGATGGTAGCTCCCTCCTCCGACGCTCAGCGTCGCGCTGCCGGGGCCGGCCGAGGATGACTATCTGTGGACGCGTCGGGCTTGACCGGCCACCAACGGCGTGACGCCAGCGCCGCCAGCCCGGCGCCCGCTGCGTTGAGCAGGACGTCGTCCACCGAGGACACCCGGTCCAGCCGCAGTACGTACTGGGCGGTCTCGACCACTACCGAGCAGCCGGCCGCGAGGACCAGGATCCGCGGCACCGACGCCAGCGCCGGGATCCGCAGCGGGGCGAGGATCCCCAGAGCCGCGAAGACCAGCAGGTTGCCGACGACCTGGACCGTCGCCGTCAGCGGCCCCCCGTCGGAGAAGATCGTGAGCAGGTCGCGCAGCGGCACCAGTGTCACCCGGCCGGAGACGGCACCGGCCTTGTCACCCGGCAGCATGATCATCCATACCCAGGGGACCGTGCCGTAGACGATGCCGACGTCGGCCAGCGACGTCCGCCACGCCGACGTGGCGCCGGCGGCCCGTCGGCGGCGGGCCAACGCCCACACCGCAAGCGCGGCCAACGGCAGGACGACCACAGTGATGAGGACGACGCCGTTGAACGTACCGAGCCAGCCGTGCCAACCCTTGACCATCCGACCCCCGCTGTTCGCCAGCCCCGAAACATACCCGCACCGGGTCGCCGGCCGGCGCAGCTGCGGGCCGCCAAGCAACTAAAGGTCGTGCCGCCCCCGGTGGCACTGCGGGGGCGGCACTGGTGATCAGTCGTGCGGTGGGTCAGCTGCGGGTGGACCACCGTTGGTTGGTGCCACCGTTGCAGGCCCAGAGAATGAGCTTGGTGCCGTTCGCGGTGCCGGCGGCGTTGGCGTCGAGGCAGAGCCCGGACTGGACGCCGGTGATGGTGCCGTTGGAGTTGAGGTTCCACTGTTGGTTGGTGCCGCCGTGGCAGTCCCAGATGATGGCCTGGGTGCCGTTGGTGGTGCCCTGGCCGAAGGCATCGAGGCACTTGTTGCCGTACACCTGGAGTTGTTTGCCGGCGGTGTAGGTCCAGCGCTGCGCGGTGTTGCCGGTGCAGTCCCAGAGTTGGACCTGGGTGCCGTTGGTGGTGCTGCCGTTCGGTACGTCGATGCAGCGGCTGGACTGGGCGCCGACGACCTGGACGTTCTGTTGCGGGTTGCCGCCGCCGGACGGCGCGTAGGCGGCGGCGTTGATGTTGGCCTGGACGGCGTTCTCGGTGGCCGCCGTCGGGTAGCCGGAGGTCAACACGCCCTCGAAGAAGGTGCCGCGACCGGTGATGCTGTTGTCACCGCCGATGCCGAGCAGGATGGCGCCCTCCTTCTTCATCGGGTGGTAGCCGTTGGGGCGTGGCCCGTCGAAGTAGGTCGTCAGGCTGCCCGACTGGGCGTTGCCGCCCCGGATCGCCCAGTGGTTCGGCTCGCCCTTGACCATGGCGGTGACGAAGCGGTGGTTGATCGACGCGATGTTGTTGTAGCCCGCGTTGACCCCGGAGAACAGCCCCCACTCCAGGTCGGCCATGATCCAGGGGCCGGCTCCCGCGCCGTAGCCCCACTGCTTGTTGGCGCCGAAGTAGACGGTCTCCATGATGGCGCGTTCGTCGGCGAGGCTGTTCGTCTGCGCGTTGCCGTAGTCGAAGCAGCACCACTGGTTGTAGTGCGTGCCGTCGACCACCGCGTAGATGCCCTCGGGCTGGTCGCCGGTCGCGACCCCGTTCGTGTTGTTGTTGCGGTAGCCGGTGCCGGGGGCGATGTAGACGCCGTACGCCTTCTGCCCGCCGACGGTGACCGGCGCCGCCTTCGCGTCGGCTAGGTTGTCGAATCCGCCGGGAGCGGGGCCGACGAAGTAGCCGGGGGGCGCCTGGGTGAGACGGTTGTTGCGGCCGGACTGGTCGTAGATGATCGTGATGACGCAGTTGGTGTTGGCGCAGAACGTGTCCTGGGTGGCGGCGTTGGCGTAGCCGCCCTCGCTGAGCACACCGACGTCGCGGGTGGTGTTGTCCGACGATCGTCGGACCTGGTAGAGCGGGCCGTTGTACGCGCCGTACAGCGCGCGGGTGGTGCTGTGCGCGGCCACGCACGGCGTGCCGCCGGAGGCGTAGATGTCACACGGGCCGGTGCCGGCGGCGTGGGCGACGCCCGGCGCGTCCGAGACCGCGTAGGCGCCAGCGCCGACGACGAGGACGAACAGGGTCCCGGCGGCGGCCATCAGGCGACCCAGTCTTCTCTTCACCTTCATTGGAACCTTCCGGTGGGTGGTGTGGGGTGGGATGCGGCGATGGAATTGACGTCACACGTCATACCTGTGACATTAATGGTCGTCCATCTATTGGCGCTAGTTGGCACGCGTTGGTCATCGATCGATGAGCCTGAGGACGGATATGCTGGTCAGCGGAGCACGGTGCGTCCCCGTATCGGGGCAAAAATCGATTCGAGGGCGATTGATGAACATCGGGGAGATCGCTCGCCGGGCGGGGGTGTCCCGCAGCACCGTTTCCTACGTGCTCAGCGGAAAACGCAGCGTGTCGGAGGCGACCCGACAACGGATCCAGTCGGTCATCGACGAGTTGGACTACCGGCCGAACGCCAGCGCCCGTGCTCTGAAGGAGGGGCGCACCCGTACCCTCGGGCTGGTCATCCCGCCAGCGAGCCAGCGGTTGACCGACATGCAGCTGGGCTTCGTCGCCAGCGTCGTCGAGGCCGCCGCCCGACACGACCTCGACGTGCTGCTGTCCCCCTCCGGTGGCGACCATGACCGGTCGTTCGAACGGATCGTCACCGGGCGTCGGGTGGACGGCGTGGTCCTCATGGAGATCCGGTTGGCAGACGACCGGGTGACCCGGCTGACCAGGGCCGGGCTGCCGTTCGTCACCATCGGCCGGACGGCCGAGCCGCACGGGATGAGCTGGATCGACATCGACTACGCCGGGCTGATCGCCCGGTGCGTGCAGCACCTGGCCGATCTGGGGCACCGGCACGTGGCACTCGTGAACCGCTCCGCCGAGTTGGTGGCCGCCGGGTACGGCCCCAGCCATCGCGCGCTGACCGGCTTTCGCGCGGCGGCGGTGGAGCGGGGGTTGACCGGCGTGGAGGTCTGCAGCGGCGATGACACCGCCTCCGGCGAGGCGTGTATGGAGCAACTGCTCGCGACGCACCCGGAGGTCACGGCGGTGGCCACCATCAACGAGGCCGCACTGCCCGGAATGCAGCGCGCGTTGACCGGCGCCGGGCTGTCCGTGCCACGCGACTTCTCCGTCACCGGAGTCGCCGCGCAGCACTGGGCCGAGGATTTCCGTCCGCCGCTGACCGCCGCCGACGTGCCGATGGTCGAGATGGGCGCCGAGGCGGTGTCGCTGCTGCTGGAGAGCATCGCCGCCCCCGGCGCCGTGCCACGACACCGCCTCTACAGCCCGCCCATCTCGTTGCGTTCCAGCACCGGCCCGGTCCGGGCCCGCTGATCCGAACCGGCTACCCGCCGGTGACCCGCCGTTCCTCCTGGGCGGCGGCGAGGATGAGATAGCTGCTGGCGGTCCAGGTGTAGGCACGGTCCCGCAGCCCGGTGCCGGTCTCGGCGTCGAAGTTCTCCGCGAAGCCGGACTTCTCGCACAGCGCGAGGAAGCGCCGACTGATGTCGCCGGCGATCCTGGTCTGCCCGGCCCGGCGCAGGCCGTCCTCGACCAGGACGGTGGAGGGTGCCCAGATCGGGCCACGCCAGTAGCCGTCGGCGAGGTAGTGGGCCGAGTCCGTCGGCTCGGTGGCCAGCCCGTGCGTGGTCAGGTGGGTTTCGACGCCGCGGGCCAGCGCGGCGGCGACTGGGGCCGGTAGGTCGGCCCCGAGCGCGACGGGCATCAGGTCGAGCAGGCTGCGGCTGGGTCGCCGGTGCCCGGTGCGGGGGTCTCGGGCGCAGAAGCGTTCGCCGTCCCACAGGTCGCGCAGCATGGCCTGATGGATCCGGTCGGCCTCCCGGGACCAGCGGGTGGTGGGCTCACCCAGCTCGGTGGCGAGGTCGGCGAGGCAGCGCAGCTGCGAGACCAGGAATGCGGCGAGGTCAGCCGTCTCGAGGACCCGGTTCTCGTCGAAGGTGGTGGCGTTGTCCCAGCCGCTGTCGTTGCCGTGCTGGTAGTGCGGCAGGTCGTGGCCGGGGGCGCGCCGCGCGTCGAGCCAGAACCCGGTCCAGCGGGCGAGCCGGTCGTACGTCTGCGCCAGCGCCGCCCGGTCCGGCGGCTGGGGAAGGCGGCGGCGCAGGTGCCGCAGGGCCCAGCCGTGGATGGGGGGCTTGACGTAGTTGTGCAGGACCTCGGAGTGGGTGACCGAGTCGGGCAGGGCGCCGGCCTCGTCCTGGTGGTCGAAGGGCAACTGGAACTGGTGCCAGGCCAGCTCCGGCTCGCCGGCAGCCAGGGCGATCGCGTTGAAGCAGTGGTCCCAGCTCCACACCTTGTCCATCCAGTGCTTGGACATCAGGACGGCCGGCCGGGTGACGAAGCCCGCCGGGGCGACGGTGGCCGACCACAGGACGTACGCGGCCAGCTCGGCGGCCGGGGTCTCCGGGCCGCGCCAGGGCGCGATCGCGTCGACGAACGCGGTGAACTCCGCGAACCGGTCACGGCACAACTGCTCGAACGGAACGGATCCGGCGTACGGGCGGCGGGCGGTGGCGTACTCCTCGATCGCGATCTCCCAGGGCTGGTCGCCGGGAAGGTCCAGGAACCGGTCGGCGGTGCCGAGCGCCTGGGCGCCGTTGGTGCGCAGCAGGGCGCCGGAGAGCACAGTGATCCGGTATCGGCGACCGGTCTCGTACGAGGTGAACACGTGTGATCCGTCGACCGGGTCGGCGTACAGGTAGGTGCCGCTGAAGGGGGTGAGGGTGGGCGCGGCGGCTGCCACCCGCAGGCCGAGTCGGTGGCCCCGGATCCGGACCGTGTCCGGCCCGTCGTAGACGGCCTCGATCCGGTCGGCCCCGTTGCGCCAGGTCAGCAGCGCGGGCGTGGCGACGACGGTGGTGCCGGCGACGGTGGGGGTGAGCCGCAGCACGGGGTGCAGCCCGGTCTGGTGGGAGACCAGGTGCAGGTCGTCGGCGTACGTCTTCTCGGCTACCACCGGGGAGATGTTGAACCAGGATCCGCGGTAGCTGAACGGGATGTCCTGGATTCCGAACTCCGGACCGGACGGGGCGACGGTCATGGGTGGCGGGTGCCTTTCTGTGGTGCGGGTGGTCAGTCCTCGACCGCCGCGGATGGTCAGTCCTTGACGGCGCCGGCGGTCACGCCCATCGAGACGTACCGCTGGGCCAGGATCAGCAGCACGGCCGCAGGGATCGAGGCGACGACGGCGGTGGCCATGATGGCGTTCCACTGCTGGTTGTTGTTGCCGATGTAGTGGTAGATGCCGAGGGTGATGGGCTGGTAGTCGCCGCCGCCGGCCAGGGTCGAGGCGAAGATGAAGTCCGACCAGGACCACAGGAACGCGAAGAGCGACACCGTGACGATCGAGTTGCGGCTGACCGGCAACACCACCGACCAGAAGGTCCGCAGCCGTCCGGCGCCGTCGACCACGGCGGCCTGGAGCAGCTCGTCGGGGATGCCGGACATGAAGGCCGTGAAGATCAGGACTGCGAACGGCACCGCGAGCGTCGTGTCGGCCAGGATCAGGCCGGGCAGCGTGTTGAGGACGCCGAGGGTGAGGTAGATGGCGTAGAAGCCCATCGCCATGATGATCCCCGGGATCATCTGCGCGATCAGCAGCACGAAGCTCAGCGCCGGGCCGCCGGGTGGCCGGAGCTTCGCCAGCGCGTAACCGGCGGGAGCGGCCAGCGCCACTGTCAGCGCCACAGTGCCGAGGCCGACCAGGAAGCTGGTGCCGAGGTACGGCAGTTGCTGGTCGAGCACCGCCCGGTACCCGTCCAGCGTGCCGTTGGTGGGGAACAGGTGCGGGGGACTGGCCCGCATGTCCTGGTCCCGGGTGAAGGACACGTTGACCATCCAGTAGACGGGGAAGAGCATCAGCCCGGTCAGCACCAGGCCGACGCCGGTCTTCCACCAGGCCCGAGGCGTCGAGGTGGTCATCGCAGCTGCTGCCTCCGCTCGATCCGGATGTAGAGGAGGCCGGCGATCAGCGCCAGCACGATGAGCAGGTTTCCGATGGCCGCGCCCGGGCCGAACTCGGGCAGCAGGTTGCCGAAGCCGAGCCGGTACGACCAGGTGGCGAGCGTTGCCGAGGAACTGGTCGGGCCGCCCTTCGTCATGATCCAGATGATGTCGAAGACCTTCAGCGTGTAGATCAGCCCCAGCAGCAGCGTGATCAGGGAGACGGGCCGCAGCAACGGGAAGGTGATCCCCCAGAACCGTTGCCACCCCGTCGCGCCGTCGAGCGCGGACGCCTCGTACATCTCGGTCGGGATCGCCTGTAGGCCGCTGTAGAGCACCACCAGGTTGAACGGGATGCCGATCCAGACGTTCGCGATGATCACCGAGGTGAGTGACCAGCCCGGCGAGGTGAGCCAGTTGACCGGGTCGATCCCGACGACCCCGAGTGCCGCGTTGACCAGCCCCGAGTCGCTGTTGAGCAGCCACGACCAGGTCGACGCCGAGACGATCAGCGGCAGCAGCCACGGTACGAGGATCAACGCCCGCAGCGTGCGCGACAGCGGGAAGTGCTGGTGGAAGAAGAGGGCCAGGGCCATGCCGATGGTGAACTGGAAGGCGAGCGAGGCCGCTGTGAAGACCACTGTGTGCGTCAGCGTCGGCCCGAACGCCGGGTCGGTCAGGACCGTCCGGTAGTTGTCGAGGCCGGCGAAGGGCGCCCCGCCCTGCACGAACGAGCGGACTGTGTACTCCCGCAGGCTCAACTCGACGTTGCGGTAGAGCGGGTAGGCGTAGAAGGCCGCCAGGTAGATGGTCACGGGTGCCAGGAAGCCCCACGCCCACCATCGGCTGGGCCGGCGGGCACGGGACGGGGGAGGCCCAGGTGGGACGGCGGTCGCCGCCCCACCCTGGTCCCGTACGTCGGTGGAGGTCTCTGTCGTGGAGGGCATGGTGTCGGGTCGGATCGCTTACCTGGTGGTGGCGGCGGTCTGCGCGGCGGCCAGTGCCTCCTGTGGCGACTTCCCGCCGCTGAGGGCCGACTGCACCGCTGTCCACAGCGCTTCGGAGATCTTCGGGTACTTCGTGCCGAGGTCGTCACCGGTGCGGCCCTTGGCTGCCCGGACCGCCTCCACCCAGACCTTGAGCTTGGGGTCCGCGGTGGCCTGTCGCTCCTGCACGGCGGCGACGGGTGCGACGTAGGAGAGCGTGGTGTCGGTGGTGAGGAGGTTGTCGGCGTTTGTCAGGCAGGTGACGAGCTTCTGCGACGTCTCGTACCGGCCGGTCTTCTTCTGCACCGGAATGGAGACGAACTCACCGCCGGTGGGCGCCGGGGCGGGGCCGCCCGCACTGGCCGGGATCGCGATCGTGCCGTACGAGAAGCCCAGCTTCTCCGCGTTCGCCAGCTGCCAGGTGCCGTTCTCGGCGAACGCGTAGTCGCCGGTGGCGAACTCCTGCCAACTCGTGGTCTGGGTGTTGTTGATGACGGAGTTCGGGGCGTGGCCCTGCTTGAGCCAGTCGGTCCAGAGCGTCAGCGCGGACACCGCCTGCGGCGAGTCCAGGCTCGTCAGTTGGGCACCCGATCCCCAGAACCAGGGCAGGAACTGGAAGCTGCCCTCCTCGGTGCCGATCGCGGAGAAGGTGATGCCCTTCTTCCCCTTGGCCTTGACCTTTGTCAGTGCCGCGGTCAGTGCGGTCCAGTCCTTGACGGCGGCGGGATCGACGCCGGCGGCGGTGAGCAGATCCTTGTTGTAGTAGAGGGCGAGGGTGTTCGCCCCGATCGGCACGCCGTAGGTCTTGCCGCCGCTCTGGCCGGCGCCGAGCAGGTTCTTCTCCATGGCCGAGACGTCCAGCTTGTTGTCGTCGGTGGTGGTGAGCGCACCGGCCTCGGCCAGAGTTGAGATGACCGGGTTGTCCACGATCAGCACGTCCGGTGAGTTTCCCTGCTGGGCCGCGAGCAGCGCCTTGTTGGTCAGGTCGGTGGTGTCGTAGCCGGTCCGCTCGACCGTCACCCCCGCTGAGGTGCCGCACTTCTTGAGCAGCGCGACCCACTCGGAGTCGTCGGCGAACTGCGGGTACGGGTCCCAGACGAGGTAGGCGCCACCGTCAGCGCCACTGTCGGCGGACGACGAGCAGGCGCTGCCTGTCACTGCGGCGAGTGCTATCACGGCGACGGCGGCCAGGCGCCGCCGACGACTGAGTCCGGTCATGTGTGGCCTCACTTCACATCGATCATCAGGGGTCGTGCGGATGTGATCGTCGCGGGCCGGACCAGTCCGGCCAGTATGCGAATCGATTCGACGAATCGGTTCGCCCGAAGATAGGTCTGGCCATACCCAGGGGTCAAGGGCTGGTCGGCCGCGTCAAGAGGAAAGCCGGGCAACACGGTCTTCATCCGGCCGTCACTTCATTGACATCGTTCAGTCCCCGGTCCTACGATCCGTGCGAATCGATTCGCAAGCGCTGCCCTCCGGAGAGCGTCCCCCGCGCCCCACCAAGGAGCCGCCCGTGAAAACCCCGTCCCGCAGCAGGTCAGGACGAGCCCGCGTGCTCGTGGCCCGACTCGTCGTCGGCCTGCTCGCCGCCGCTGCCGCCGTCACCGTCGTCTCGTCCCCCGCCCAGGCCGCCGACGAGTCGATCAGCGTCAACTTCGCCACCACCAACGGAGCGCCGACCTACCGCGCCTCCGGCTGGATCTACGGCATGACCGAGAACGCCAGCGGTCCGGCCGACCACTTCTACCGGGACGTCAAGTTCCAGTACATGCGCGCCGGCGGCGCGCAGCTCCCGGGCAGTGGCTGGGTCGGTGGCACCTACGACCGTCGCTGGAACTCCACACTCGCCCAGGCGCGTCGCACCACAGCCCTCGGCGGCAAGTTCATCATCCTGCCGCACGACCTCTGGGGTGCCGACGGCGCCGGAATCTCCCGCTTCCCCGGTGACAACGGCAACTGGACCGACTACGACAGCTTCCTGACCCGCCTGATCAACGACGTCCGGGCGTCCGGCCTGTCGGTGCAGTGGGACATCTGGAACGAACCCAACATCACCATCTTCTGGAACCGGCCGATCTCCCAGTACCTGGAGTTGTGGCGCCGGACCTACCAGCGCATCCGGGCGGAGTTCCCCAGCCAGCTCATCGTCGGGCCGAGCTGTGCCTGCGTGCCGTCGACCAACCACGCCTTCTGGAACCAGTACCTGGACTTCGTCCGCTCGACGAACACGGTGCCGGACATCATCAGCTGGCACTCGCTGCCCGGTGACCCGGTGGCGAACGTGGCCGCCGCCAACGCCACCCTCGACCCGCGCGGCATCGCCCACCCGCGCCCGTACCAGATCAACGAGTACGGCGCGCCCGACGAGCAGAACCCGGCCGACGGCGCCTGGTACATCGCGCGCCTGGAGCGGGCCCGCGCCGACGGCCTGCGGGCGAACTGGGCCAGCGGCGGCAGCCTGCACAACGACCTCGGCAACCTGTTGATCCGTAACTCGGCCGGCCAGCACCAGCCCAAGGGGGAGTGGTGGAACTACCGCTTCTACGCCTCCCAGGTCGGGGAGATCGTCGCGGTGACCCCCAGCCAGTCGTACGACGCGTACGCCACGAAGACGGCCGGGGTGGCGAAGGTGCTGGTCGGCGGTGGTCGTACCACCGGGAACCTGACCGTCAACCTGCAACGCCTGGACACCACCAGTGGCATCGTGCAGAACAACCAGGTCAGGGTCCTCACCCAACGCATCCCGCACAACGGTGGCGGCGCCGTGGCCGGGCCGGTCACTGTCTCGAACAGCGTGGTCGGGGTGTCCAACAACAACGCCACAGTGACACTGCCGTACACCAACCAGACCGACACGTACGCGGTCACATTGCTGCCACCGTCGGACGATGGCTTCCAGTCGGTGGCGGTGGCCCAGCACTCCCAGCAGTGCCTGAACAACCCCGGCCTGAGCACCACCGACGGCAACGTCCAGCAGCAGAACTACTGCGACGGTGGTGACCAGCAGTTCTGGAACTTCCGCCCGGTCGCCGGCGTGGCCAACACGTACACGGTGGTCAACCAGCAGAGCGGCAAGTGCCTCGACGTCAGCGGAGTGTCCACCGCCGACGGCGCGGCAGTGCACCAGTGGACCTGCCTGAACAGCCTCAACCAGCAGTTCACGCTGCGGAAGGTGACCTACTCGGGCAACGACTCGCACGACTACCAACTGGTCGCCCGGCACAGTGGCAAGTGCGTCGACGTCAACGCGGTCTCCACGGCGGCCGGCGCGCTGGTTCACCAGTGGACCTGCAAGGCGGTCAACCAGGGCAGCCCGTTGAACCAGACGTGGCGGCTCCTGGGGCGGTAGGCGTCCCTGGGGAGGTGGTGCGCTGGCCGTCCGCCCAACGGCCAGCGCGCCACCCCGTCATTGCATTCATTGACATGAATTAAACAAAGGTCATACGATTCGCTGCGAATCGATTCGCCATTACCGCCACCCCCTGCGGCGCGTCGACACCCCCACCACGCTTCCACGACTCCGAGGAGCCACCTCGTGCGAACCCCGTCCCCCACCGGGCCAGGAAAAGCCCGTGAACTCATCCCGAGACGTCATCGCGCCCGACGTCTGACAGCCCTGGCGGCCGCCCTGGTCGGCGTTGTCGTCGGCCTCGGCGCCACCCCCGGCGCCTCGTCGCCGTTCGCCGGATCGGCCGCGATGGCGGCCGCCATCACGCCGGGGCAGAGCACCACCATCGTCGGTACGCCGTCCGGCCGCTGCATCGAGGTGCCCAACTCCAGCACCACCAACGGCACCCAGACGCAACTCTGGGACTGCAACGGCGCCGCCGGCCAGACCTGGACGTGGACGTCGGCGAAGCAACTCCAGGTGTACGGCAACAAGTGCCTGGACGCGAGCGGCCGCGGCACCACCAACGGCACCCAGGCGATCATCTGGGACTGCAACGGCCAGAACAACCAGCAGTGGAACGTCAACAGCAACGGCACCATCACCGGCGTGCAGTCCGGGCTCTGCCTGGACGCCAACGGCGCGGCCACCGCGAACGGCACCAAGCTGATTCTCTGGGCCTGCAACGGCGGTGCCAACCAGCAGTGGGCCTCGCCGACCACCACCCCGCCGACGGACCCGCCGACGGACCCGCCGACCGGCGCGCGCCCCTGCGACATCTACGCCTCGGGCGGCACTCCCTGCATCGCGGCGCACAGCACCACGCGGGCGCTCTACGAGGCGTACGCCGGCAACCTTTACCAGGTCCGGCGCTCGTCGGACAACACGACCCGCAACATCGGGCTCACGGGTACGGGCGGCACCGCCAACGCGGCGACGCAGGATTCGTTCTGCACCGGCACGACCTGCGTGATCACCGTCGTCTTCGACCAGTCCGGGCGCGGCAACGACCTCTGGTACCAGGGGTCGAGCGTGGTCCCGGGGTCACCGCAGAGCCGGCCGGCGACCGCGACGACGGAGTCTCTGACGGTGGGCGGCTCCAAGGCGTACTCGCTCTACATCAACCCCGGCAACAGCTACTGGCGGGACGGGCACCTGACCGGCGTACCGACCGGCGCCGCGCCGGAGGGCATGTACATGGTGACCAGCGGCACCCACGTCAACAGCGGCTGCTGCTTCGACTACGGCAACAGCGAGACGACCAGGAAGGCCGACGCCGCCGGTGCGATGGACGCCATCAACTTCGGCAAGCAGTGCTGGTTCGGCGGCTGCTCCGGCACCGGCCCCTGGGTGCAGGCGGACCTGGAGTGGGGCCTGTTCCCCGGCGGGAGCAGCTCCTGGAACCCGAACCAGCGTGCGTTCACCAGCAAGTTCGTGACCGCGACGCTGAAGAACAACGGCACGTCCCGCTTCGCGATCAAGGGCAGCAACGCCCAGTCCGGCAGCCTCTACACGCTCTATGACGGCTCGCTTCCGCCGGGATACAGCCCGATGAAGAAGCAGGGCGCGATCATCCTGGGCAGTGGCGGTGACTGCTGCAAGCCCGACGGCGGCGCGAACCTCAGCGCCGGCACCTTCTACGAGGGGGCCATGGTCGCCGGTTATCCGTCCGACGCCACCGAGAACGCCGTGCAGGCCAGCGTGATAGCCGCCGGCTACCGCTGACTCCGGGCAACGCACGAATCGTGCGCCGGTCACCACTGTCGTGGTGACCGGCGCACGCTCGTGGGCGGGGCAGGCCCCAGGCGGCGGGGGCGGAAGCGCCCGGGGGGGGGGACG
>NZ_JBEZFO010000034.1:0-37349 GCF_040649495.1 Micromonospora sp. NPDC048947
TTCGAGTGGCTGCTCGACGTCCGCCACGGCGCCGACTACTTCCGTCGCTGGCACCGCGACAAGGCCACCTCCGGCGGGTTGATGGTGCACAAGGCCAGCCACCACTTCGACCTGGTCAACTGGTGGCTGGCCGCCACACCCGTCGAGGTGTACGCGGCCGGCCGCCTCTTCTTCTACGGCGCTGACGGTCGCCGGCACGGCTACGCCCGCGACTACGACCGGGCGCACGGCTCCCCCGCCGCCGTCGACGACCCGTTCGCGCTGCGGCTGGACGCGCACCCCCGGCTGCGCGAGCTGTACCTCGACGCCGAGGCCGAGGACGGCTACCAACGCGACCGCAACGTCTTCGCGCCCGGGGTGAGCATCGAGGACGACATGGCGGTGCTGGCCCGCTACTCCACCGGCGCCACCATGACCTACCACCTCACCGCGTACGCCCCGTGGGAGGGCTACCGGGTGATGGTCAACGGCAGCCGGGGCCGACTGGAGCTGGACGTGGCCGAGAACGACTACGTCGACAGGGGCACCTCCGGCGCGGTAAAGGGCGCCGCCCTGCACGGCGTCGAGGCGCCGGCCGAGGGCGGTGGTGCGACGCTTACCCTGCGCCCGTTCTGGGCCCCGCCCCGGCAGATCCCGGTGGAGGGTCGCAGTCGGCACGGGCACGGCGGTGCGGACGCCCGGATGACAGGGGTTCTCCTCGGCGGTCAACCCGACCCGTTGGGCCGCGCCGCGACCGCCGACGACGGCGCGTTGGCCCTGCTCACCGGTCTGGCCGCCAACCGGTCCTTCGAGACCGGCCAACCCGTCCGCGTCGCCGACCTGCTCACCCCCCGCTGACACAGGAGACGAGGAGCCCCACTCCGTGCCCACGTTCGACCACACCGACCTGCTCCTGCCGCCCGAGCCGGACCAGCGCGCGCTGGCCCGGGAGCTGTACGCCCTGGCGGCGGAGCAACCCATCATCTCGCCGCACGGGCACGTCGACCCGGCCCTGCTCGCCGAGGACCGCCCCTTCCCGGACCCGGCGCAGTTGCTCATCGTGCCCGACCACTACCTGACCCGGATGCTGCTCAGTCAGGGCGTGCCCCCGGCGGATCTGGGAGTGCCCACCCGCGACGGCAGCCCGGTGGAGACCGACGGCCGAGTGATCTGGCGACGCTTCGCCGCGCACTGGCACCTGTTCCGGGGCACCCCGTCGCGACTCTGGCTGGAACAGACCTTCCGGACCGTGTTCGGGGTGCACAGCCCGCTTCGTCCCAGCACCGCCGACGCCCTCTACGACGAGATCGCGGCCCGGCTCGCCGAGCCGGACTTCCGGCCCCGGGCGCTGTTCGAGCGGTTCAACATCGAGGTCCTCGCGACCACCGAGTCACCGCTGGACGACCTCGCGCAGCACGCCAAGCTCGCCGCCGACGGGTGGGGTGGGCCGGGCGGCCGGGTGGTCACCACGTTCCGCCCGGACGACGTGGTGGACATGGAGTTCGAGGGCTGGTCGACGAACGTGAACCGTCTCGGCGATCGGGCCGGCGAGGACACTGGCACGTACGCCGGCTACCTGGCCGCGCTGCGGGCCCGACGCGCCGCGTTCATCGCCGCCGGGGCCACCTCCTCCGACCACGGTCACCCCACCGCGCGCACCCTGGACCTGACCCCGGCCGAGGCCGGGCGGCTCTACGACCGGGGCCGGCGCGGCGAGGCCGACGCCGCCGACGCGGAGGCGTTCCGGGCGCACATGCTCGTGGAGTTCGCCAGGATGTCGCTCGACGACGGCCTGGTCATGCAACTGCACCCCGGCGCGGTGCGCAACCACAACCGGTGGTTGCACGCCCGGCACGGCCGCGACGTCGGCGGCGACATCCCACAGGCCACCGAGTACGTGCACGCGCTCGCCCCACTGCTGGAGCGCTACGGCAACGACCCCCGGCTGCGACTGGTGCTCTACACCCTCGACGAGGACACCTTCACCCGCGAGTTGGCGCCCCTCGCGGGCGGGTACGCCGCGCTGCTGCTCGGCGCGCCCTGGTGGTTCCTGGACTCCCCGGAGGTGCTGCGCCGGTTCCGGGAGACGGTGACCGAGAGCGCCGGCTTCTACAACACCACCGGGTTCGTCGACGACACCCGGGCGTTCTGTTCCATCCCGGTACGCCACGACGTGGCCCGCCGGGTGGACGCCGGCTTCCTGGCCCGGCTCGTCGCCGAGCACAGGCTGCCGATGGACGAGGCCGCCGAGACCATCGTCGACCTGGCGTACCGGCTGCCCAAGCGGGTCTTCAACTTCGGAGGACACCAGCAATGACGGTCACCATCACCTCCGTCGAGGTGCACGACGTGCGGTTCCCCACCGCCGCCCGGGGCGACGGCTCCGACGCGATCAACCGGGGTGACTACTCGGCGACGTACGTGGAGCTGGGCACCGACGCCGGCCCGACCGGCGCCGGGTTCACCTTCACCAACGGCCGGGGCAACGAGATCACCTGTGCGGCGGTGCGTGCCCTGGCCCACCACGTCCAGGGGCGCACCATCGAGGAGATCACGGCCGAGCCGGTGGCGTTCTGGCGCTCGCTCAGCGCCGACGTGCAGCTGCGCTGGCTGGGTCCGGAGAAGGGCGTCATCCACATGGCGACCGGCGCGCTGGTCAACGCGGTGTGGGACCTGCGGGCAACACTGGCCGGCAAGCCGATGTGGCGCTTCCTCGCCGAGCTGCCCACCGACGACCTCGTGGCCAGCATCGACTTCAAGCACATCACCGACGCGCTCACGCCGGACGAGGCAGCCGCCATCCTCGACAAGGGACGTGACGGGCTGACCGACCGGTTGACGGCCCTCGAACGGGACGGTTTCCCGTCGTACACCACCTCGGTCGGGTGGCTCGGCTACCCGGACGACAAGGTGCGGGCGCTGACCCGGCAGGCGTACGCCGACGGCTGGCGGGCGATGAAGATGAAGGTCGGCGGTCCGCTCGCCGACGATCTGCGGCGGGCCCGGATCATCCGGGAGGAGATCGGCCCGGACGCGCTGTTGATGATGGACGCCAACCAGGTCTGGGACGTCGACGAGGCGATCACCGCGATGGCGGCGCTGGCCGAGGTGGACCCGTACTGGATCGAGGAGCCCACCCACGCTGACGACGTCCTCGGGCACGCCCGGATCGCCCGCGCGGTGACCGAGTTGACCGCCGGCCGCTGCCGGGTGGCCACCGGGGAGGTGGCCGCCAACCGAGTGATCTTCAAACAGTTGCTCCAGGCCGAGGCGATCGGGGTGATGCAGGTCGACGCCTGCCGGGTCGGCGGCGTCAACGAGGTGCTGGCCGAGCTGCTGCTGGCGGCGAAGTTCGGCGTGCCGGTGTGCCCGCACGCCGGCGGCGTGGGCCTCTGCGAGTACGTCCAGCACCTGGCGATCTTCGATTACCTGCGGGTGGGCACCGGCCTGGACGGCCGGATGATCGAGTACGTCGACCATCTGCACGAACACTTCGTCGATCCGGTGCGGACCCGCGGTGGCCGCTATCTGCTGCCCGAGCGGCCCGGTTACAGCGCCACCATGAAGCCCGCGTCGATCGCCGAGTTCCGCTTCCCGGACGGTCCGGCATGGCGGTGACCGTCGGGGCCTCCCGGCTCGGCCTGGGCATGCTGCGCCGCCTGCCCGCCGAGGCCCGCCCGCTGATCCGGCCGGGCACCGTGCCGACCGGCGTCGTACACCTGGGGTTGGGCGCGTTCCACCGGGCCCACCAGGCCGTGTTCACCGAGGCCGCGGTCGGCGCGGCCGGGGGCGACTGGGGCATCGTGGCCGTCGCGCCACGCAGCGCCGCAGTGGTCGAGGCGATCGCCGCGCAGGACAACCTGTTCAGCGTCAGCGCCCTCTCCGCGGCCGGCAGCTCCACCCGGGTGGTGGGCGCCCTGAGCGGCGTCCGGCACGCGCCCAGCGACCCGGACGCCGTGGTGGCGTTGCTCGCCGACCAGGCGGTCCGCGTGGTGACACTGACCGTCACCGAGAAGGCGTACCAACTCGACCCGGTGACCGGCCGACTGTCCCCGGACTCGGCGCTCGCCGCGGACCTGGCCGGCGGCGGAGCGCCGACCACTGTGCCGGGGCTGCTGCTGCGCGGGCTGGCCGCCCGGGCCGCCGCGGACGCCGGGCCGGTGGCGCTGGTGAGCTGCGACAACCTGCCGGCCAACGGTCGGCGACTGCGCGGCATGCTCGACCAGGCGGTCGGCCGGGCCGCCGGGGTGCCCGCCGGGCTCGTCGAGTGGGTGGCCGGCAACGTCACCTGCCCGGGCACCATGGTGGACCGGATCGTGCCGGCCAGCACCCCGGAGACGATCGAGGCGGCCCGGCGTGCGCTCGGAGTGACCGACCTGGCCGCGGTGGCCGCCGAGCCGTACGCGCAGTGGGTGATCGAGGACGATTTCCCCGGCGGCCGGCCCGGCTGGGAGTTCGCCGGGGCGGTGCTCACCGAGGACGCCGGCCCGTGGGAGCGGTTGAAGCTGCGCGCCCTCAACGGGGTGCACTCCGCCATCGCGTACCTCGGAGCGTTGGCCGGTCGGGAGACGATCGCCGACGCGCTGGAGATCCCGCACCTGCGTGACGTATTGCGCCGGCTCATCGCCGAGGACGTGGCGGCCAGCTTCACCCCGCCGGACGGGGTGCGGGTCATCGACTACGGCGAGCAGGCCCTCGCCCGGTTCGGTAACCCGGCGATCCACCACCGCACCCTCCAGGTGGCGATCGACGGCTCCCAGAAGCTGCCGCAGCGCGTCCTGCACACCATCGCCGACCTGCGCGCGGCCGGGCGTTCCGCGCGCTGGGGCGCGCTGGTCGTGGCGTCCTGGTTGCGCTTCGCGCTGGGGTACGCCGACGACGGCCGGCCGTTGCCGCTGCAGGACCCACTGGCCGGGCCGATCCGGGCCGCGCTGGACGCCGGGGCGCAGAGCCCGGCGGGTGCCGTCGACGCGGTCTTCGCGCTGCGCGACGTCATCCCGCTGGAGGTGGCCGAGGACGACGAGGTCCGCGCCGACGTGATCGCCTGGCTGACCGCGTTGGAGCGGCACGGCGTCGAGGCCACGCTGGCCGGTGCCCGGTGACCGGGTCCACCAGGACCGGCCGGCGGTGAGCGGGGCGACCCCGCCGCCCCGGGTGGCGGTGATCGGGGCGAACGGGCACGGTCGCTGGCACCGGCGGGTGATCGCGCCCCTGCACGCCACCGGTCGACTGCGGTTGGTCGGCCTGGTCGACGTCCGGCCGGTGGAGGACGACCCGGAAGCCCCGGTGCCGCCCGGGGTGGCGGTGTTCACCGACCACCGGTCGATGCTCGCCACCACCCGGCCGGAGGTGGTGGTGATCTGCACGCCGCCGCACACCCACCTGGCGATCGCCCGCGACGCCCTGGCCACCGGCGCGGACCTGCTGCTGGAGAAGCCCCCGGTGCTGTCGTTGGCCGAGCACGAGGAGCTGACCTGGGCCCTCACCGCCGCCGGTCGGGTGGCCCAGGTGGGCTTCCAGGCGCTCGGCTCGGCGGCCCTCACCGCGCTGACCGACGCGCTCGCCGCCGGCCGGTTGGGCACTGTCACCGGCATCTCCACCATCGCCGCGTGGCTTCGGCCGGACGCCTACTACGCCCGCTCTCCCTGGGCCGGTCGACGGAGTGTGGACGGCCGACCCGTGCTGGACGGCGCGCTCGTCAACCCGCTCGCGCACGCGGTGATGCAGTGCCTGGCGATCGCCGAGGCGCTCGCCGGGGCGACGCCGTGGCCGGTCGCGATCGAGGTGGAACGCTACCGGGTCCGGCCGATCGAGGTGGAGGACACCGCCGTGCTGCGGGTGCGGTTCCGCGCCGGGCCGCCGGTGCTGGTGGCGGTGACCCTGGCCGCCGAGGAGTTCGTGGCGGGCGAGGTGGTGGTGACCGGCACGACGGGGCAGGCGGTGCTGGAGTACCCGACCGACCGGTTGCGCCTGCCCGGGGACGTGGTGACCCGCCGGGTGCCGGGGCGGCTGGGGCTGCTGGAGAACCTGCTCGCCCACCGGGCCGACCCGTCGGGCGTTCCACTGATCGCACCGCTGGCCCGTACCGCGCCGTTCACCGCGCTGCTGGACGCGCTGCGGCCCGCGCCGGAGCCCCGGCTGCTCGACGGCGAGCTGGTGACCACCAGCGGCGAGGGCGGGGAGCGGGTCCGCCACCTGCGGGGCGTCGTCGACGTGTTGCGCCGGGCGGCCGAGCGGGGGGCGCTGCCGAGCGAACTGGGGGTGCCGTGGGCGTCCGGCGCGTACCGCGCCGAGCTGACCGGATAGCGGTCAGACACCACCTGGGACCGACCTCCACCACCAACGAATGGAGTGAGTCGATGCGCAGAATCCTCGGCGGCGCCACAGTGGTCGCCCTACTCCTCGGCGCCGCCCCGGCCGCCGCCGCCACCCGTCCGGACGTCCCGTCCGCCGACCGGCTCTCCCGGTTGGCCGACCACCTGGGGCGGCAGACGCTGCCCGAGCGCGACGGTTGGGCGGCCGACGGCCCCGGCACCACCGGCGGCTCGGCGGCCACCCCCGAGCGGACCCGGGTGGTCCACAACCGGGCGGAACTGGTCGCCGCGCTGGGCGGCGACAACGCCGCCGACGCCACCCCGAAGCTCGTCTACGTCGACGGTGCCATCGACGGCTTCGAAGGACCCGGCGGCACGCCGCTGAGCTGCGCCGACCTGGCCGACCCGGCCTACCGGTTGGACGCCTACCTGGCCGCGTACGACCCGGCGGTGTGGGGACGGGTGCCACCGAGCGGGCCGCTGGAGGAGGCTCGGGTGCGCTCGGTGACCAACCAGACCCGGCAGACCCAGATCAACGTCGGACCGAACACCACGATCGTCGGGCTGCGTGGCGCTCGACTGACCGGCCTCACCCTCATGATCGACCGGGCGTCGAACGTCATCGTCCGCAACCTGACCCTCGTCGACGCCCGGGACTGCTTCCCCGCCTGGTCGCCGACCGACGGCGAGGCAGGCAACTGGAACAGCCAGTACGACCAGATCTCGGTACGCCGCAGCGAGAACGTCTGGGTCGACCACAACACCTTCACCGACGGCGACAACCCGGACAGCGCTCAGCCGGTGTACTTCGGTCGGCCGTACCAGGTGCATGACGGGTCGCTGGACGTCACACACACCGCCAGCCTGGTCACCGCCTCGTGGAACCGGTTCACGGGCCGGGACAAGCTGCTGTTGATCGGCTCGTCCAACACCGTCGGCCCGGACGTGGGCCGGCTGCGGGTCACCCTGCACCACAACCTCTTCGACGGCGTCCTGCAACGGCTGCCCCGGGTGCGTTTCGGCCAGGTCGACGTCTACAACAACCACTACCGACTCGGTGGGGACGCCTTCCAGTACGCGCTCGGCGTCGGCGTCCAGTCGGCGATCTACGCGCAGAACAACTTCTTCACACTGGACGCGGCGGTCGACCCGGCGGACCTGCTCTACGACTGGGGCGGCACCGCCTTGACCGAGCGGGGCTCCTGGGTCCGCCAGGGCGGCGGCACGGCCCGACCGATCGACCTGCTGGCGGCGTACAACGCGACCCATGACCCCGACCTGGCCGCGGACGCGGGCTGGACGCCCACCCTGCGCCGCGACCTCGTGCTGCCGGCGCCGCTGGTTCCCCTCCTGGTGGGCCCGCTCGCCGGGGCCGACCGGTTGCCGATCTGACGGCTCGGCGCGCCCGCAACTCGCGGTCGGGTGGGCGACGTACGGGCTCATCGATCTGGTGATGATCGGCTATAAGTGACGCATGGACTTCCCGCCGCACCTGGGCAGCATGCCGATGCACGCGATCACCGAGATCCACGGCGAACCGGGCCTGCTGGAGCGTTTCCGGTTGGAGGTCCAGCAGTTCGACGACGCCGCCCGGGCACGGTTGACCGCCGCGCTCGACCTCGCCGCCGAACTGCACCGCGACGATCGACGCGTCCGCGAGCCGTACCTGAACCACCTGCTGCGGGTGGCGATCAGGCTGATGCACCACTACCAGGTGCGGGACGTGGACGTGATCGTCGCCGGTCTGCTGCACGACGCGGTGGAGGACCATCCGGTCGAGCTGGCCGACGGCGACGCGGGCCCCGACCCGACCGGGGCCGCGCTGGCCGCGCTCGCCGCGCGGTTCGGGCCACGGGTGGCCACCCTGGTCGCCGCTGTCACCAATCCGGTGTACGACCCCGAGCGGGACCGCAACGCGCAGTACCGGGAGCACCTGGCGGTCAGTCTGGACCGGGAGCCCTGGGCCCGGGTGATCAAGGTGTCGGACTTCACCGACAACGGGGTGGGCGTGATCCACACGGTCGGGCCGAAGGTGATCTCGTCGGCCCGGAAGTACCGGCCGCTGGTGCCGCTGTTCCGGGACCTGATCGGCCGGCCGGACACCCCGTTGTCGCCAGCGGTGAAGCGGCACATCTTCGGCCAACTGGACCTTGCCGAGGAGCGGTTCAGCGCCATCCTGGACCAGCCCGCCCCGAACTGACCCGTCCCCGGATCACCCGACCGGGTTCCGTGACAAGTTCTCGGATCTGCCAGGAAGCCTCGGGCCTTACGGTTAGTTTCGCGCCAGATGAGAGGAAATGCCCCTCTCGGTTCACTTTTCGGGCGTGTCACCAATCGAGAGGATTCGGACCATGCGCGACCTTTCCCGTCGTGATCTGCTCAGGGCGACGGCCGTCGGCGCCGGGGCGGTCGCCATCCCGAGCGTGATCGCCGGCAGCTCGGCCATCGCGGCCGACGGTCCCGGGTGGCCCTCCGACACGAGGTTCCCGCCGGCAGAGCTGACCGGCCGGATCGTCCGCCCACAGAGCCCCAACTACGCGGAGGCCAGCCTCGGCTGGGACGAGCTTTTCGTGCACTATCCGCTGGTCATCGTCTTCGCTCAGGAAACCCAGGACGTGGTCAACGCGCTCACCTGGGCGCGGCAGCACGACGTCGCGCTGCGGGTACGCAGTGGCCGGCACAACCTGGAAGGCTGGTCGAACGTCGACAACGGCATCGTGATCGACGTCAGCGAGCTGAAGGACGTCCACATCGACACCGCCGCCCGCACGGCGAAGGTCGGCGCGGGGCTCAACCAGTCGGAGGCGGTGACCGCCCTCGGGGAACACGACCTCGCGGCGACGACCGGAACGGAGGGGACAGTGGGCCTCTCCGGGGCCACCCTCGGCGGCGGCTTCGGCTTCCTCACCCGCTACCTCGGAATGGCCTGCGACAACCTGATCGGCGCGGAGATCGTCGTGGCGGCGGGCGCCGACGGCGCCAAGGTGCTCGAGGTGG
This sequence comes from Micromonospora sp. NPDC048947, assembly GCF_040649495.1. Lineage (NCBI taxonomy): Bacteria > Bacillati > Actinomycetota > Actinomycetes > Micromonosporales > Micromonosporaceae > Micromonospora > Micromonospora sp. NPDC048947. The sequence continues at coordinate 9,291 of NZ_JBEZFO010000034.1, forward strand.
ACCCGTGGAACCACTCGGACCTGCTCTGGGCGCTGCGCGGCGCGGGCAACGGAAACTTCGGGATCGTCACCTCCCTGACCTACCAGGTCGCTCCGCTCACCAGCGTCGCCTACCTGCAGGTGACCTGGCCCGGTCTCGGCGACCTGCACGAGGTCTTCGACGCCTGGCAGCGCGTCGCACCCTTCACCGACCCGCGCCTCGGCACCCAGGTCGAGGTCCACCCGGATTCGATCCTGCTGTTCGCGGTGCTCGCGGAGGGATCCGAGGCGGAGGCCAGGAAACTGCTGGCGCCAATCCTGTCGATCGGCAACCCCACTGTCACAGTGCAGATCGGCGGCTGGGGCGACGTCTACGCCGGCTTCCAGATCCCGAACGAGGACGAGCCCGCGAAGTGGAAGTTCTTCTCCCAGTTCACCCGCGAGCCGTTCCCGGAGAAGGCGGTCAGCATCGTCCGTGAGTTCATGGAGAAGGCGCCCTCGCCCGACAGCAACTTCTTCACCCAGGCCTTCGGCCGCGGGGCGCAACGGCAGGAGCCATTCGGTGGCGCCGCCTTCCCGCACCGCGACGCGCTCTTCTACTCCGAGCCAGGCGTCGGCTGGGGCAAACGCGGCGAGCCCGACAGCGACGATGCCGTCACGCCGATCGCCCAGACCTGGATCGCCGAGTTCAGCCAGGCGCTGCGGCCCTACGTGGACGGCGCCTACGTCAACGTGCCGAACATCGGCATGGCCGAGTGGGAGAAGGCCTACTGGGGGCACAACTTCCCCCGGCTGCGCAAGATCAAGGCGAAGTACGACCCGCACAACGTCTTCCAGTACGAGCAGAGCATCCCGCCCGCGACGCACTGACCCCGATGCCCGGCGGTGCGGGTGGCACCCACCCGCACCGCCGGGCCACCACCCCTCGTGCCCCGAGGGGCCAGCGCGACGCCGGCTGACGTCCAGGCCGATCGTGCCGGGCCCGGTCAGGAGGGCACAGCCTCGTTGAGGATGACGCGCAGCGGGTGCGGTGCGCTGGTGGCGAGGTCGCCCAGCACGGCGAGCAGCAGACCGTACTGGTCGGGCGGCTCGTCGACGAGCAGTTGGCCGGCACCGGTGACCAGCAGGGTGAGCGGCCCGGCGGCGAGCCGGTCCCGGAGCACGTCGGAGAGGGCGTCCCAGGTCTCCCCCAGGTACGCCGGCAGGGCCAGTACGGCGGCGAGCGCCGCGAACAGGCCAGCCCTGGTCCGGGTCACCGCACCGGCCAGCACCACCGCGCCAGGCTCGTCGAGACCACCGTCGTGGCAGACGATCAGCCAGTCGGGCGCCCGACCCGCGTGCTCCTCGACCATCACATTCCTCCTGAGCTGACCAGAGCGACATCCGACCGGTGCTACAACTGACCGGAACTACCAACCGCAGCGGGCCGACCGGCCGAGGCCGGCCGACCCCCCACACCGGTCAGAGTCGGTAGAAGTCGGTGTAGTGGTTGGGCGAGAACCAGGTGACCCCGGTGCTGCGGTTCACCACGATCCGGTACGCGTCCCGGGCGGCGCCCTGCGTGCGCGGGTAGACGTCGTACTCGTAGTAGGTGGCGTTTGTGGGCAGTTGACCCTCGTAGTTGTAGAACTGGCCGCCGGCGAAGTTGGACTTCCCGCCGCTCCAGGAGTACCAGCCTCGGCTGGTCGGAAACCCCTTGGCGGACCAACCCGAACGGGCGGTGCGGGCGTCCGCGCAGCGGCTCATGGTGCAGGAGCTGTAGACCGCCGCCGAGGCCGGGTCGGTCAACCGAGGGGAAACCACGGACGGGCCGACCAGCGCGGCGGCGACCATGGCCAGGAGCAGGACGAGGGTGGTGGTACGCCGGCGGATCGCGCCGAGCGTGGCCAGCGGGGACACGAGGGTGGACACAGGCTGCCTCCAGACCATTCGATCCATCGATCCGCGTGATTGTCGGACCGGACCCAGTCTCACCGCTGAAGGTCGGCGACAACACCCCACGGCAACCCAACTGCTCCACAATGCTCGGTAAACCCCGAATGATCATCTGTCTCGGCGAATCGGCCACCCCACCGTCGACGGCGCGCATGGCCTGGTTCGTACCGATATGCGGTCCGCTCGGTGACGGCGTGGCGGCAGGCATATCGGTCACCGGTTGTTAGCGTGAAACGCGGATCCGTGACCGGGGAGGGTGCCATGACGGACGCCCCCGACGGGAGGCCGAGGCCAGCGGACCAGTGGCGGCACCGGGGCGTACGAGGGTTGACCGTCGCCCGCGACGCCGGTATACGCGGCTGGCGGTGGTGGGCGCGAAACTGGGATCGGCTGGTCGCCGCGCTCCAGGACGAGGCGCCCGTCGGCTCCGCTGCCGCGCCGTCACCGTCCGGTCCACTCGTCGAACAACGCGACGCGCCCCGGCTGATCGCGGTCCCCGCACGCGGGTACGTGTACTCCTTCTACATCCGCGCCACGTTCGCCTGGTCATCGTCGGCGAGCCTGCGGTCCGAGGTGCTGAGCTGGTACGTGCAGTACTTCCAAGCCAACGCCATCCAACGGCTGACCCGACTCGCCGCCGACGCCGCCCGGGACCTGCCCCCGCACCGGGCCGGCGACCTGGAGGTGGCGTTGCAGCGGGCGCTCGCAGAGGATCCCCTGTGGCACTACCAGCGGGGCGACATCACGCTCACCTGCCGCCCCGACGCCTCCGTACGACTCGACGAACGGATCATGCCGGCGCTCCAGCCGCACGTCGACCGCCTGGTCAAGCTGGAATACCAGTTCGACGAGCAGATCCGAAAGGCCCGGTACGCCGAGGAGTTGAGCCGCCGGTGGGCGACGATCCTGGAGGATCACGCGGACGACGACGACCTGGCCGACGCCCGCGAACACCTGCTCACCGCGCAAAGCGAAGCCGCGCGCTGGATCGCCGAACTCCTCCACCGCCACGCCAACCCCTCACCAGAGTCGGCACCGACGCCCAGGATCCCCCCACAACAGACCCACCCCACCCGTACACCGCCAGCCCCCGACTAGCCCTCCCCGCCCCGCCCCTCCCCGCCCCTCCCCCACTCCCCCATGATCAAGTGATGAAAAGTAGGTGTGGAGGGCCTGTGGGAGCTATTTCTCATCACTTGATCATCAGGCTGGGCGGTTGGCGAGAATAGCGAGGGTCTCCTGGCGGACCTGGACCGGGGCCGTGGTGAGGCGGCGGTGGCTGAAGCGGACGACGAGGATGCCGACGGTGGCGAGCAGGGCGTCGCGGCGGAGGTCGATCTCGCGTTCGGCTGGGTCGCCGTGGCTGGTCGCGCCGTCCAGCTCGATGTTGACCCGTTCCACCGCGGCGAACATGTCGAGGTAGATCGTCCGGGCACCGACCCGTACCCGCGCCTGCCGGATGAACGTCGGCATACCCGGTCCGGTGAAGACGTGGTCGTGGCCCCAGATCTCCAACGGGCTGCGGCACCCGGCGGCGAGCCGGTCCAGCAGACCGCTCAGTGCTCCACGGTCGGGCATTCTCGCCACCTCGGCAAGGGCGGCGGCCAGGCGCCGCGGCGTGGTCATCCGATCGTTGACCGCACGGATGAGCAAGCTCGATCGGTCGATCGGCGGCAGCAGCGGCCAACAGTCCACCAGGGTCCGGTCGAGCCGGGTGACCGGCAGTCCTGCCCGTGTCACCACCTGCGGCGGCGCGACCGCGAAGTCGGACCTGTGGGTTACGACCAGATGCGCCCGATCACGCAGGCCTGATCCCCGCGGCAGATCGAGATACACCGGCTCGCCCGGTGGCTGGCGGCGTAGGCCCCACACCTCGAGCGCGGTCAGGCGGCTCAGCGCCCCACGCTCGTCGACGTACGCCAGCGCAGCGCGTCGGGCGACGTCCCGCTCGACCCGGGCCAGCATCGGCAGGTCGGCGTTGGGACTGCGGATCAGCAGGTCCGCCCGCCGGGCGGTCTGGATCGTCCACGCCGGGGCCACCCGCAGCATGTCCCGTCGAGTGACCAGCCCATCGCCACGGACGAGGAGGGATTGAATCCGCGCATCCACCGGCTCACCCTGGCGTGAAGCCCCGCCCTTGCGCGGGCTGCTGTGGACAGCGGAGGCACCTGTGGACAGCCGTTCGGGTGGCGGTCAATCGTGGTAGGCGTCCGTCAAGGCCCTTGGCGCAGCGTTCGGTCTCTCCACCAACGCAGCCTCAAACCAGTCGAACAATCGCCGCCGAGGCGAGGGATACACCACGGTGCGTGTTCGGTGAATCTAACCGCCGAAACGCAGCGCCTGCCGCAGATCCGCGTCCAGGCTCTCCTGGTACTGCGGATCGGGCTCAGCCCCCGCCGCGCTGAGGACGGTGCTGAAGAAGCATCTGGCGCCAACGGCGAGGATGACGCGGAAGACATCCGTGTCATCGAGTCCGTGAGCACGCAGGTCCGCGACGTCGACCTCGGTGACGGAGTTCGCATCGGCCGCGACCTTTCCGGCGAAGTTGACGACTGCGACCTCCTGCGCGGAGAGGCCGGCGCTGCCGTGGTCCGACGCGATGGCGGCGACAGTCGGCGCGTCGAAGAACTTGTCGCGCAGGACCTTTCCATGTGCCAGACCGCAGTAGGAGGATTTCAGGGCCCGGGCCGCGGCGAGGGTCACCAACTCATAGCGGCGCAACTCCATCCCGTCCTTCACCGCACCGTTGAGCTGCTGCCATGCCAGATACGCCGCCGGATTGTGGGCGAACAACCTGGTGTAGTTGGGCAGGTAGCCCATCGCCTTCGTGTCGGTATCGAACATCCGCTCAGTGTCCGCGGACCGCTCTGCCTGCCGTAGGAAACTCATCCGACTCCCCCCTGTTTGGACCCGGACGGTACGCCGTTGGGGCTGCGAACGCTGTCGGGAAACCGGCCGTGCGCGAAGGGCCCAACGGTCGTCAGGTGCCGGGCCGCCTTCTCACTCTCGACCCGCCACCTCCCGAGACTGTGCCGCCCACCCACGCTGAGGCCGCCAGGGCGACGTTCACATCCGCTACAGGCTGTTGACGGCCTGGGAGACGCGCAGCACGGCGTCGGCGACGGCGGTCACCGTTCCGGCACCTGCCAGCAGGGCCGGTAGCAGGCTGCGGATGCCCTCCAGGTTGGGGCGTGGCTCGGCGGCGTATGCCGCAGCCGTGCTCGCCAACTGGGTCAGCCGTTCGGCCTCGCGAACCTCCGTCCGGTGCTTCGCGATCTCGTCGACCAGGGCAGCGACGAGCCCGGAAAGGTCCGAGCCCCGACTGAAATCGTTGCTCCGGTTGTGCACCTGAGCGTGGTCACCGAAGACGTTCGCCTCACCGTTGATGTCGCCGCTGAAGTTGAACTGACTCACTGACTCGTCCTTCCGGGTCACCCGCTGGCCGGGCCTGCGGGACATCAATCGATCAGTCCGTCTGGTCGTCGCGATCGACATTCGTCACGCGTCCGTGGCTTCCGAAGATGTTGCCCCGACCGGACACCTCTCCGATGTTGGTGATGTTGTTGATGATCCGCTGCTTTCCGGCGGCTATCTCGGACGTGTCGATGCCCTTGTCCGTCAGGAACGCCACCAGACAGTCGATCACTCCTCGCTGCATCCGCAACAGACAGTCGCGCACATCGGCGACTTCGAAATAGCTCTCGATGCTCGTGCTGGCCGCGAGTTCCCGGGCGCTGAAGGGCGCCCCGTAGTCGTAGCGTCGCCCCTCCTGGAGCGCCTCGTAGTGATGCTGCGTCCGTTCCTCGTGCGCCTCGGCCAGGTCGATGCCCCGGTCCGAGCGCAGGAACAGTTGGGCAAGGTAGGTGCGCCACGCCGCGAGGGCGAGGGCCGAGGTGGTCGAGCGCCCGTGAAGCGGGCTCAGATCCTCCCCGAACAGGCCGTAGAAGCCGGTGGCGGGCGCGGAGTCGCGACGGACGGGCGGCAGCACGAAGGCGGCGAACTCGCAGGACAGAATGCCCTGTCGAGGGTGTAGCGGGCGAAGAGGGTGACGACGATCTGGCCACCGACGAGGCTCTTCGCCAGACACACGTACGTTCTGGCCTGCTCCCCCGGCGCATCGCTGCCCAGATCAACCCAGGACGTTTCCAGCCGGGACGGCGGGCGTACCTCGTCGGGGTGGAACAACCCCTCACAGTCCGGCAGCACGTCCCCCCGCACGTAGATCCGCTTGGTGACCTCGATGTCGCTGAGCCCGAGCCGTGACCGGGCGAGCCGGATCAGATCGTCGTGCAGGTCGCGGATGGAGAAGGTCGCGGATGGCCGCGTACCGTCTCGGTTCTTTTCTCGGCCGCGACTGACCTCGATGGGTGGCAGGGCCCAGCGGCCGATCTCGGTGCCGCTGCCGACGAACGGGTTGTCCGCGGCAACCTCGAAGACGACCATGTTGGCGTCCTGCAGGGCGGCGAGCTCGTCCTCCAGCTCGGACTCGACCTCTGACGCCTGGGCGGCCAGCACCTTCTCCTCCGCCATCGTGTCGATCGCCGCCGCGCGGGTCTCCTGGAGGCTGAGGAAGGTGGTGCGCCACCCGACCCCGCACGCCACCGCGATGAGCGGCAGCGTGAGCAGCGCCGTCACCGGCCCGTCCCGCCAGAGAAGGAGGATGCCCAGCCCGACCAGACCGAGTAACGCATAACGCGTCATCGCGACCGCGTCGTACAGCTTCCGCCAATGGGTGTCGGCCGCTTGGGCGTGGCGCACCAGCGCGACCGTGTCCACCCCGAAAGAGGGACACCATGCCTTCGGGTTGTCGAGGCTGTACAGCAGCAACACCTGCGCCGCCAACGGCGGACGCAGGTGCATGGCGCAGCACATCTGCCGGCTGGCCAGGTCCTTCGGCACCGAGGGCAGCGTCGACCCTCCGCCGCTACGGCCGCTCAGTGGGTCGGCAACGCCTTTCGCACTGACACTTCTGGGAATGGACGGTGCCATGTCGAGACAGTAATTCCCGCACTGTCAATTCGCTGTCCTCGATCTTTCAGAGCCGGACCGCAGCGGGGATATTCCCGTCCAGGCCCACATCTGCAACGCGTGCCGGTCGATGAGGTCGATGTTGAGCTGTCGGGCCATCTGGATGCCGTCGCCGGCGGTGAAGAAACTGTTCGTCACGAGCAGGCAGATCTCGCCGCCGTGGATCACCCGGCAGGTGCCGGCGAACCGCTGGATCGCGGCGCTGCCCACCCGGTTGGTGACGCTCTGCCGCTTGCACTGCACCACGACCCGTCGGCCGTCGGGGGCTGCCGCGGTGACGTCGGCTCCCCGGTCACCGGAGCCGCCGCACACCCGCACGTCACGGAACCCGGAGGCGACCAGAAGCCGGGCGAACCACTGCTCGAACTCGGGGCCGCTCATCGTGTCGGTCACCGCTATCAACCGGTCCCGTTGGGCCTGGTGGGCCCGCTCGCGGGCCCGCTGCCTCGACACCACGACAACCACCGCGACCGCCGTCGCGACGATGACGCTCACCAGCAGCGCGGTCCAGTATGGATGGCGGCGCACGACATCGACGACCGCACGCAGGAGCACGAAGGCGACGACGGCACCCAGCGCGAGCAGCCAGCCGTTGGCCGACCCGCCGCCACCGGCCATGCGGCGGACCGTCGACCTGCGCCGAACACTGCTGGTGCGCCGCCGTCGGTAGTGCGCCCGAACTCGCGCGCCGCCCTTCCTGGTGTGTGACCTGACGTACGGCACGAGGCACCTCTCCGGTCGAGGAAGCCCCAGTGTGGCGGCCGCGTGCGACACAGCCGCTGTCGCTGCACCGCCGACGGCGTCGGCTCGCTCGGTGGTGGGATGAGCGCCAGCAGGCTCGGCCCGCCAGCGGCAGACCCTCGTCAGGTCCCCGTACCAGTTCGCCGTTACAGCCGCCCCCTGTGTACAACGCCCCTCCACGGCCCAGTTGTGCTAGCTCAGGTGATCGGTGGCAGTTCAGCAGGGCCGGCGTCGGCGTGTCGGGTCGCTGAGCTGCCAACGATCACGAGACGCCCGCTCAGGACGGGACGTCGCGGTGGCGGAAGGCGGCCACGCCGACGGCGAGCAGGGCCGCGGCCACCGCCGCCAGCACCACCAGGGGAAGCGCCGCCGGGTCGACAGCGGGCACGGCCGGCACATGGGTGTACGGCGAGACGTTGAGCGCGGCCTGCGGCAGCTCCAGCACCGCGCCGAGCTGCCCGAGGAGCAGGAAGACCAGCAGCGCCGTCCAGGACAGCACCACCGACCAGCGGGGCAGCAGCCCGAAGATCGTGGTCACCACCCCGGCGATCACCAGCAGGGCGGGCAGGCGCAGCAGCGCGGCACCGCCCAGCTCGACGGCCTGGCCGAGCGGGTCTCCGGTGACGATGCCGTACCCGAGGCCGGTGGTCACGCCGGCGAGGAGCAGCAGGACGATCGCGCCAAGTGTCGCGGCGAGCACCTGGGTGCCGAGCCAGCGGGTGCGACTGACCGCCGTGGCGAGGGCAGCCTCCAGCACCCCGTCGGCTTCGTCACCGCGGACGCGCAGCAGGGCCTGCACGACGTACGCGCCGATGGTCAGCGCGAAGAGCCCGAGCATCGCGGTCAGGTACGCGTTGATCAGGTCGTCTCCGCCGCCCATCGCGTTGATCGCCTCGGCGGCGGCCGGGTTCGCGTCGATCATGTCGTTGAACTCGTCGGCGGCGACGCCCATGGGGAGGCCGAGCGCGGCCACCCCGACCGCCCAGCCGAGCAGCGTGCCGCGCTGCGTCCGCCAGGCCAACCCGGCGGGGCTGAGCAGCCCTGGCGCACCGCTCGCTGGCCCGCGTCGGGGCGCGATCAACCCGGCGCCGAGGTCGCGGCGCTCGGCGAGGGCGTACGCCAGTGCCACCCCGGCGAGCAGCAGCGCGACGGGCAGCGCGAGGACCCACCAGCGTTCACCGTCGAAGGCTCGGACCTGGTTGCCCCAGCCGAGTGGGGAGATCCATGAGGGCCAGGCGCTGCGCACCCGGGTGCCGTCGGCGCTCTGCTCACCGAGGACGTCTCCGGCGGCGCGCAGCACGAAGGAGAGCCCGACGGTGGCGGCGGCGAGCGCGTTGGCGCCCCGGGCGGTGACGGACAGTTGGGCGGTGACGGCGGCGATCGCGGTGAAGGCGACCCCGACGCCGCCGATCGCGGCGGCTGCCGCGAGGGAACCGGCCAGCGACAGGCCGGCGCCGACCAGCGCGAGCGCGAGCAGCGCGGCGGCCAGGGCGTTCGCGGCGACGATGACGAGCAGCGCGGCGGTGAGTGGCGCGTACCGACCGACGACGTTCGCGCCGAGCAGTTCCGCCCGGCCGGTCTCCTCGTTCTGGCGGGTGTGCCGGGTCACCGCGAAGGTGCTCAGCAGCGCGACGATCAGGGCCAGCGTCACGTACGTCTCGGCGACCACCACGGCACCGAGGTTGGTGCCGTGGATGGGGCCGTTGAAGGCGCGGGCGACCAGACTGGACGCCGAGGTGGTGGCGTAGCCAAGCCGGGCCTCCTGGTCCGGGTAGATGCCGGCGACGCTGCCGGCGAGGGCGTAGCCGAGCAGGGGCGTGCCGAGGATCCAGATGGCGAGGCGGATCCGGTCGCGGCGCAGGACGAGCCGGGCCAGCCGGGTCGTGCCGGTGAGGGCGCTCACCGGACGCCGCCCCGTGGGGCGTCAGCCGGAGCATCGGCGTCCGAGACCTCGGCGGCGGAAGCGCCAGTGGCAGCGGCGTCGGCGGAAGCGCCGGTGGCTGCGGCTGCGGGGTCGTCGCCGTAGTGGCGGAGGAAGAGCTGTTCCAGGGTGGGCGGTGTGCTGGTCAGCGCGCGGACGCCGAAGCGGATGAGCTGGCCGAGCAGCGCGTCGAGGTGGGTGGGCTCGACCTCCAGGTGGGTGCGGCCGTCGACCTCGTGCACGTCGTGCACGCCGGGCAGCGCGTCCAGGCCGGTGACCGGGCGGGCGGTCTCGACGGTCACCGCGGTGCGGGTGAGGTGGCGCAGCTCGGTGAGGGTGCCGGATTCGACGGTGCGGCCCTCGCGGATGATGCTGACCCGGTCGCAGAGCGCCTCGACCTCGGCGAGCACGTGGCTGGAGAGCAGCACTGTGGCGCCGGCCTGCTTGACCCGCCGGACCTCGTCCTGGAACACCGTCTCCATGAGGGGGTCGAGGCCGGAGGTCGGCTCGTCGAGCACGTACAGCTCCACGTTGGAGGCGAAGGCGGCGACGATGGCGACCTTCTGCCTGTTGCCCTTGGAGTACGTGCGGCAGCGGCGGGTCGGGTCGAGGTCGAAGCGGTGCAGCAGCTCGTCGCGGCGCTGCCGGTCCAGGCCGCCGCGCAGCTTACCGAGCAGGTCGATGGCTTCCCCGCCGGTGAGGTTGGGCCAGAGGTTGACGTCGCCGGGCACGTACGCCAGCCGGCGGTGCAGGCGGACCGCGTCGCGCCACGGATCGGCGCCGAGCACCTGGGCGTCACCGGAGTCGCGACGGAGCAGCCCGAGCAGGATTCGGATGGTGGTGGACTTTCCGGAGCCGTTGGGCCCGAGGAAGCCGTGCACCTCCCCCTGCTCGACCCGCAGATCCAGCCCGTCGAGTGCCCGGATGGCGCCGAACGTCTTGACCAGGTTGCCGATCGAGATGACGGGCATCGCCCCTCCTGCCGTTGGCTGCGTCGACCGATCTCACTGTACTGACCAACGGTCAGCCGAATCAACGGTGATCGTGCCCACCGGTCAGGACGTCGCTAGGCTGGCCGGCATGACCGCCGATCCCGCGGACGACACCCGCACCCGGATCCTGCGTGCCGCGCTCGACCTGTTCGCCGAACACGGCTACCAGCGCACCTCGCTGCGCCAGATCGGCGAGCGGCTGCGGCTGACCAAGACCGCGGTCCTGTACCACTTCCCGGCCAAGGAACACCTGCTCGCCGCCCTGGTGGAGCCGTTGGTGGCGGACCTGGAGGCGCTGCTCGACTCGGCCCAGACCCAGCCCATCGACCAGGCCCGGTGGACGGTGCTGGAGGGCTGGGTGGACATCATGCTCGCCCATCGCCGGCCACTCGGCATGCTCTTCCACGACATCGCGCTGGTCGGCCGGGGCGACACGTACCACCGCCTGATAGTGATCGCGATGCGGGCCAACGACCTCATCGCCGGACCGGACGCCGGGCGTCGGGAGCGGGTCCGGGCGGTGCAGGCGGTCGCGGCGTGCAGTGATCCGATCGTCTTCTTCACCGACGTGTCCGACGAGGTGCTGCGCGCCGACATGCTCGACGGCGTACGCCGGTTGCTGGCCCCGCTGCCCGCTGACGCCGAAGCGCCGTTGCCCGCGGACGCGGCGGCCGGGCCGTACGCGGACGCCGCGGCCTGGCGGCACGCGACCACGACGGTCCCGGCGTCGGCGCGCGAAAGCCCGGCGCCCGGGATCGCGCGGGACGCCACCCCGCGAAACACGAGTGCGGCGACGACTCCGGGCGCGGTCGGTGCGGCGGCGCACCGGCGTCGGCGGCCGGGACGACCTCCCGCGCTGGGCCGGGAGCAGGTCGAGGCGGCCCGGCGGATGCACGCGGCGGGCACCCATTCGGTGGACGCCATCGCCGCCGCGCTGGGGGTCTCCCGGGCCACCGTCTACCGGCACCTGACCGCGCCATAACGAGACAGTTATAAGACTGTTTCGAGACGGTTGTGATTCGGCGTTCAGGCGGCGAGGGTGGCGTAGCGGCCGTTGCGGTCCAGCAGGCTGTCGTGGGTGCCGGCCTCGACGATCCGACCGTGATCGAGCACAGCGATCTGGTCGGCGTCGCGGACCGTGGAGAGCCGGTGCGCGATGGTGATCGTGGTGCGCCCCTGGGCGAGCACGTCGAAGGCCCGCTGCACGGCGCGCTCGGTCTCGGTGTCCAGCGCGCTGGTGGCCTCGTCGAGGACCAGGATGCGCGGGTCGCGCAGCAGCGTCCGGGCGATCGCTAGGCGCTGCTTCTCGCCGCCGGAGAACCGGTGCCCCCGTGAGCCGACCACTGTGTCGTACCCGTCGGGCAGACCGGCGATCAGGTCGTGAATCTGGGCGGCGCGGGCGGCGTCCTCGATCTCGGGGTCGGTGGCCGCCGGCCGGGCGTAGCGCAGGTTCTCCCGGACGGTGGTGTGCAGCAGGTACGTCTCCTGGCTGACCACGCCGACGATCGCGGCCAGGTCGGCCAGGCGCAGGTCGCGCAGGTCGACGCCGTCGACGGTGATCCGGCCGGCGGTCGGGTCGTGCAGCCGGCTGACCAGCCCGGCGAGGGTGCTCTTGCCGGAGCCGGTCTCGCCGACCAGGGCGAGGCTGGTGCCGGCGGGCACGTCGAGGGTGATGCCGGCGAGGGCGGCGGTGTCGCTGCCCGGGTAGCCGAAGGTGACGTCCTCCAGGCGCAGGTGGCCGCGGACCCGGGCCGGGTCGAGGCGGACCGGCTCGGCGGGGTCGGCCACGTCGACCGGCAGGTCCAGGTATTCGAAGATCCGGGCGAAGAGCGCCAGCGACGCGGTGAGCGAGACGCCCACGTTGAGCAGGCCCATCAGCGGTCGGAACAGGCCACCCTGCAGGGCCGTGAAGGCGACCAGGGTGCCGATGCTCAGCGTGCCGGCGGTGCCGGGCAGCCCGGCGGCGAGGTAGATGACCGCCGGTACGGCGGCGAAGATGATGCTCATCGAGGCCATCCGCCAGCGGCCGGCCAGCTCACTGCGTAGCTCCAGGTCGACCAGGCGGGCCGAGGAGGCGGTGAAGCGGTCGATCAGCGCGGGGCCGGTGCCGAGTGTCTTGGCCAGTTGTACGCCACTGATCGAGAGCCCCTCCTCCACAGTGACGTTGAGGTCGGCGAGTTCGCGTTGCCGTTGGGCGGTGATCTCGCGGCGCATCCGGGCGACCCGACGGGTCAGCCAGATGGCCGGCGGCAGCACCACGAGCGAGACCAGGGAGAGCTGCCAGGAGAGCGCGACCATGGCGACAGCTGTGGCGACCACTGTGGTGAGGTTGGCGGCGACGGCGGTGGCGGTGGAGGTGACCACCGACTGCATGCCGCCGATGTCGTTGGTGATCCGGGACTGCACCTCGCCGGTGCGGGTGCGGGTGAAGAAGCCGAGCGACTGGCGCTGGAGGTGGCTGAAGACGTCGGTGCGCAGCCGGTGCATGACCCGCTGGCCGACCTGGGTGGAGATCCAGGTCTGCACGACGCCGAGGGCGGAGGTCACCGCCGCGACGGCGACCATGCCGAGGACCAGCCAGACCAGCAGTGTCACGTCGCCCTGCGGCAGGGCCCGGTCGATCACGGCACGCAGCAGGAACGGGGTGGCCATCGCGATGATCGAGGAGACCACGATGATCGCGGTGACGGCGGCCAGCGCGGGCCGGTGGGGGGTGAACAGGCGGCCGATGCGGCGCAGCGACACCTGACGGGCCTGCGTCTTCTCTTCGGCGCTGAGGGTGCGGTGGCCGCGGTCGCGGCCCATCGGGGTGGGTTCCAAGGGGGCACTACCCTTCGTCGGCAATATTGCTGAGGTTACCTCATCATGAGGGAGCAACCATATATCCTGCTACCGTATTCCGGTGATCGAGCACACCGTCGACAGCGCCGACGACGAGAGCCTGGCGGAGACGTTCTGGGCGGTGGCGTCCCGTCTGCGTCGGCAGACCCGGGACTCACTGGCGCCCTGGGACGTCACCCCCAGCCAGTCCCGGGCCCTCGGCGTGCTGGCCCGGCACGGCGAGGTACGCCCCGGCACCCTCGCCGAGCACCTGCGCATCGCGCCCCGCTCGGCGACCGAGGTCGTCGACGACCTCCAGACCCGGGGGTTGGTCGAACGCCGACCCGACCCGGCCGACCGTCGGGCGACCCTTGTCGCGCTCACCGAGGAGGGCGACCGGGTCAGCACCGCCATCCGGGCCGCGCGCCGGGCCGAGGCCGACCGCTTCTTCGGCCACCTCAACGACACCGACCGCGCCGAACTGGCCCGCATCCTGCGCACCCTGCTCGACTGAGCCGGACGCGCGGGATCACCTGCGCGTTTGCCCGCCCGATGCTCGGGTAGCCAGCGGCCCCGTTCCCACCGCGGGCCCCGCCACCACCAGTCGGGGAGACCTGACAGGAGGGCCATGTCTGCCCTGAACCAGCACCGCCTCGCCTGATGTGCGGGATCAGCGGGGAGGCGCGATTCGACGGCCGCTCGCCCGACGCGGCGGCGGTCACCCGGATGACCGAGGCGATGCGTTCACGCGGGCCGGACGGCGAGGGCCTGTTCGCCGACGGCTGGGTGACCCTGGGGCACCGCCGGCTGACGATCATCGACCTGTCCGACGCGGGCGGGCAGCCGATGGTCCGCGACGACCTGGGCCTGGCGTTGGTCTTCAACGGTTGCATCTACAACTACCCGGAGCTGCGCGAGGAGCTACAGAACGCCGGGTACACCTTCCACTCCACCAGCGACACCGAGGTGATCCTGGTGGCGTACGCGCACTGGGGTGAGCGTTTCGTCGACCACCTGGTCGGCATGTTCGCGATCGGGTTGGTCGACCGGGTCCGGCGGCGGCTGATCCTGGCCCGCGACCGGCTCGGCATCAAACCGCTCTACCTCGCCGAGGCGCCGGGGCGGCTGCGGTTCGCCTCCACCCTACCCGCGCTGCTGGCCGCCGGCGACGTCGACACCGGCATCGATCCGGTGGCGTTGCACCACTACCTGTCCTGGCACTCCATCGTGCCCGCGCCGCGCACCGTGCTGCGCGGCGTGCGCAAGCTGCCGCCGGCCACCCTGCGGGTGATCGAGGCGGACGGGCGCAGCCGCGAGGAGGTCTACTGGCGGCCCGACTACGTGCGGGAGCCGGCCGACGCGGGGATGGACGCCGCCGACTGGCGGGCCGCGATCGGCGACGCGCTGCGCGCGGCGGTACGCCGACGGCTGGTCGCCGACGTGCCGGTGGGGGTGCTGCTCTCCGGCGGACTGGACTCCAGCCTCATCGTGGCGCTGCTCGCCGAGGCCGGTCAGCAGCACCTGCGGACGTTCAGCATCGGCTTCGACAGCCGCGACGGCGAGTCTGGCGACGAGTTCCACTTCTCGGACCTGGTGGCCCGGGCGTACGACACCGACCACCACAGGATCCGACTGGCCGACGACGACCTGGTGCCCGCCGTCCGACGGGCCGTGCTGGCGATGACCGAGCCGATGGGCAGCCACGACGTGGTCGCCTTCCACCTGCTCTCCGAGCAGGTGGCGCAACACGTGAAGGTGGCCCAGTCGGGGCAGGGTGCCGACGAGGTGTTCGCCGGCTACGGCTACCACCAGCCACTGGTCGAGGCGCCCCGGCACGGCGCGGCCGAGACGTTCGCCGCCGCGTTCTTCGACCGCGGCCACGACGAGCTGCGCCGCATCGTCGGCCCGGCGTACGCGCTGGAGCACGACGCCAGCCGGGACCTGCTCACCGGGCACCTCGCCGCGCCCGGGGCGCAGACCGCGCTGGACGCCGTGCTGCGCCTGGACACCCACCTGATGCTTCCCGACGACCCGGTCAAGCGGGTGGACAGCATGAGCATGGCGTGGGGTCTGGAGGTGCGTACGCCCTTCCTCGACCAGGACCTGGTCACCCTGGCCGCGCACTGCCCGCCGGAGCACAAGGTCAGTCAGGGTGGCAAGGGCGTCCTGAAGGAGGTCGCCCGTGAGGTGCTGCCCGCCGAGGTGATCGACAGGCCCAAGGGCTACTTCCCGGTGCCGGCGCTGCGCAACGTGGACGGCCCGGTGCGCGAGCTGGTTGCCGAGGCGTTGCAGGCGCCGGCCGCGCGCGAGCGGGGGCTGTTCCGCCCGGAGTACGTGGCACATCTGCTGGCCGAGCCGGACCGGGCGGAGGCCGCGGCCGGCAGCAACAAGCTGTGGCAACTCGGCCTGCTGGAGCTGTGGCTACAGACCCACGACATCCGCTGACCCCGGTGGGCAGTGGCGGCGGTCAGCCGGCGGCGGTACGGGCCACCAGGTCGTCGAGGACCACGTGCAGGTCCCCAGCGCGCTCCAGCACCCGCCGCTGCCGGGTGGCGCCGGTGCCGTCGCGACGCAGCCGGGCGAGCTGCGCCAACACGTACCCGAGGTCGCCGTGGCGCAGCAGCGCCGGGGCGATCACCGCCATCAGCTCGTCGACGAGCGCCCAGGCGGGGCGGGTGCCGCCGGCACGCAGATCGATCAGCTCGCCGTCGAGACCGTCGTGGGCGGCCCGCCAGTGCGCCGCGGCGACCAGGCAGTCCCGGACGTTCGGGGCGTTCACCCCGGCGCGCACGTCGTCGGCGAGGGTGGCCACGAGGGATCGGACCAGCGCGGCGACAAGCACCGCGTCGTCCACCTCCGTGCAGACGTCACCGACCCGCACCTCAACGGTCGGGTAGGTCGACGACGGCCGGGCGTACCAGTAGACCATCGCCGCGTCGAGCATGATGCCGGCGGCGATCAGCTCGTCGACGGTGCTGTCGTAGTCGGCGACGGAGTCGAAGTGCGGCGTCGGACCGATACTGGGCCAGCGTTCCAACTGCATCGAGCGCCAACTGGCGTGCCCGGTGTCGTACCCGTCGTGCAGCGGCGAGTTGGTGGTGATCGCCTGCACCACCGGCAGCCACACCCGCAGGTGGTTGCAGACCTGCACTGCCCGTTCCCGGTCGGGCAGCCCGACGTGCACGTGGCAGCCGCACACCGCCGGGTCGTGCGCCACCGGCCCGTACCGGCGCGACATGGCGTGGTAGCGCGGTTCGTCGGGGACCGTCCGGTGCGGTTCGGCCACCGGGGTGGCGCCGACCGCCACCAGTCGGGCGCCGGCCGCCGTGGCGGCCTCGACGGCGGAGCGACGCAGCGTCACCAGGTGCGCGCGTAGCTCGGTGAGGTCGGCGCAGACCGGGGTGACCATCTCCACCATGCTGTGCCGGAACTCCTGCCGGCTCTGCTCCCGGGCGGGGCCGCGCAACGCGCCGCGTACCTGGTCGGCGACCGGCAGGTTCCGGCCGCTGTCCGGGTCGAGCAGCAGGAACTCCTCCTCCACACCGAGTGTGAGGATGGACAGGTCGGGCGCGGTGTCGACGGCGGTCTGTCGGTACGCCATGGCCCCTCCCCATCCCCTGCTGCGGCGGTGCCTCGGGTTCCCGACCGCCCCTGCGGCAAACGCGCCCTCAGGCCGTCGCCAGGGCCGTCGCGCGTGCGGTGAGAAAGGCCCGTTCGGCCGCGTTGTCCGTCAGGGCGACGGCCGTCCGGTACGCCTCGACGGCCTCCCCGCCCCGACCGAGCCGAGCCAGCAGGTCGGCGCGGACCACGTGGTAGACGTGGAAGCCGACCAGGTCGAGGCGGTCCACCTCGGTCAGCGCCGCCGCCGCACCGGCCACCTCGGCGAGCGCGACGGCCCGGTTCAGCGCCACCACCGGGCTGGGGGCGACCACGCTCAGCTGGTCGTACAGCTGAAGGATCTGGGCCCAGTCGGTGTCGGCGGCGCTTTTCGCGACGCTGTGCACGGCGGCGATCGCGGCCTGGATCTGGTACGGGCCGGGCCGGTCGCGGCGCAGGCAGCGGCGGACCAGCGCCTGGCCCTCGGCGATCAGGGCGCTGTCCCACCGGCGCCGGTCCTGCTCGGCCAGCGGCACCAGGTCGCCGACGGTGGTGGTCCGCGCCGCCCGGCGGGCTTCGGTCAGGAGCATCAGGGCGAGCAGGCCGAGCGCTTCGGCCTCGTCCGGCATCAGCTCCACCAGCAGCCTGGTCAACCGGATCGCCTCGGCGCACAGCTCGGCGCGGACCAGGTGCGGGCCGGCGCTCGCCGTGTACCCCTCGTTGAAGATCAGGTAGAGCACCGCGAGGACGCCGTGCAGCCGGTCGGGCAGGTCGGCGTCGCGGGGCACCCGGTACGGGATCCCCGCGTTGCGGATCTTCGACTTGGCGCGGACCAGCCGCTGCGCCATCGTCGGCTCCGGCACCAGGAAGGCTCGGGCGATCTCGGCGGTGCTCAAACCACCGAGCAGCCGCAGGGTGAGGGCGACCCGGGCGCTCGGGGCGAGCGCCGGATGGCAGCAGGTGAAGATCAGACGTAACCGGTCGTCGCGCACCGGTCCCTCCTGCTCAGGTGGGTCGGCGGCGTAGAGCAGGGCCGCCTGGGCGTGCCGGTCGGCCCGCGACGCCTCCCGCCGCAGCCGGTCGATGGCCCGGTTGCGGGCGGTGGTGATGATCCAACCGGCCGGGCTGGGCGGCGGGCCGCTGCACGGCCAGCGCCGCACCGCGATGACGAAGGCATCCTGGACGGCCTCCTCGGCGAGGTCGATGTCGCCGAGGAGGCGGACCAGGACGGCGACAGCGCGGCCGTACTCCGCGCGGAACACCGCCTCCACGTCGGGCACTGTCAGTCGCCGGCCCCGCCGTGGAAGGGGCGCACCTCGATCGGCAGGGTGGTGGCCAGCGCGTAGCGGCGACCCCAGCGCAGGGCGGCGTCCAGGTCCGGCACGTCGATGATGGTGATGCCGCCGAGGTATTCCTTGCCCTCCACGAACGGTCCGTCGGTGATGAGCACCTCGCCGTCGCGGGGCCGCAGCACTGTGGCGGTCTCCGGGCCGTGCAGGCCCTGCCCGAAGACCCACGACCCGGTGGACGCCAACTCGTCGCGCAGCTCGCCGAGCTGACGCATCACGTCGGCCAGGAACTCCGGCTCCGGCGGCAGCTCACCCTGCGGCTGGTGGATGCTGAGCAGGTAGAGCGTCATGGTTCCTCCTCACGGGCGGCCGGCCCGTCACCGACCTCTCATCCTCCACACGATCGGCCGCCGCCCGAATCGACAGGCCGGCGGAAATTTCTCGGCGTGCGACCCGGCCTCGGTGTTGGCGTGCCCTTTGCTCTGCACCCACGGAGGCGACGGTGGCCAGGCCCGGGTGGTGCGACGAGAAGGACGCTGGACGAGGACGTGCTCGCCTTCCTGCGCGACGACCGGGAATTCGCGCGGTCGGTCGATCACCGGGCGCTTAGGCACCGGACCCGGGTGATCAGCGCATCCGGCCCACCGGTGCCTCCGCGCACATCCACCACCATCAGCTCGACCTTGGCCCCTTCGGAGAGCGGAGCCAGGCAGACGGGTGTTCCTTCGTGGTGGGTCTGACCGGCGTAGTCGACCCACTCCACCGGGCCCAGTTGATAGCCATGGCCGCCGTCGTCGGCCTTGTTCGCCGACGGTTGCCGCCCATCGGGCCGGACCACGAACGCGTTGGCGTCGGCGTTGACCGCTACGACGGTGCCCGTGACCGCGTGCGGTACCCCCCAGCGGGGCGTCAACACTGAGTAACAGGCGAGGACCCCGAGTGCGGCGCCGGTCAAGCCGGCGACGGCGACCGGTAACCACGGTCGTGCCGACAGGCGCGAGGCGGACGGACGCGGATCCTGGTGAAGGGTCGTCGCCACATCGAGGACTGTATCCCGTGTCTGGTTTTGTGGCGGTACCCGTGGGGTCGGACAGCATGGCATCTGAGACGGAGCCGGTAGCCATGCCTGCGACGGTTGTGGGTAGACCCGGGGTGTGACCGACGGCTTGCGGGTTGTCGTGGTCGGCGCCGGCTTCTCCGGGCTCGCCGCCGCGCTGGCGCTCAGCCGTGCCGGCGCCCAGGTGCGATTGCTTGAGGCCCGCGACCGGGTGGGCGGTCGGGTGCTGACCCGATGGCTGCCCGAGCTCACGCAACTCGACCTGGGGGCCCAGTGGATCGGTCCGACCCAGGACCGGATGTACGCCCTGGTCGCCGAGCACGGGCTGGCCACCTTCGCCTCGGCGTCGGTCGGCGCGCCCACACTGCTCTGGGCCGGTGCGCCCCGGGCCGAGCCGCCGGCACAGGTGGGCCGGGTGCTCGGCCTGCTCGACGAATACGCCGCACGACTGGACCCGGCCGAACCCTGGGCGACGCCGGAGGCCGCATCGTGGGACCGGACGACCGTCGGTGGGTGGCTCGCCGCCACGGCCGGGGACGACGTCACCGCCGACTACCTGGGGCGGGTGCTCGCCGGCGGGCTGCTGGCCACCGGCGTGGACGAGCTGTCCCTGTTGCACCTGCTGTTCTACCTGCGCAGCGCCGGCGGGACCGGGCCGTTGCTGGGGATGGCCGGCGGCGCGCAGCAGGACCGGATCGTGGGCGGGCCGGCGGCGCTGGCCGAACGGATGGCCACCGCCCTGCCGCCGGGCGCGCTGACGCTGGCCGCGCCGGTGCGGGGCATCGAACAGACAGTCGACGGGGCGACGGCGTGGACCGACACCGGGCGCGTCGACGGCGACGCGGTGGTGGTCGCGCTGGCACCGGCGCTGGCCGGCCGGATCCGGTACGACCCGCCGCTGCCCCCGCTGCGAGACGGGCTCACCCAGCGCATGCCGATGGGTTCGGCGCTGAAGGTGCACGCCGTCTACCCGGAACCGTTCTGGCGTGCCGACGGGCGCTCCGGCGTGGCCACCACCAGCACAGGTCCGCTCACCGAGACTGTCGACAACTCCACCCCGACCTCACCGATCGGGGTGCTGACCGGGTTCAGCTACTCCACTGACGCCGCCACGCTGCGCGGCATGTCCCCCGCGCGGCGTCGCCAATGCCTGCTGGAAGCGTTCGCCAGTGTGGTCGGGCCGCGAGCCGGGGACCCGGTGGATCTCATCGAGTACGACTGGTCGGCCGACGAGTGGACCCGGGGCTGCTTCTCCGGTGCGCTCACCCCGGGCACGTGGCGGACGTACGGTCCGCACCTGCGGACGCCGGTGGGGCGGGTGTACTGGGCGGGCACCGAGACGGCCACCCGCTGGAGTGGCTACCTGGAGGGGGCGGTGCGCGCCGGTGAACGGGCGGCGGCCGAGGTGCTGGCCGGCTGAGCGGCACGACCGCAGCCGGCCCGGTCTCGGCGGGACCGGGCCGGCCACGGCCCTGGGTGCCACCCGGCCGACCGGTCACAGAGGACCGGCCGGCGCGGGCGCCCCGGTCAGGGGTAGGTGGTCAGGTACACCGTCTGGTTGGCCGCGTTCGCGGTGCCACCGGCGTTGTTGATCACCCGGTTGATGGTGCCGACACCGCCGAGCGAGACGGTCACCATGTTCGTGAAGCGCACGTTCGGGTTGGTGGGCACCTCGAAGGACCGTTCCTCCACCACCGCTGGGTTGACGTTGAAGTAGCTGTAGCTGCCCAGCCCGAACGCCTGGTGACTGGTCACGGAATCGGCGACCTTGTACGCGGCGTAGCCCCGGGTCGACCCGTTCATCCAGGCCGCCTGGTTCGGCACGTCGTAGGGCAGTTCGTTCTGGTAGAAGTACGTACGCCCGCCGTTGCCGTTCCAGATGGTCTGGTACTTCTGGTAGTGCTCGACGAAGAGGCCGTACATGGTGACGTTGTCGCCGTTGACGGTGAGCCCGGTGTCGGCGGTGTTCAGCGTCCACCCGGTCGGTACGCCGCTGGCGGCGTGGTCGGCCCGCCACAGCCACATGTGGTCACCGATCACGTTGTCGCTGTTGACGGTCAGCGTGTTGGTGGCCCTGCCGACGTGCGGCCCGCCGATGCGGAAGAACACGTCGTGCAGCGAGGTCGGGTTCGAGGCGTGGCTCGCGGACGAGCCGGACGGCCCGACCTCCATCAGCACCGGCGAGTTCGTCGTGCCGGCCTCGAACATGATGCCGGCCACCTTCACGCCGTCCACATCGGCCACCCGCATGCCCACCGTGCCGTTGTCGGCCTGGATGGTGGCCAGGCCGAGGCCGAGGATCACCGTGTCGGCCCGGTTGACCTGGATCGGCTCGGTGATCCGGTGCACGCCCGGGGTGAGGAGCAGGTGCTTGCCCTGGGCGAGGGCGGTGTTGATGGTGGCGGCGCTGGTGCCGGGCTGGACGACGAAGAACTGCGACAGCGACAGTGACGAGCCGGCCGGGGTCTTGTTGTACCAGCTGGTGCCGGTGGAGTTGGTGCGCAGCGCGGGCACGAAGACCCGGTACTCACCGCTTCCGGTCACGTAGAGGAACGGCTTCTCCCGTACCTGCGGGGTCTGCGGGATCACCGTGTGCGACGGGTTGGGGAAGCTGGGCGCGGGAGCGCCGTTGACGCCCTGGAAAACCATGTTCCAGACCGAGCCGGTCCAGCCGTTGCCGAACTCGCTGTTGCGGGAGTACCACTGCTGCTGCGAGCCGGAGACGACCAGGCCGTCGATGCGGGTGTCGGCCAGCAGGCCACCGCTGGACCAGCCGTCGCCACCATTCCAGAGCTGGATCTGGTTCTGCGCGCCGCGCAGGTGCATCCGCCGGTACGGCGCCGCCTGGGACACCGCCCAGCGCTCCACGGTCTGCCCGGCGGGCAGGGTCACCGACAGGTTCTCGGCGGCCCGCCAGAAGTTCTGGGTGGCGTTGCCGCCGAACCAGAACGCCTCGGCACGCACGTGGCCGTTGAGGTTGACGTCGTCGGGGCTCATGCCGAGGCCGGCGACCTGGGTGAAGAAGCCGAGGTTGACGTCGGCGGTGTAGGTGCCGGGCTTGAATAGCACCGCGTAGCGCTGCGGGCCGAACTGGTTGGTCTCCTGCTGGGTGAAGAGGGTGTTCAGTCGACTCTGGATGGTCGACGTCGGGGTGCTCGGGTCGAAGACGAAGGTGTTCGACCCGAGGTTCGGGTTGTACGGGTCGGTGGGCGTCACCGGGGGCTCGTTGGTGCCGCCGCTCTCGCCGTAGACCTGGAACTCCCAGAGCGAGTAGCCGTAGCCGGTACCCCGGGCGGTGCCGTACATGCGGACGTAGCGGCCGGCGCCGGAGACGGTGAGGTTCTGGGTGCCGCCGGTGCTGGTGGTGGTCGAGTAGATCGTGGTCCAGGTGGACCCGTTGTCGGAGGTCTGGAGCTGGAAGGCCCGGCCGTAGGCGCCCTCCCAGAGCAGGTTGACCTGGGTGATGGTGGCGCGGGCGCCGAGGTCGACCTGGAGCCACTGCGGGTCGCTGAACGCGCTGGACCAACGGCTGCCGGTGTTGCCGTCGACAGCGGCGGCGGCGGGGGTTCCGCCGTTCTCGGTGGACGAGGCGGTGGCCGTACGGCCCTGGGACAGCAGGACGGGGGCGGCCTGCGCGGGTGCGGTGACTCCAGTCGGCGTAAGCGTCGCGGCCAGGGCCACGGTGAGCCCGACGAGCAGGTGGCGCACGACCCGGGGACGCGGGCGTACGGATGTAGCACGAGATGTCATGACATCGCCTGTCGATAGGGGGTTACGGGTTGCCGCACGGATGGGATGGGACTCGCCCGTGACGCCGTGGATGGTGCCGCCGACGCGGTGCCGCGGGGAGGAGAGCGCTCTCGTAGGAGTGTTGCGGCGAGATTGCGGCGGCGTCAAGACATCGATCTATAACTTCGTTATTTATCCCGAGGATTCTTTTTGGGTAATTTGCCGTCGGCCTGCGGAGTCGTGCCCCGTCAGCGTCGGACGCCACCCTCGGTGAGGAAGCGGGCGATCGGGAGGGTCGCCGCGCCCAACGCCACCGCATCCACCCCGAGCCGGCACAGCTCGATCGACGCCTGCTCGTACGGCTGGCGCAGCGCCTGCCGACCGGCGGCCTCCCGCACGGCCGGCAGCAGGTCGCCGAGGGCCATCGCCGCCCAGCCGCCGAGCACCACGCGCTCCGGGTTGAACAGGTTGATCAGGTTGGCCACCCCGGCGCCGAGGTAGCCGGCGGTGTCCGCCAGCACCCGTCGCGCGGTAGCCGAGGTCTCGGCGGCGGCGACCAGCGCGGCGATCTGGGACTCCTCGTCCTCGCCCGGCACCGGTCGACCCCGGCGTGCCTCCCGGTAGCGGTCGATGATCGCCTCCGCCCCCACGTACGCCTCCAGGCAACCGCGCGCGCCGCACCGGCAGACCCGGCCGCCGTACACCAGCGTGGTGTGCCCCCACTCCCCCGCGCTGCTGGACGCGCCCCGGTAGGTGGCGCCGTTGGTCACCACCGACGCGCCCACCCCGGAGCCGACGAGCGCGAAAACGGCGTGCCGGGCGCCCCGGCCGGCGCCGAACCACATCTCGGCCTGGCCCAGGGTCTTCGCGCCGTTGTCGATGTGCAGTGGCAGGTCGGTGCCGGCGCCGATCAGACGCTCCAGCGGCACCCGGTCCCAGCCGAGGGCCTGGGCGTGCACGACGGCCTCGGTGCCCTGCTCGACCACGCCGGAGACGCCGATGCCGACGCCGAGCACGTCACCGGGGGCCACCCCGGCCTGGCCGGTGACCGCGTCGATGCCGGCCAGCACGCGCCCGGCCACCAGGTCGGGCTCGGTGCGGGCCGGGTCGAGCGGGTACTCGACGCTGGCCAGCAGGGTCATCGCGAAGTCGAACAGCTCCACCCGGACCCGGGTCTCGCCGACGTCCACGCCGACCACGAAGGCGAAGCGGGGCGCCATCCGCAGCAGCATGCTGGGCCGGCCGCCGTCGGACTCGGCGGCGCCGGCCTCGACGACCAGCCCTTCGTCGATCATGTCGGCGACCACGTTGCTGACCGCGGGTTGGCTCAGCCCGGTGCTGCGCACCAGGTCCTGGCGGGTGAGCGGGCCGTCCAGGAAGAGCTTGGTCAGCAGGGCGGACCGGTTGCGCAACCGCACGCTGCGGTTGGTGGCACGCGCCAGCTCCACTCGTCACCTCGTTCCCGTCGGCCGTTCGAGGCGACTGTAACCGCCTCGTGCTTGACGACCCACCTGCCAGCAACTTTAATGACGACATAAATTAAGCCGTGATGTAACTCCCGGGAAACGCCGACGGACCCCGACGGCGCACCCCCGAACCCTGTCCGCAGCCGGCCCCCGTCGCCCGACCCCTATCGGTGACGAAGGTCGGCGGACCCCCACCACGCACCGGAAGGGCTGACCCGTGTCGAGACGACACCTCGGGATATTCACCGCCGCCGTACTGGCGGCCGCCTCGCTGACCGCCTGCGGAGGCTCCGGCGACGACTCCGCCTCGTCGCCCAAGACACTCACCTACTGGGCCAGCAACCAGGGCGCCAGCCTGGAGGCCGACAAGACCACCCTCCAGCCGGAGTTGGACAAGTTCGAGAAGCAGACCGGCATCAAGGTCACCGTGGAGGTGGTCCCCTGGTCGGATCTGCTCAACCGCCTGCTGGCCGCCGCCGCCTCCGGCAAGGGCCCGGACGTTGTCAACATCGGCAACACCTGGTCGGCGTCGTTGCAGGCCACCGGCGCGCTGGTCGAGTTCGACGACGCCGCCCTGCAGGCCGTCGGCGGCAAGGACCGGATCGTGCCCGCCGCGCTCGCCGCCGCCGGCGCCCCCGGCAAGCCACCGGCCGCCGTGCCGCTCTACAGCATGGCGTACAGCCTGTACTACAACAAGAAGTCGTTCGCCGACGCCGGCATCACCGCGCCGCCGACCACCTGGGAACAGCTCGCCGAGTACGGCAAGAAGCTGAGCACCGGCGGCAAGTGGGGCCTGGCGATCGAGGGGGCCAACCCGTCGGAGAACGCCCACCACGCCTTCACCTTCAGTCAGCAGTACGGCGGCGAGTGGTTCGACTCGGCCGGCAAGCCGACCTTCGACACCCCGCAGAACGTCTCGGCGATCAAGCGGTACATCGACTTCATGGCCGCCGACAAGATCACCAACCCGAGCAACGCGGAGTACGCGCAGAACCAGTCGGTCTCCGACTTCGCCAACGGCAAGGCCGCCATGCTGCTCTGGCAGTCCGCCGGGTCGAACCTGAAGACGCAGAACATGCCCGCCGACGCGTACGGGGTGGCCCCGGTGCCGTTCCTGGCCAGCCCGCCGGCCGGCGGCAAGAAGGTCAACAGCATGGTCGCCGGGATCAACATGGCGGTCTTCAAGCACACCAAGAACAAGGACGGCGCGCTGAGCTTCGTGAAGTTCATGACCAGCGACGAGGAGCAGACGATCCTCAACAAGACGTACGGCTCGCTGCCGGCGGTGAAGACCGCCGCCTCCGACCCCGCGTTCAGCGCCACGGAGCAGAAGACCATCCAGGAAACCCTCGTCACCACCGCGGCCCCGCTGCCGCAGGTGCCCGATGAGAGCACCTTCGAGACCCTGGTCGGCACCGCGATGAAGGAGTTGTTCGCCGACGCGGCCAGCGGCAAGCCGGTCACCGAGGAGTCGGTGAAGGCCAAGTTGACCGACGCGCAGCAGAAGATGCGCTGACCCAGGCGTCACCGGTGGCCGTGGTCGGGCGCTGAGCCCGGCCACGGCCACCGCCTCCGAGAGGACCCCGATGGCAACCAGCACCACCGCGCCGGACGCCGACCGGCGCGAACCCCGGGCCGGGTCGCCGGCCCGGGGGCCGGCCCGCCGGCCCCGCGGCCCCCGCCGCTCGCTCCTGCCGTACCTGCTGCTCGCACCGGCCGTCGTGCTGGAACTCGCCATCCACGTCATCCCCATGGTGGTCGGGGTCTGGATGAGCCTGCTGGAGCTGACCCAGTTCCACATTCGCGACTGGTCCACCGCGCCCTTCATCGGGCTGGAGAACTACCGGGCGACGCTCGACCTGAACAGCGCCGCCGGCAAGGAACTGCTGCACTCGTTCTGGGTCACCCTGGCCTACAGCCTGCTCTCGGTCGGCTTCGCCTGGCTGCTCGGCATCTCGGCGGCTGTCGTCCTGCAACGGCCGTTCCGTGGACGGGCGATCCTGCGGGCGCTGTTCCTCACCCCGTACGCGCTGCCGGTCTACGCGGCCGTGATCACCTGGAGCTTCCTGCTGCAACGCGACACCGGCCTGGTCAACCACGTGCTCGTGGACCAGCTCGGGCTGATGAACGAACGGCCGTTCTGGTTGATCGGCGACAACAGCTTCTGGTCGCTGCTGGTGGTGTCGGTCTGGCGTAACTGGCCGTTCGCGTTCCTGTGCCTCATGGCCGGGTTGCAGAACGTGCCCGGTGAGCTGTACGAGGCCGCCGCTATCGACGGCGCCGGGTTCTGGCGCCGGCTGCGCTCGGTCACCCTGCCGATGCTGCGGCCGGTCAACCTGGTGCTGCTGCTGGTGCTGTTCCTGTGGACGTTCAACGACTTCAACACCCCGTTCGTGCTGTTCGGCGGTTCCGCGCCCGAGCAGGCCGACCTGATCTCCATCCACATCTACCGCAGCTCCTTCAAGACCTGGGACTTCGGCTCCGGGTCGGCCATGTCCGTGGCGCTGCTGCTGTTCCTGCTTGTCGTCTCGGCCGTGTACCTGCTGATCACCAACCGTCGGAGGGATGACCATGCGTGAGACAGCCGGTGAGCGCTGGGGTCGGCGCATCGTGCTGACCCTGCTCGCCCTCTTCGTCGTCATCCCGCTCTACGTCATGGTCACCTCGGCGGCGAAGCCGTTGCAGGACGTGCAGAACGGCTTCACCTGGTGGCCCAGCCGGCCCACCCTGCAACCGTTCGTCGACATGTGGAGCACCGTGCCGCTGGCCCGGTACCTGGTGAACAGCCTGGTGGTGTCGAGCATCGCGGCGGTCTGCTCGGTGGCGGTGGCCATCTTCGCCGCGTTCGCGGTGAGCCGGTACCGGTTCCGCGGTCGGGGTGTCTTCACGGTGACCGTGCTGTCCACGCAGATGTTCCCCGGCATCCTGTTCCTGCTGCCGCTGTTCCTCATCTACGTCAACCTGGGCAACGCCACCGGCATCGAGCTGTACGCCAGCCGCACCGGCCTGGTCATCACGTACCTGACCTTCTCGCTGCCGTTCTCGATCTGGATGCTGGTCGGCTACTTCGACTCGATCCCCCGGGGTCTGGACGAGGCGGCGCAGGTCGACGGCGCAGGTCCGCTGCGCACCCTGTTCCAGGTCATCCTGCCGGCCGCCGTGCCCGGCGTCGTCGCGGTCACCGTGTACGCGTTCATGACCGCGTGGGGTGAGGTGCTCTTCGCGTCGGTGATGACCGACGAGGGCAGCCGCACCCTGGCCGTCGGCCTCCAGGGCTACTCCACCCAGTTCAACGTCTACTGGAACCAGATCATGGCCGCCTCGCTGGTGGTCAGCATCCCGGTCGTCGTCGGGTTCCTGGCCCTGCAGCGCTACTTCGTCGCCGGCCTCACCGCCGGTGCTGTCAAGTGAGCGCGGACTCGCTGGTGTTGATCGAGTGCGGGCGACGGGTGGCGAGGTCGCCACGGATCAGCCGGGCCAGGTCCTTCTTGCTGCCGATCAACCGT